>JBDTJC010000223.1:0-4622 GCA_039936055.1 Polyangiaceae bacterium | reverse complement strand
GTACACGATGCGTGATCCGCGTGACAGCGGCAGCAGCAAACCGCAGGTGAGCTCGAACGTGTGATGCAGCGGCAGCACGCTGAGCACGCGGTCGCCGCGCCCGAGCGGGAACAGCGGCGCAAGCGATGCGATCAACGAAGTCAGATTTTTGTGAGTGAGCTGCACGCCCTTGGGGCGCCCAGTGGTGCCGCTGGTGTAAATCAGCACCGCCACGTCGTCAGGTTCGACCGACACACCGAGGCCGATCGAGCCATTTTCAGCCATGGGAAGCAGATCACAAAAGCGCACATCGCCGTTGAGCTTGCCTTGCAGGCGCTCCTTGACGGTCGCATCCGCGATGAATACGCGCGCTCCGGACGCCTCACGCAAGTTCTCCGCGGCGATGGCGTCGATGTTCGCGTCCAGCGGGACAACGGTGGCACCCGCTTTCAAAATACCGAAGAACGCAATCGGCCACGCGGGATGGTTCTGCGCTGCCAAGAGCACGCGGTCACCCGGACGCACCCCCGCTTCGATCAGCCGAGCCGCGCAGGCCGCGGAGTGCTCACGCCACTCACTGAAGGAAAGCCGGCTGAGCCCGTCCTTCTCCGTGCGCTGCAATGCAACGCCGAGCCCGAAGCGGTCCGCCATCTCATCCAGGAGGGCGGGCAGCGTGTCGTGACGTTCGGGTGCCTTCTTCGGGCGACGCAAGCGCTCCTCGATTTGCGGGAACACCCAGCGCTCCAGGCCCGGGACGTGAATGTCCAAGAACCAAGCACGCCAATCAATGCTCTCGGGCGACCAATCCACCAAGGCGCGCTCGGCCTCGGACAGCCGGGCGTGCGCAGCGCGCGTGTTGTCGCACCCGAAAATATAGTGATATTGGCTGGTAAACGGCAAAAACGCGCCAAGCACGTTGCCCACTTTGCGCTGCCCTTCGGCGAAGTCGAAGAGCAGGTTGGCCGCAGGCTTGAGCAACGGCGCGGCCGGGCCTTTGGCGGCCTTGCGTAGGATGCCGCTGAGCATTTTGCCCTGCTTGGCGATCACGTTCGGGCCGTACTTCTCGAATTGGCTCTTCGAGAGCATCGCGCCTTCCCAGTGTGATTGCAGGAACGAAACGATTGGACCGCCCTTGCCGGTCTTCTGGAAGTAGCGGCGCTTGTACAAGCCGCTGAGCTCGAAGAAGCGGCGCATCGTGCACGGGTTCGTGTCGGAAGAGCCCAGTTGGTACACCGGCTTGGCCGTGCCCTCGAGCAACTCACCGAGCGCGAGCGTGAGGCCCGCCGCGACCATGTCGCACGGGATCACGTCCAGGTAATTGTCGGAACCGGGGATCTGAAGGCCGCCCTGACGCACGATGAAGATCAGCGGTGCGCTAGTGTTGATGCCCTCGTTCCAACCAGGAAAAGGAAAGCTAGAAGTCGACTCCACCACGGCAGGCCGCACGATGGTGAACGGCAGCCCAGAGGCCGCAGCAATCTGCTCGCCGATGGCCTTGGTGTACGTGTACGTATTGGGAAAGCCCCAGAATTGAGCGCGTTCCATGCCCATTTCAGCCAAGCGGGCTTCAACGAACCGGCGCTTCACGCGCTTCACTTCCGCGTCCAACACGCTGCCGCGGCCCGGCTCATTGCGTTCGATCAGGTTCTTCTTCGCCTCATCCAAAAAGCGGGTCTGACGGAACGCATCGCTCGCGCGATGACGCGCTTGCTCGATCACGTCCAAGCACTCGGCGATCTCGCGATCCGGATCCCAGTGCGACCGCTCGAGCTTGTGGGCGCGCGGAAACGGAAAATCTCGTGGGTCGATCTCAGGCACGTGGCCCGTTTGCTCGCCGGCCACGTAACACGTGCTGGTGTGCAAGAGCGGCACGCCGCCCAAGTCACGCGCAAGCGCGACCAAGTTCTGCACGCCGAATGCGTTCACTTCCAACGCTTCATCGAGCGGCGGGTCGAAGTCCACCACGCCGGCCACGTTAACGACGGCGTCGATGTTGCCACGGAGGTCATCGCGCAGCTCGGACGACACGCCGCAGAACGGCTGAATCACGTCGCCCGCAACGACGACCAGCTTGCTGCGAATGAACGCAGGAAAGCCCACGCCATGGGCAGTGCGCAGCGGGTCCAACACCGGACTCGGTTCCACCTCCTTCTCGTAACGTTGCTCCACCGTGGAGCCCCCCTTGGGGCGCATCACCAGGTAGATGCGCTCGATGTCAGGGAAGCGCGAGAGCAGAAAAGACCACCAAACTTTGCCCAAAAAGCCCGTTCCGCCGACCACGACCAAGCGTTTACCGCTCAGCATGCGCTTCAAGTCGAGCTTCGGCGCGTGGCCGTTCGTGGGACGAATCGAGCTCACGCAGCGCCTCCACTACCGAGAGCCGCAGGAGTCGCCGGCAAGCGCATGTCACCCATGACGATGGGCGGCACTTTGAGCAGCGTGACGTCCAAGGAGCGCAGCTCACCGCCCTTGGCGCGGTACAGCGCGTCTTCCATGCTGGGCGACGTTTCCCAGCCGAGCAACTTCGGAATGTATTCGTTATCGGCGCCGACGACGATCACTCGGCCCAAGTGCTGGCGGCCGTTCTCGCCCCAGTACCACATGAAGAACGGGTGCGCAGGGTGGTAAGCGTGGCCAGTGCGGAACATCTGAATGAACGCCGGATCCTGCGCGAATTTCTCTTCGTACTTGTTGCGCAGCACTTCTGAGTCACGCGTCTCCGGCAGCAGCCGATGCACGAAGTCGATGTACGGAGCGTGTTGCTCGTGATCGAACTTGTCCGTACACGGGTGCGTGATGATCAGCGTCCCGCCTTTTTTCACCAGCGGCGCGTTGCGGTACATGTTGAACAGGTAGCCCTGCGCCAACACCTGCACGAGCAGCGGGTTCAAAAAAGCATGCACGTTGTACGGGCTGATGAACGGAATGCCCGTCACCAGCACGTCCGCTTGACCTTCGATTGGCACGCAATATTGGTCGAAATTGCGAGCAATCGTCTGCTCGTGCACGGCGTCCGTCGCGCCGGCAACGACGCCCGTGACCTCGTATGGCGCGGGGAACTTGTCGAAGATGGCTTGGCGCGCGCTTTGCGGCAGCTTGCTCGTCGCCACAACCATGGCCTTGAGCTTCAGGCGCTCGGAGCCGGTCAGGTCATCTTCGTTCTTGGTCAAGAACTCAAGCGAGCGGTCGAACATGCGGTTGTTCACCGTGGTCTCGATCGTGAAGATGTTCAGGTGCTTGTGCGCCACACGCCCCATCAGCTCGATGTCCGTCGCCAGCTGGGAGCGCTTCGGGTCCATGTAGCTGTCGGACGCGGCGATGGTGCGCGGGTTGTGGTGCGGGCGCAGGCTCTTGTAGCTGCACAGGCCGACCGCGACCGACTTGTGGCCGCCGTTCATGGCCACGAAGTTCAGGTTCACGTAGATCAGTAGGTCGCTCTCGGCGGCGCGGCGATTGAGCTCAAGCGCATCGCCATGGCGCGTCGTGCCGATTTCCACCATGTTCGCCTTGTCCTCGGCGTCGTGGTTGTAGAGCCGGTCCGGGTAATAGGCGTCGAAGATCTTGTCGCCCACCATGTGCCGGATTTCATGGGCCTTCATGCGACGGTGAATGCCGGTCGCGACGATCAGCTCAATGTCGTCCACGCCATGGTCCGCGAGCAGAGCGAGCACAATCGTGAGCACGCGCTCGCGAGCATCCGGGCGCTTCATGGGCGGCAGGGGCACGGAGATGTCGTCAATAGCGATCGTCACCTTCATGCCCGGGCGCAGCTTCGCGTACAGCGGCTCGGTACCAAGGGGATGATTGATCGCGTAGCGAATCGCGGCGTTCGGATCCTTCAAGCCCTCGGCCGGCGGCTTGGGATAAATGCAGCGCGTGCCGGGTGGCAAATCGACTTCCACCAAACGGTCGCCAGAAAACAGAACGCGCGGAGCGCTGTCGCGCTCCAGAGTGACGAGGCAGGGATGATTCATTGCGGATGGTTCAGATCGAAGCTGGGCCAGCTATAGGCCTTGGCCAGGAGCGCCAAGCGTTTGTCGGGGTTCACAGCAGCAGGGTGCCCGACGACGCTCAACATGGGGACGTCGGAATAGCTGTCACTGAAAGCGAAACATTCGGCTAAATCGTAGCCTCTTTCTTTGGCGTGCTCGCGAATCAAGCGCGCCTTCTCGGGGCCCGCAACGACCGGCTTCAGGAGCTTGCCGGTGGCGATGCCCGCCTTGAACTCGAGCCGGTTGCCGATCACTTCTTGCGCGCCGAGGTACTTCGAGACCTGTTCCAAGACGACGGTCAACGCGCCGGACACGAGCACCACGTCGTGACCCGCATCACGGCTCTTCTGGACCAAGCCCTTCGCGGCCGGGTAGAGGGATGCTTTCATGACGTTCTCGAACGCATCCTCTGCCAACAGCACCATGCGGTCCTCGCTGATGCCCGCGAAGCTCGCGAACAACAGTTCGTTGAACGTCCGGCGGTCCACCATCTCTGCGAGTGCCATGCGCGGCGCACCGAGCAACGCACGGCCGACGCGCTTCAGCGTCTGCAGCGGCGTGCCTTGGTTGAGCAAGTAGTAGAGCGTTGGGTGAACCAAGTTGCTGGTCACCAGCGTTCCATCGACGTCGAAGTAACAGGCTGCCAAAGGT
>JBDTJC010000222.1:0-8952 GCA_039936055.1 Polyangiaceae bacterium | reverse complement strand
ACTTCTTGGCCTTTGCCGGAGCGGCATCCGGCGCGAGCGCGACGGGCGCGGATTTTAGTCGCACAAGCTCGCCGACTCCGAGCGAGCCAGCCAGGCACGCTTCGAGCGCGCTCGGCTCTTGCGGTTCCGAATCCTCCGACGCCGACGCTTCGGAAGCGAGTAGGCCCTGGCGCTCGAGCCAGGCAATGTCGATATTCGGCATCCCAGGCCGGCTCTCAACTCCCACAAAATCGGCTTTCGAGCGACAATTGCAAGCGCACGGGGTTTCGGACACTACGGCGTCGCCGCGAGCACAAAAAGCAAAACGCCCAGTCGCTTCAGAGCGACTAGGCGCAGAAAGACTGGGAGAAGGGCGGGCAAGTCAATGCGCTGCAGCTCTGCCAGCGCGCGATCAGAAAGGTTAACGTTCACAGCCGCGAGCGTAGCTCGGCAATGGCGGTTTTTGCATCGACAGTGCGACCTGCCTCCATGTCCTCGATGCCTTCGCGGATAGGCTCATGCAGCGCTGCGCGTTCCTCGTCGTCGAGGTCATCGCCACCGTTCAGGAAAACCTCGTCCAGCGGCACTAGCTCCACGAACTTGCCCTCGGGCAAATCGGTCGGCTCGTCGAGCTTGATTCGGCCGTTCTCAACTCGGGCTTTCAGCGCGTGCATGTGGCTCAATCTAGCATCGACTGTCACCTGACAGTACTAACGTTGAAATCCTGCCAACTGACAGGATTCGCGTGCCGCACGGCGGTGGGGGCAGTGCCGCACCAGCCCGCGGGGTGGGCCGGGGCCACCCGCGGCCGTTGTGCCGGCTACCATCTTGCTCCGCCGCGTGATCGTTGACATTTCCGCGCCGAACAAGCCTTGAAGATTCTGCCCGAGTCGGGTCCTCTGTCGGCATGTTCGACGTGCTTCTCGCCCGCATTCGCTCCCGCGCCACTGCTGTGGTGACACGGGCGAAGGCCGCAGTATGGGCAGCGTGGCGGCCGAGAGGCGTGGTAACCGGGTTCATCGCTGACACGACGCGGTCGCGCGCCGAACTCGTCACCGAGAACGCCTTGCTCCGCCAGCAGCTCATCGTGGCGGCCCGGGCGGTTAAACGGCCCGAGCTCCGCACACTGGAGCGCGGCTTGTTCGTGATGCTCGCCAGCATCCTTCCGCATTGGCGAGACGCGATGCTCCTCGTCAAACCGGACACCATCTTGCGTTGGCATCGGGAAGGACTACTCGATCCACGTGCAGTGCGCCTGCATCCCGTCCGTAACGCCTCCCGTGTCTGATGACTGCAGCACAGTGTGCGCGCAGGCGTATCCCGATCGAAATACGGGCGGGCTGAGCTGCATGCTGCCCAGTCCGTGTACTTACGATGACCTCGGCAATTGCACCGCGACCTCCGCGGACGTGTTGCGCCAAGATGGAATCATGTGCGGTTGCGCAAACATCGGCCTAATTTAGCCACTCCGCTGTGTAAATAACGCGGATTGCGTCCGCGGTCGGGGCATACACTGCCGTCCATGCGCTTGGGTTGGTTGGTATCGGCGGGTGTGCACAAGGTTCCGAGTCTCCTCTTCACCTCGTGGTTCGCACTGGGCTGTGCAACGCTCGGTTGCGGTAAAGTGTCGAACTCTGGAGACCCGGAACCGAGTGCTGGCACAGGCAGCGCCGGGATCGGTGGCAGCGCCGGCGATGGGACGGGTGGCACATCGGACGGCTCCGAACGCTGCGCTGCAGGTGCTGCCGGTGTGGGGCTCGGTTGTTACGCCGACAACGCAGGAGTCTGGGTGGAGACTCCGTGCAGCTGTGAGCTGCCGCTCGCCAACCCAAGCCACGGGACTACGACGGTGAACATCTTGCTCAGCGTTGGCCCGGCTGACGTCACACCGTCCTTGACTGGTGCTCAGGTTGTCACGTTCTCGGTAACAGACCCAGGCCTCGCTTGGTATGATCTGTGGAGCAAACAGTCAGGCAATGAGCGTGATTTTTCCCTTTCCGCGGAAGGGGGCCGCACCACGGTTCGACTCGGTGCCAGCACCGTCGCGTTGTCACCAGTGTCGCTGGCTGATTGCGAGTCCCGCCGCACTTCTGCCAGCGTGAGCGGTAGCTTCTCCGCAGTGCTGTCGATGCAAGGGACTTTTACGGACCAATCCGGAAAACAACTCGGGACGTCGGTTGGATCGTGTCACAGCATGATCCACCCCTGATTCCGTGTCGCGTGGATCATTGCACTTCAATCAGGACACGGCTCGTCTTATCCCCCTCGGTTCTTCCTGGGCGCGAACCATTCGGCATTCTCTCTCAAGCTAATTTGTAACGAAGCAGAGTCCGATAGCGCTGGCGGGAGCGATTGAGGCGTCCCGTTTTATGCTCTTGAGCAACTGCGGTCGCGTGTCGCTCACGGCCCAACGTGTGCCACCAGGAGTGCGAGAGGCACGAGAACCGGGCTGACTTAGCGACGTTGTGGCTGGCACCGTTTTTGCATACGTATCGACATGGCAATCACGAGTGGGGTTCGGTTTGGGCAGATGCTGGGGCTTGGGGCGCTACTGGCAACCGCGCTTCTGGCGTGCGGTGGCAACGCGGCATCGGACGGCGGTCAGAGCTCAGTGGCGGGTGGCGCGGGTAGCCCAGGCGCGGGTAGCCCAGGCGCAGGTAGCCCAGACGCAGGTAGCCCAGGCGCAGGGCAAGGAGGCGGCAGTGCCGGCACTCCAGCCGCCAGCGAAGGCGGAGCCGGAACGGGCGCTGGTGGAGGACCGCCCGATTGCGCCGCGGTTCAGGGCGCCGGCGGCGCGCCGTTGTGCTTCAACGCGTTCAACAATGCATGTAAGCCCTGCTGCCTGACCACGACGCCAGACTGCACGGGCAAACCGGATTCCAAACCGGGTGACGCTTGTACGCCAGAGCCGGGCTCGTATTGCAGTTGCGCCTGTTACGGCGGCTCGTGGATGTGCGGCTGCTGAGTGAGCGCCCAGCGCTCTCACCAGCCGACTCGTGTTCGGTCGTTTTGCACTCCAGGAGGCGCCCGCTTGGCAGTTGAAGTGCGGCCCGCCAGTCATCACAATCGAACCATGTGTCGCAACATTCGTCCGCTGTTCAATTTTGCGCCGCCCGCGACGGAAGAGGAAATCCGCGCGGCATCGCTGCAGTACGTGCGCAAGGTGAGCGGCGTGGTGAAGCCTTCGCTGAGCAACCAAGCCGAGTTCGACCGCGCGGTCGAAGAAATCGCTCAGGCCACGCGCCACTTGGTGGAGACGCTCGTGACCAATGCTCCCCCGCGCGACCGCGACGTCGAACGCGAGAAGGGCCGCGTACGTAACGTGAAGCGCTTCGGCCCGCGCGCCACGGCTAGCCGTGGCTGACCGCGGCTAGCTGCGACCAGCCGCGACGAGTCCCGCATGGGGAGCGTTCGCGTGCGCCGGTAACCACGGGCTGAGGCTCGGACCTGGTGGTCAACGAGCCGCGCACCGAGTTGCGATGCTGGATCGCGAGCGCCCACTCTCCCTCGAGCAGCTCAGGCTCGGAGCGCTAGCTCGCCGCGCCCGCAGCGCCGCCCGCGCCCGCAGCGCCGCCTTTGCGCCGGCGGCTCCAAGGCGCTAACACCGCAGGGAGCACGACCACGGCCGAGACCAGGCAGGTCAGCTCGCCGAGCACGGCGACCAAGCCGAACAAGAACAGTGCGCGGTTGTTGGCCGGGAGCAGCGAGCCGTAGCCGATGATGGTGGTCATGGAGCACAGCGCAACCGCACCGCCCGTGGAACGAATGGCCTCGATTACGTCCTTTTCGCCGGTCTGGCGATAGCGCGCCATCACGTTCACCGAATAGTCGACGCCGATGCCGAACGTGATCGGAAAGGCTATGAAGTTGCAAAAGTTCACTTTGACCTTGAGCACCAAGGTGAGCGCCGTGAGCCACAGCACCCCGATCAAAAGCGAGCCGATGATCAGCAACGTGGAGCGGCTGAAGCGAAAGATAAAGGTGACGAGCAGCATTACCCCGAGCAGCGCCACGGCGGTGGCCAGCGGCCCGTCCCGGCGCGCCAACTGGCGCCGTTGGGCTTCAGAAACACCATCACTGCGCGATCGACGCGGCCGTTGCGCTCGCGCATGCCCGCCACGAGCGTGTGCGGCAAATCATCGGCATGCAGCACGTGCAGGCTGTCCCGCGGCAGGTAGGGCTCAACCGCTTGGATTTGGTCCGCGAAGCCATGCTGTCTTTGGATCCGTCGAAGCAAGTCGACGAAGTGTATTGCGATATCAACGGAGAACGTTACCGCACCGAAGAATGGGGATTCGCATTGTTGAGAACTGCAGACCGAATGGGCACTACCGCTTACACTACTGCTGTCGGCGAGTGGGGTGACGTCGGCGCAGCGAGCGGAGCGCTATTGATGATCCTAGCCGTCCAAGCTTGGCAGCGCGGCTACGCCCGCGGTGAATCTAGCCTCGTGTGGTCCAGCTCGGATGGCGGGCTCCGCGCCGCGACGGTCTTGCAGCGGTCTCCTTCCGTCTAGCGCGGTTTGACCGTGTCGAAACGCGCCTGCCAGCGTTCGGCCTCGGCTTGATCGAAGCCACCATTTCCGGAATCGACACGCATCATCAAGCCAGTCTTGACGCGGACAGGGGCGAGCGCTGCCCCCACGCTGCGATACGCCGCGAGTGAGTCACCGGCCAGCTTGTCTCCGAGAGCGGGGCTCTTGCCAGCTTGCAGCACAACGCCGCCGCGGTACTCGAAGACGCAGATGGCGTCGCTCAGGCGGGGTTGGATTGCGGTCGCGCCGCCGAGTGCAGCGATCCACCGGTTGCCAAGCACGGTGATCCAATTGACACCTTTGATTCCTTCGCTACTGGCCAGAAATGGCTCGTGCCAGTCAGGGAGATCTATATCGACGCCTTGAAAGCGCCGCGCGAGATCAAACACCGGTTTGACCGATTCCGGGCTGAATCCCGTGACATGCGGAACGATAGCTAGGCCGGCGTAGCCGTGCGATGGCCCGACGAGGTTACAAAGCTCGACCACGAAGCTCGTGAACTCTTCCGGGGAATATTTGGTTGCCCAGATCAGAGGCACAGAGCAGGAAATGTAGCTGAGTTGGCCTTCTTCGCGGGCGCGAGAAACCGCCACGAAGCGGAGCGGGCTCACCTCTTCCGGAGCCGTCCCGCCCGTGAACAGCATCTGAAAATCAAACCGCTCAAAGACGTCGGCCGGCCAGCGCCGAACGTTGGCGAGCCCCCCATCGGGTCCGATGGCTTCCGGTTGCCCTGAGTTAGGGTTCATTGCCCAGGTAAGCGGTTCTCCAGAAATCTCCTCGAAGCGCCGGAGTGCCTCGAGCATTCCCTCCCGCACCTCGGGGCGATCTCCCTCCTCAATGTAGAGCGTGACTGTTAGGACCAGGCAGCAAAGAACCCGCCCGCTGCCACCCCGAATACACAAGTCCGCTCCTAGTTGGGCCTCACCGACCGGAGCTTGGAACTTCCAAATCAACATAACGACCTACGGGACGTCAAAACGCTTCAGCCATTCTGTCGTTTGCTCTTGACCAAACCCGTAGCCGGTTGCAAACGCGTCTAAATAGTCGGTCCGAATCGGCTTCAAAGCCAGTGAAACCCGATAGTACGCGTCCATCTTCTCGCCGGCGTTGACGTCTCCGAGCAACGGACGCGGTCCTGCTTGAATCACTACACCCTCGCCATACGGACGGACGGGGATGCCCTCGCCGAGCGCCACCTTCAGCGCGCCGAGTCCCCCGAGTTTCTCGAGCCATGGGTTACCCAGGATGGTGAGCCAATTAATCCCTTTGATTGCTTCTCGGCGTTCGAGATCGATGGCGTGGCTTGTCACTTGTTCGACCTCCAAGCCCCGAAAACGGCGAGCGAACGCGGTTACGGGCGCCATGGAGTGCCTGCTGTCACTTTGCATTACGTGCGTCACCACTGCCCAACCGGCGTAGCCGTGACTAGGCTTAATGATCGCTGAAAACTCGTCGACAAGTTTGGCGAATGCCGCGAGCGAGTATTGAGTCACCCAAGATAGCGGCCAGCCGAAGCGAACGAAGCTCAGCCGCGTGGCGTCCGGTTTAACGAAGCAGTTTGCGAAGTATGGATCTGCGTCGTCCTTGTTCTTGCCGCCATGGAATGTGTACTCGAAGTCGTCTTGCGGCCCGATCTTAGCCATCCAGGATCGAACATCTGCAATCTTGCCGCCCGCGAGTTTTTTCGGCACTCCGGTTTTGGGGTCGGCGCCCCAGAGCAGCTTGTCGCCGACGCCGCTCTGATACAGCTCAAGAGCCTCCACTGCCAGCTCGCGAAGGTTCGGCTGGTCCGCCGTGCGGACATAGAACGTCGCGATAAACCCGAGGTTGCACTGAACCTTACCGTTCTTTACCGCACGAAGCTGTTGGTCCAGCGTCTCGAGCGCTGAAATTTGATCGATGTCTAGGGAACCCGTAGTAACCATTACGCCTCTCCACCGCCGTCAGATTCAGATCCGCCGCTGAACGCGCTGGCAACAATAGCGACCGCGGAAGTGGCCGCCAGGACCTCGTACAGCGCCATGACTGCCATGACAAACGCAATACCGAGACCAACCCCCAAAGCTACGTGGCCGGCGGTCGCAAGTGCTTCCGCCATACCCGGCGACAGGAGCGGTGCGTCAGCTTTGTTGTCTTGCTTCTGTTGTTCTGGAGCCGGGACGGTGACGGGGTCACCGTCGTGGTCGTCGTCATCCTCGCACTCGCAGCCTTCGCCTTCCTTATCTGTCACCGTAACGAGCCGGTCCTTCTTATTGCTCACGATCTTCGGGTAGTCGTCGTATTGACCAGTACGATAGCGGTCCCGTTCCATCTCGACTTCCACGCAACCAAGCCGGCGACACACGATTGCCGTTTATTGCCGAGGGCTTTGCAGGCATCGAGTCGTCGGGGCCGTTCAGTCAGGACGCACTCAGCGTCGTTGCTCGCCGATTCGGCTTAGAAGGTGCGTTGGGTTGGGGCGGCGAGCGCGACTCCGCGTGGTGTTCGCGTACGGATTCTCGCGACCGCAGCGCGCGGGTCGCCCGAGTTTGTTACGTCGCTGATCGCTCAGATGAATGAACCTGGCACAGCTCGTCTCGCGGGCGAATCTTTCGCAACGATGACGGGAGTCGTCCTGGGGTTAGGCCGACCGAACGCCATCGGTCGACATAATCATATGCGAACTCGTCGATACCGGCCCACGGGGCCGCTCGCTTGGTTCGTTTTGCGGCGGCCGAGGCGCGTCGCGGCGGTCTCGGATGTTTAAAACCGTGCGTCACCACTTATGCGTTCGGCGACGACCTCGGGGCCGCGGGCCACCTCTGCTCGGACGTCACGGACCGAGCGAACGAGCGACGCCGAAATGCCCGCTCACAAGGGCTGCCTTCGGGGGTCCTAGCCGTTAGCAGCGTGAACAACGGCGGCCTGGACTTCGCGCAGCAATGCATCGCGCGGTACGTCGACCTGAGTAGTCCACAACGTGACAGTGCGGGCGTGCGCTTGGACGCCGCCGCCACCGCCATTGCGAAACATGAGCCGCGCCCCCACCGACAACTTTTTCTGAAATTCTTCGGGGTTGCGCGGCACGAACACAATGCCGCGTTGAAGCTGCCGTTGACGCGCGTACACCGTCTTGAAATGGCTGAACGGGAAGCGTTCTTTGCCCCACGCACGACACCAAATGCCGTCGGCCGACAGCTCCAAGTACGCGCGCCGATCTACGACCATGTACAGGCCGTAGATCGCGATACCGACGAACGCCGCGCCCAACATTACCACCATCGGGTTGAATTCGTAGCCATTGGTGTCGTACCAATAGGCGAGGCTTCCGAAGATCACGAAACCCACGCCGGATATGCCGAGCACCGTGCAGGCGTAACGCAGCGAGCGCCTGTACGTGCCGAAATAGCGCGCGGGCACTGCCGCCGCGCCAGGAGCTGTCTTGGGCAGACCTTGCGCCGGGTTTGCCTCGGCGCGCGCGCGGTTGCGAGCCAGAACCAGGTTGCGCGCTCCAACGTGAGCGAAGCGACCGACGCGAAACACGATAACGACGCCGAATACCGCCAGGCCTCCAGTCACGAGCAGCATCTGCTCGAGCCTTACCGGCGTGTGGTCGCTCAGGTTGCCGGCCACCACGGCCGCTGCGACCAGCACGATCAACACCGCGAACAACGCTGCCGTCAGAGTTCGCGCGCGAACGATTTGAGCGCGCTCGAAAGCGCGATCATCGAGCTTTCCCTCCTGCCAAAGAGCGATGCTTCGACCGCGAAACTTTGCGAACCAGTTTGCCAAAACGCCGTGCTCCCGCGTGCTGAGTGCCGAACGACAGCCGGCATAGCATCCGCGCTGTTCTGCGTCACCCTTACGGCCGCAACGGCTGCGTTCAGGGCACGGCACAGAGCGGCCAGCCAGGCTGAAAGCGGTGACCATGAACCCATCCTCCGCGCTCACCACCGCTACTGTCGCCCTGCTTCTCTGCGGCGCGTGTGGCGGTGGGGCGCGCCAAGCAACTGATGAAGCGAACGCTCGACTAGAGGCTGTCAGGCTGCGATGCACCGAGGACAGTAACGAGCAGCCCTACGACATCTGGGTTCGGGCAAAAGCGGGCTCGCGAAGGAGAAGGGCGCTATTGGTTACCCCGGAGCCGGTACGCACCTCACGCCGCGGACGACGATCGCCGAACAGTCGGCGTCTTCTTCGTCCCATGCGCTCGCCCTCGTGACTCAGGGCAGCGCGATCTGAACGCGTGCCAACTTGTGCCAAGCCGGGGCTTGCGGGTAGAGGTCTGTTGGGAAATGGCACGTTGAACTGAGAGGCATGTACCTTGCAGCCAGAGGTCTTCATGCTGGGTGTGGACCACGTACGGATCTCGCTCACGCGGCTTCAGCAACGTTGGCGACGTAGCGGCGTGACAAATACGACCAAAAACGCGGGAGCCGGTCACTTTGGTGGAGAGCGCG
>JBDTJC010000221.1:0-26011 GCA_039936055.1 Polyangiaceae bacterium | reverse complement strand
ACGTTTCGCCGCAAAACGTGTTCGTCACCTACGACGGTCAAGTGAAGGTGCTCGACTTCGGCATCGCGAAGGCCACGAGCTCTACGGTGCATACCGCTACGGGCATGATCAAAGGCAAGATCGCTTATATGTCGCCCGAACAAATGGTCGGCGACGGGGTCGACCGCCGGGCTGATGTGTACTCGGTTGGTTGTCTGCTTTGGGCGGCGGTTGCCGGAATCAAGCTGTGGAAGGACACGCCGGACGTGCAAATCATACGGGCAGTGATGAACGGCGAAGTGCCGTCGCCGCAAAGTGTCAATCCTGGCTGCGATACCGCCCTCTGTCGCATTGCGATGAAAGCCCTCGCATTTCAGTGCAGCGAACGCTATCCGTCGGCCCTGCAGCTGCAAGAGGAGCTCGAGCACTACTGCGAGCAGCGTTCGATCCAGAATCGGCCCCGGGATCTGGGTCGATATGTCTCGACCCTGTTCGCTGACACGCGTGCGGCGTTGCGGGCGCGCGTCGAGCAGCAGCTGTCGCTGGTCGATCGAGTCGACACCGCCGTGCGCAGCCCTGAGCGCTTCGAGCAATCGCTCTCGATCCCAATAGCCACGCTGGAGGAGGCAAATCTGCTTGCGACGAGCACCTCCACGGCGCTCTCCTCTGCCGCCACCAATCGCGTGCGCATGCTGCGCGCCGCGCGCAGACCGTCCGCGCGTTTGCTGCTCGGGCTCGGCGTCGCGGTCACCGTTGCAGGCTTGTTCTCGTGGCGGCTCGGGCTTGCCCCTCGCAACGCCGTCGCCGTCCCCGCTGGCGAAGGGATCGCCAAACCGAAGCCGGAAAACGCCACGGTGGAGCTGCGTTCCTTACCCGGGAACGCACAGCTGTTTCTCGACAACGAGGCGCTCTTCGGCAACCCGGCAACTCGTGTCTTGCCTGAGGACGGAAAAATACACGTGCTCCGTGCAGTGTCCGACGGGTATCACCCGGCAACGGCCGAGTTCACCGTACCCAAAGAGGACGGCGTCGAGTTGCGCCTCGAGAAGCTAGAGGCGGACACAAAAGCCCCACCGGCGCCGACCGCAGCCCGGCAACCGGTAACGCGGCGCAGGCCCAAACAGGCGCCGCCGGCCGCGAACTGCGCACAGCCATTCTTCATGGATAAAGATGGCATTAAGAAGCTCCGCCGTGAGTGCTTGTAGGCGCTCCGAGAGCAGCAGCGCTCGGACGCTGAGGCTGCGCCGAGTGCTCGTGCGTGGCTGCGGCCTCGCCGGCTTCGCCTGCTCATTGTTGCGTTGCTCGCCTGATTTTGGATCACTTTCGCGCGGGACGAACGCTGGCGTGGGTGGGGCCGCGGCTGCGGCCGGCGCCTCGAACGAGGCGTCGAACGGGGGAATCAGCGCGCTCGGTGGAGCGGACGAACTTGCGGGCGCGGGGCAAGCGGGTGTCAGCAATGGTGTCGGTGGCGGAGTGGCTGGCGCCGGCGGTGCGCAAACCAGCGGCGGTGCGCAAACCAGCGGCGGTGCGCAAACCAGCGGCGGTGCGCAAACTAGCGGCGGTGCGCAAACTACCGGCGGCCAGAGCGCGGGTGGCGCCGGCGCCGGCTCAGGTGGCACGAGCGGTCAAGCGGGATCGGGCGTAGACCCCTGTGCCTTTAGTCACCCTAACGCGATCGCCTACGACAGCTTCGACGAAGGCTTCACCGGTGCGGGTGGCTTCGCGCCGGTAATCACCGCGGCGGACCAATCGACCGTCAACGGCAGCACCGCGACGGTGACGTGGGACTCCGCGGTCGGTCGGACTTGTCCGGGCGCGTTTCGTCTGACCGGCGTCTTCAAGGGCTACTCGTCCAGCTCCGAGATATCCATTGGAGAGCTGCGTTTTCCAGCCGCCAATTGGAGCGGAGCGGTTGCCCTGCACGCCTGGGTGAAGGTTGCCCCGGCGAACGCACCGCTCCAAGGTATTCAACTCTACACGTTTTCGGGCACGGATTACCGCTTTGATGGGGTTTTCGATAGTTCGATGTTCAGCTACGGCACCTGGTACGAATTGGTTTTGCCGCTCAAGGCCGGCACTCAATTCGACCCGACCTCCGTTACTAAGGTCGGGCTGCAAATCGTGCTGAAGTCGGCAGGTTCCCCGGGTAATCCCGCGAGCCCTCCCACGACCTCCGCTTGGCTGGACGACATCTGGGTAGAAAAGTAGCGGACATACGCAGCGCATCGCGCGTTGAAAGCGTAGGTCGCCCGCGCTCATCACAGCGGACGTTCCACAATCAGTACTTGGAGCAGAGTGCGACTTCGTGCGCTCGGCGCGCTCTTCAGCGCACGCTTGTGGGGCAGCGCGCCGGCCTGTGGGCAGTTCGGGGTTTCTAGGGCAAAGCCCGGTGTGGCTCACGCTTGCAAAGCCACGCTGCCGCGGCGTCGACGCCGCGCGCTCCATGCGAGGACCAGCGACAGCACGGCGGAAGCCCACGCTTCCTGATTTGCCAATGGCCCCCATGCGACAGCTGCAGCCTGTGCCGTTTTCTGGGGTTGCAGCGCTATTGCCGTTCGAACCGGCACCGCTGACCGCGCCGCCCGGCCCCGAGTCACCGACACCGGCTATTCCACTCCCGCTTTGCCCTCCAGCTCCGGTTGCCAGACCGCCCGCGCTGGCATCAGTACCTCCGCTTCCCGCGCGATCGGCGGCGTTCCCTGCGCCAGCGTTCGGCATTCCGGCCGCCGCGCCCTGAGCCGCGCCGCCAGTGCTAGCCGCGCCGCCAGTGCTAGCCGCGCCGCCAGTGCCAGCCGTGCCGCTCGTGCCAGCCGTGCCGCCCAGGGTGGTCAGCTGCACGCGATAGCCGTCGGTGGCATTGGCGCCGGTTACGGAGACGGTGATTTGATCGTTGGCGATCGCGATATCCGCTGTCGACAGGGTCTCGACCGCTTTGACAACCGTGGTGCGGTTCACGAAAGGCGTATGCTGCACTACGGCGTGCACGGTAGTGCCGAAGAACGGTGCTGACTTGAAACCCTTCACCACGATTTGAATCGTGCCGTCGTTGCTCCCTCCGAACAGTACGCTCGCGCTCCCGGCCGTTGCGTCCAAGTTGGCGAAGCCGTCGAGCGCGGTTGCACTTGCGGGCGTCGGCGGCGTGGTTGAAACCATGTTGCCCGTCATATCGCCGTACCACTTGTAGAACCACCAGCCGCCGTTAGGGTCAGTGTTGGTCGCGAGCAAACTGCCCAGCCGCCCCGGATGTGGCACATCCCAGAACGATATTGAGGCACTGTCCACGCCCAAGCGCTCGAACTTCGCGATCAGGGGCGCGGATGCGCCCGGCTGACCCTCGACGTTGATGTGGCCCGCACCGCTGTACTCATTGATGGTGATCGGCAGTGGACCGATGCCAAGCTGCTTCTCGAGCGCCCGATAAGACTGCACCGTGCCCGTGAGGTTACCGCCCCCGAGTTCGTGCCAGCCGACGATATCAGGCAAACAAGCGTTGGTTTTACAAAAAGACAGGAAGTCTTTCAGGACCGACTCATTGTAATACGACAAGGAAGGGCCGGTGATCTTTACGTCCGGATCGAGCATACGCAGTTGTTGGTACGTCTGACGCCAGAACTCGTTGAACGACAGCGAGTTACTGCTGGAATAGGTGCCATTCGGCTCATTCCAAATCTCGTAGGCGTAGATATTGGTCAGGCCCGCCGCCTTCTTCCGCGCGACGGTTTGACCTACCTTGTTCAACCAATCAGTCATCGAAGTGAACGTGTAAAATCCCTTCAGCCAGTCCGCCAAACGAATCGTGACTTTCCCGCTCGTTGTCGCCAAGCGACCGGCAACCACTATCGCGTCCCCCACTGGCTGCTGCTGGTCGGCTGCCGGATTCGTGAACATCTTGGGATGCAGAGGCAGAATGAGAGCGGTCACGTCAGCCGGCAGAGTCTCGGTGACACCGTAAAGCGAGCCACTGGCAACATGAGTGGCGGGGCCGATGGTCGTCGAAAGGTCGACCTGCAGCGGCGTCACCGCCCCGGCAGGTGCGGCAAAGAGAAGGCCCGCCGCCACCCAGGTGTGTCTCGCGACAGACAGCCCGCGACGCTGGACTTTACACAGCGCATCCATTCCATGTCTTTTCATGTGCTTCTTCGCCTCCGCTTACACGCGCGATCGAACGCTGCGCCACCTGCACGTCGCTCGCGCGTTCGCAAAAATACGCCGTTGCTAGACAGGTGGCGCGCCAAGGATTGGCGGACTTCTGCGCTGTGGCGAGTAGTACCCTGCTATTTCCGAGAAAAAGATCCAAGGTGCCGATTCCGCACAAGATGGATCCGATAACGACTTCCGGCCAGCGCCGCGGCTGCCGACCGGAAAACTGCTTGCTCGCTAGCGCGCGTTCACGAAGGCGCGCGCGTGCAACTGACGGTACTCCCGGGGAGTGACACCATTGAAGCGCTGGAACATCCGGCGGAAATGTACCGCTGTCTTGTATCCGCACGCGCCAGCAATTTCAGCGATGGAGTCGGTAGACTCCCTCAGCAGCAGGGCTGCATCTTTCAGCTTACGCCGATGCAGGTATTCGGTGATCGTCATGCCATGGGTCCTGCGGAAGACCCTGTTCAAGTAGTCGGGGTTGATGCGCAGAGCGCGAGCTATCCGAGAAGTGGAGAGCGGTTCAGCCATGTGACGGATGATGTGCCCTTCCGCTCTTCCTACTAGGGAGCTCCCGCTTGCTTGCGTGATGTCCAGCGGCTTCCGCCCGAGCTCGGAGATCATCTGCAGGAGCAGCAGGGAGGCGTCATACGGGTTGAGCCGATGAGACTCTTGGTCATCGAGGAAACGGTGAAACAACTCGGTGACGTACTCGGGCCGCTGTAGCCGAACCAGCTGCGGCACCTCAAGTGTGGTGGCAGGCTTGGCGGGCCGTTTGAACACCCAATGGATCCAATAGAACGATAAATCCCGTCCAAACGGAGCAGCCCCGCGGTGGCGGCGCCGTGGGTACAAGAGCAGGGCGTGGCCAGGCGGGACATCGAATCGTACGTCGTTTTCCCAGATCGAGAGTGTCCCCTTCCGTACGAGGATCAATTCATAGTCGGGGATCAAGCGATCGGGGTGGGTGCCGTGGCCGCTGCTGATGAAGAGGCCGCACGGGCCCACCTTGATTCCGAGCGTGGGGAGCTTGATACGCATCTCGTTGATGGACTGTGAGCCGCAGACTGGCAGCAGTCTAACCGAGCGGCGCCGAAGGCGGAATCCAGGATCCGCCTGTGCCGGTGTTCTCGTGCAGCGTCATTCATTCAGTTCGCTTCGACGTTAGGCGTTGACCGCGAATCTTCGCGACTTGTTCGCCACGAAACCGCTGCCCAGCAAGGCCGTCGTGGGCTATAGCGTTGGTCGGCCTACGGGCTACGACGCCCCTAGTTGGAGCCTGTCATGCAAGCTACGGACATCAACGACGTTTTGGTCAAGCTCGAGGGCATCATCGCGAACCAGCGGGATCGCGGCAGCCCGCTCGCATTCTTTCCGGCGGTCTATCACGCCACGACTGCCCGCGTGCGAGCGGGCATCCAGAGCGGCACCTTCGCTGATGGTGCTCGCATGGATCGGTTGGCCACCACGTTCGCCAACCGCTACCTTGCGGCGCTCGACGCCCTCGGTGGCGCCGGCCCGGCGCGGGCCTGGCAAGTCGCCTTTGATGCTGCTGCTCGCCCGCATACGATGATCCTTCAGCACGTTCTCTTGGGCATGAACGCGCACATCAATTTCGATCTACCCCTGGCTGTGATCGCGGCGGCAGGCGGAGGCAACATCGCGGACCTCAAAGGGGATTTCGACGCAATCAACGGCATCCTCGCGGCCTTGCTCGACCCGGTGCAGGCAGTCCTTGATCGCTTCTCCCCACTCTTGAAAATTCTGGACCAGGTGGGAGGTCGCGTCGATGGGAAGCTGGTGACGTTCTCGATCGACACTGCTCGCGACGAGGCGTGGCACGAGGCCATGCGCTTGGCCGGTGAATCCCCGGACCAGCGCAATCGCTCGACTTTGAGCTTGGATCGCGGGGTAGCCGTGCTTGGCCAAGGGATCATCGGGCCGGACGGGGCGCTCGGCCTGGCTACCAGTCTGATCGCTCGCACCGAGTCCACCGACATCACTGCGGTTACCGACGCGCTGCTCGCCATCGTCTGACGAACGCTCCAGGGCGACTACTTCCTCAGGAAGGCGAGCGCTTCGGCCTCGTTCTCGAACGCCGCGAGCGCTCCGTCGAGAGCAGTTCCGCGGTTGAGCCGGTTGGCCTGCAAAATGCCGATTTTTGTCCTGACCACGACGGCGGTGCGCTCGAAATCACGGCCAATCTCTTCGCGCAGCGCCGTGAACGCACTGGCGAGGCGGTCATCCGTGCTCAGCGGAGCGCGCCGCGAATCCACCAGGAGGCGCTTGCGCTGGCGTCCCAGTTGGTCGAGCACGGCACCAATTCGGCGTCGCTCCTCTGCGACCTCCGCGTCGTCTACGAACTGGCGCGCGGAACGGCGCACGAGCACGATGCGCGGCTCGAGCAGCAGCGCCTCGTGAAACGGCTCCGTCGGAAGCAAAGGGGGCGGGACCGCAGGCTTGGGTGCTGTCGAGGCTCGGTTCGGTAGTGTGTTGCTACGAGCGCCGCTCAGCGTGCCCGATCCAGTAGTGGTACTAGTTTCGAGGGCTCGGCCAAGCCGTGCATCGGGCAGCCTGCTCGAGGAAGGGGCGAGTGACGCTCGAGCGGCTGTCGTTGGCCCGGGTGGCCCGTTCCTGCGTGCGCCAGCGGTGACCTGCTCCCGCAGCGCGCTGGCCAACGCGCGCAAGCTGGGAAAACGACCTTTCGGATCGCGATTCATGGCGCGCAACACGATTGCATCCAAGGCCTGATCGACGCGCGGTTCCACCTGGCTGGGAGGAACGACGGGCGCGGTCAAGATGGCATGCATCAGCGCGTACGGGATTTCAGCAGCGAAGGGGCTTCGCCCCGTCAAGCATTCGTAGAGCATGATCCCGACCGCGTATTGATCACTGAAAGGGCTCGCGGCTTTCGGGTTCAGTGTCTGCTCGGGGGACAAGTAGCGTGGCGTTCCGACGAACGCCCCCGATTGAGTCTGCACGCCCAGTGTTGCGCCGACCACCAGATCCTTCGAGATCCCGAAGTCGAGGATCATCGGCACGAGGGCGCCGGCTAGCTCCGTCAACATGACGTTGCACAGCTTCAGATCACGATGAACGATGCCGGCGTCGTGCAGCGCGGCGATCGCATCGCAGATGGGAACGAACAGCTCCACCACCTCGCCGCGCGACAACGGGCCTTGGCGCTCTACTTTGGCGCGCAGGGTTTCGCCGCGCAAAAGCTCCATGACAATGAACGGGCAATCTGCTTCGAAGCCAACCTCGAAGACCCGCACGATGTTGGGATGACGAACGCTATCCAAGAGCCGCCCTTCGGCTTGGAACCGTCGTATGGCTGTCGCGTCGCTTGACGCCGAAGCATCGGGCAGCTTGAGCGCGACCACGCGCCCTGAGGGCACGTGCTCGGCTTCGTACACACGACCCATGCCGCCGCGCGCCAAGAGCCGGACGACTCGGTAGTCGCCAAAGCGCCGGCCAGTTGGGGGTGACGGTTCATGCAGCATCGAGGCAGCCCCCATTCTACGGACTTGCGTCGAAGCGTGCTGCATTCTCGCACCGCCTCAGCGTCGGCCGGATGGCCGAGTCTGCTTTCCTAGCGCTGCGGCGGCAATCTCTTCCGGTCGCGACGGCTCCTGCTCGCCGAGAAACGCGCTGCTCCGGCAACAGCTCTGGGCCTCAGGAGCGTGCTCGAGTCGAACCACCACGCCCGACGCCGTTGTACGCGCCCGCCCTGGAACACTCGACGATTTCTCGCCGAGCGCCACCACGCGAGCTCGGGCAGATTGTGGGGCGGGGCACAGCGTCATCCGAGTGTCGAGCCGTGGCGCGCGTGGTTCGAGCGGCTCAAGCCGAAAGCGTCGCAGCACCGCGCTGACGCGGACACACGGGCTGATCAGCGTCGCTCGCCCAGCGCTCCGGCTCGAACTCGGCCGGTCGCGGAAACAGCCGGGCGCTTCGAAACCGCTGGACGGTCGCGGCGCTTCGCAGCAACTTCTTCTGCGTGCGAGCTCTCCACTTTGCAATTGCTCTCTTATTCACCGGCTGCAGCAACGGCGGCGCTGGGTTCACGACGCAAACGGCAGCTGGCTTCGTGCCAGCATCCCACACCATTTCAGTGCTCGGGGTGTACAAAGACGGGCGCATGGTGATCGGCAACTGGGAAAAGCTTGCGCCGCATTTGGTGCAGGCTTTGGGACCTGCGCACTGCGACGTCGGCTTCGACTCGCTCGTTACCTCGAACCAAGAGCTCGCCAACGCAATCGATGAATATGCGCGCGGCGAAGGCCCGTCCAGCGCTCTGCTGACGAAGCTCGCGCCAGCAGCTCGCGGCGATATGCTGATGGTCATCACGTTCGCGGGAAGGCCGCCGGATCAAACTGAGAGAGGGCCTACCGAGGCCGCGCCCGTCCCTACCGGCATGGGCTCGCAGCGCAAACGCCACCGTTCACCGAATGGCGGAGTCGCCGATCCCGACCGCCTGGACATTTCCGCGTCTCTGTTCTCGGTGAAGGCGAATCACACCGTCGCGCTCGTGAGCATGAGCTACGGCGGCGAGAACGTTGAAGGCGCCATGACCCGCTTCGGGGCCGAGCTCGCCCGCAGCATCCCCCACTCCAAGTGCGTAGGCTGGGACTGGAACGCCAACGTCACCCCGACGACGCTACGCACGACTGACCTGCAGTAAGTGCAGGATTCTCCAGGCGTCAGTGCCGCCGAAGGCTGCGCCGCGGCGTGCGGTAAAGTGTGGTCATCAATTTCGACAGCCACCAAGCACGCGCAGCACATTGCGATAGCTCGCTTCACTCGTGCCGTGCGGGAGATACACCATTAGAAGTTGCGGGCCGAGGTGCACGTGAGGAACGTCCCCGTGCGCGGGCCAGTCGTAGTCGAACGGTGGTGCGCTACTCGCAATGGGGCCTAGCCCTCGGACGAGACACGGAATGAACGCTTCCGGAGTCTTCATGCGCGTCGGGTAGTCCTTGAAAAAGAAAATGACGCGCTCGAGACAAGTGCAGCCCCAGTCCCACGGGTAATAGGCGCTGCTCAGAATCGGATGGTCGAGGTCCATCCGGTATTCCTTGTCTTGATCGACTTTGGCGTCCGGGAATTGCTGTTTCATCGATATCTTTGCTTGCTCCACAGTCGCGTGGATATCGATGGCTTCCAGGCGGTTCCAAGCCGCGCCTGCCGGCGTCTGAGGCGCGGCGGCACCCGGCGCCGCCGCGCCCGCCACCGCAAGCGTCGCGTGCGGTGTTGGATCCGCGCTCATGCTCGACTGCACGCTGCGAAATGTCGCGACGCCCACAGCAAGCGCGACACTCAATAGGCCCAAAACCGCAACCACCAAAATCGCGCGCGAGGACTGCGGGTGCGGCTGGGCTAGCGGCGCGTACACTGCTGGCGCGGGCTTCGGCACGTGCAGCAGCGCACCGCAGTACGTGCACGCGCGTTGCTCTGTCGCACTGCTTTGCAGAGGCGCACCACAATTCGGACACTTAAGTACCGCGACCACGGCCGGACCGTAGCCCGGCGCAACGCGGATGAAAAGCCATGCATTGGCGCGTCGCGCGACGTGTTGACGGTCGAGGTTGGCAGGCGATACTCTTGGTCAAGTCGCCGCTCCGGGGACACTGAGGATGAACATGAATCGGCTCTTGATCTTGGCGGGCGCGCTTTCACTCGTGACTGGTTGCTCGTCGAGCTATCAGCCCGCGCGCAGCCCACGCATCGTGACGGTCATGGAGTCCGGGATGCCGACGTTCGTGAAGGACGGGCAAAGCTACGGCAGCCCCGCGTTCGGCTCCGGCCTAGTTGATGCGGTGCAGGGGAATCCGCGCGCCACGCAGCAGGCGCGGCTCGGGCGTAACCTCGCGATCGGGGGCTTCGTCCTGGACCTGGCCGGGCTCGGTACGGAGGTCGCCGGGTTTGCGGCGCTCGACGCGCACCGCGGCGGTGACCAAAGCCTGGGCCTGGGCCTCCTTGTAGGAGGGCTCGGCGGCGTACTGGTCGGGACCATTCTGCTTCTGAACGCGCAACCCCACATGTACGACGCCGTCAACATCTACAACGACGGACTCGACGCGCCTAAGCAACCGTAGGCGGATCGCTACGTCCGCCGGCTCTGCACGGCGCTTGGTGTGGCGCTCGCCCTAGTGCCTAACCAAGCTGCCCGCTCGGGTTAAGCGACTACAAAGTTGAGTGGTACGCGAGTGTCGTTCTTTTGCCACAACGTGCACCATGGTTCTCTACTTGCGCGCAAAAGACGCCCATTGGGGCGGTTTTTTGTTGGCACGCGGCCTGCTAGTGAGACGCTCACTTTGACTCTACAAGCTTGGTATTGGAGTTTGCTCGGCTTCACACTTGGTTGGCTGTCGACCGGATGCTTTCCCTTCATCGTCCCGCCAGCACGCATTTCGGTGGGCGCAGGTGCCGCCTTGGGTGCCGTACCTGGCTCCGCGCCACACGCCGCGCGCAACTTCGTTGCGCTGCGCGGCGGGGTGCATCCGCTCGACGTGCTGAGCAACTCCGAACAGCGCACGTTCGATGTCGCGCTCGGCTATCAGGGGGAGGTCCCGCCTGAGCAGTCCACTCCGCGCGTGTACGGTCCGTATTTGGAGCTCGGCGCATACCCGTTCAACACCCCGGTGTCTCCGGGAATCACGCTCAAAGCAGGCCTATTCGGTAGCGCGGATCTGCTGTATCGGAGCCGATTTCCCGATGCCGGATTCGGAGCAACCGTGGGCGGCCTGGTCGAACTCACCGGTCGCGCTGACGGCGCATTCTCGAGCGCGAGTAACGATGGTTCGGTCGTCTTCGGTAACAGCGCGGGGCGCTGGAGCGTCGGGTTATTCGCGTCAGGCTCGCGCCGCGCGTTTTCTGACGGCGCATACAACGATATCGTGATCGGAGCGAGCGTGCGCGTGCCATTTGCCGCGGGTATCGTGTGCTGCGCCTGGCCGCACGCCTCGAACACGGCCACTCACGACGACGACGACGACGATGGCGGTCGCAGTGAGCACCCGCACCGCCCTCACGCGCCAGCCGAGCCCAAAAGAGCGGAGCCAACCAAGCCTGAACAAAACACGCCGACCGAGCACATTCCCGCCCAGCCGCGCCTTGAAAAATAGCCATGCATCGCTATCGCCATGACGACTGCGGTCAGCCCTCTACTCGGCGGAAGCGCCGCTTCCTTCGAGAAACCGCAGGATGGTACACTTGAGCCGACCGGACTCCGCCCCATGAACTATCTCTTCCTGGCAATCGCCATTGTTTCCGAGGTGATCGCCACTAGCTAGCGCGCGCGGAGTCGACTCAGCGCGCGGGCCGCTCGAGTTCGAGCCAGTGCTCGAGTCGCTCGTCCGACGCCCCGCAGCTCCGCGCCCCCGCCCCGCACGTGCGTGAGCCGAGGGCTCGCGCGTGAATGCACTCCTTGAATGGCCCTGCGCGCAGATCGGCGAACGAGACGCCCATCCCGCGGCCTCGAGCGAACGGGACATTCTCCGAAATCGACCGGGCCCATGTCCGTAGCGGGGGGAGGTCGCGCGTTGTACTGATCGAAGGAGACGCAGCATCATGTCCAAGTTCATGTTCATCTTTCGAGGCGGCGGCATCGTCGTTCAGCCGCCTCCGCCGCCCGCCGAGATAGGCGCGCACCTCGCCAAGTGGACCGCCTGGGTCGACGAGCTTGCCAAGGCGGGGCACACCGAGGCTCATCTCCCGCCCCTCGAGAACGGCGGGAAAGCGGTCCGCGGTTCGTCCAAGACAGTCACGGACGGTCCGTACGCGGAGGCCAAGGATCTCGTGTCAGGGATCCTTGTGGTTTCCGCCGCTTCACTCGACGCGGCCGTCGAGCTCGCGCGCGGCTGCCCCATCTACGAGTACAACGGCTCCGTGGAGGTGCGGCCCCTGAGGGTGATGCCTCACCCCGAGTTGCAGCAGTGACTCCGCGCGACGAGCACGCCCTGGCTGTCCTCTTTCGGCAAGAGTCAGGGCGTCTCGTCGCGTATCTAGCGCGCTTCTTCGGCGTCCGGGACCTTGCGACTGCCGAGGACGTGGCCCAGGAGACTCTGCTCGCGGCGCTCCAGTCCTGGAGTGAGGGGCTGCCTGCGGAGCCCACGGCGTGGCTCTTCACGGTGGCGAAGAACCGCGCTCGCGATGTGCTCCGGCGCCGCAACGTGCGCCAAGGCAACGGCGCGGTCGCGCTGGATTCTGACGAGCTCGCGCACGAGCCTCCGTACGCCGACGCCGACGGAGATCTACTCCGGATGATGTTCTCCTGCTGCCATCCGTTGCTGACGGAGGATACGCAGACTGCGCTCATCCTCCGCCTCGTGTGCGGTTTCGGGACGACGGAGGTGGCCCATGCCTTCTTCTCTGATCCGCGCGCGATGGACAAGCGCCTCGCGCGGGCGAAGAAGGTGCTCGCCGACGAAGGGCGGCTCTTCGATGTGACCACGTGCAAGGAGGCGCACGAGCGAAAGGCCGCTGTGATGAACGCGGTCTACCTGATGTTCGACGCTGGCTACCACAGCTCGGTCGCGCCCGAGGTGGTGCGGTCCGACGTCGCGGCCGAAGCCATCCGCCTCGCTGCACTGCTCGCGGAGTCACGCGCAACGACGGGGCCCGCGGTCCAGGCGCTCGCGGCTCTCACGTGCCTTCACGGCGCACGGCTCCCGGCGCGGTTCGCTGGCGGCGTGCTCGTGCCCGCTCGAGGAACAGGACCGGTCCGAGTGGGACGCGCGCCTCGTCGCGCTGGGCATGCAATACCTCGCTGCTTCGGCGACGGGGGGCGAACTCACGGCCTTTCACCTCGAGGCGGGCATCGCCGCCCAGCACGCTGCTGCGGCGTCCGTCGAAACGACCAACTGGCAGGAGATAGCGCGCCTCTACGACCTGCTCCACGCGCGCAAGGCCACGCCCGTCGTCGCGCTCAGCCGTGCGATCGCGCGCGCTCGCGTGCTCGGGCCGCGAAGCGGCATCGCCGAGGTTCTCGCCCTCGAAGGACGAGAACGCCTCGAAGCGTACCCGTTCTACTGGGCCGCGCTGGGTGACCTGGCGTTGCGCGCGGGGGACACGGAGGCTGCCCGCACCTGGCTCTCGCGCGGCCTCGCGACGGCGCGCACGGACGGAGAGCGCGACATGTTCCTGCGCCGCCTCTCCACTGGCGCCGGCAGCTAAGTTGCTTCGGAACGTGCTGTTCACGTCAGCGAGTACCGCTCGCTCCGACGCGCGGAGTCCACGCTAGAAGCGACTCGCCTGCCGGTCGACATGCAGCCAGAACTCGATAAGAGTACCGCTGATGCTTCTGGCGCTTGATCTGGGTCTTCTCGCGCTCCTCGCGGTCTTCGGCATGCATCGCGCACTGATTTCGACCTAGTGTGTGTGGGCGGAGGGCCCGCGGGAACGGGCCCCCTGGTGGCGGCGGCACGGCAGGGGCTGCTCGGCGAGTGGCGCGTCGCCGTCGTCGAGAAATCCGAGCAGCTGTGTGCGGGAGCGCTCGGTCACTACGATCTCGAATCCACCTCCCGCGCGGCCACCTTCCTGGAGGCGCTGCAAGGGGGGTGGAGTGCACGTTCTGCGCAATCGGACGCCGCCGGGGCGCTGCGCGCGTACGGCGACGGATGCGCACCGCTGGCGGTGGTAGCGCGTTTTCTCGTGGAGCTAGGGCGCGATCTGTCTGACGTGGTGAACGTTGACGGTTGCGTCTTTACCGGAACGGAGGCGCTCTCGGTGCACTCGCTAGCGCCCGGGTTCGCGGTGCGCGTACGAAACTCCGAGGGGGAATCGGTGCTGACGGCGCGGCGAGTCGTGCTGGCGCTGGGCGGCGCGCCACGGCCGCTCCCGTCGGCCACGACGACCGCCGACGCCATCCTACGCGGGCAGCAGTCCGAGCGCGTACAGCACGCGGTGGTCATTGGGGGAGCGCACAGTGCCTTCGCGTGCGCGCGCACGCTCCTACAGAGTGCGCGGACAGTTACGCTCGTTCTCCGTCGCCGGCTGCGTCTGTTCGCGGACTCCGAATCCGCGGCGCGTCTCGACGGCATTCCCGTGGAGCCCGAGGACGTGTGTCCACACACCGGGCGGGTGCATCGCTTCGGCGGCTTGCGCTTTCGCGAGCGCGAGCTGGCGCTGGCCGTCCTCGCCGGATGGGAGCCCCGCGTGACGCTGCTCCGAACGGATGATCCGCGCGTTGCCGAGTACCTTGCGCGTGCGGACCATGTCATCAACGCTACGGGGTATGACGCGCGAGAGATTCCGATCGTGGGACCGCAGCACGGGATCGTACGCGTGGGTCTGGGCTCGGGGTTCCGCCCACCGCGCGCGTTTGGTGGCGAACCGAGCTACCGAGGGCCCGTCGACGGGGTGTGGCTCTACCAGCACGCGCTCGGAGAGTCGGTGCTACGCGAGCTGCGCGAGGTGACGAGGTGAGCTTGGCGCGACGGCTGAATTGGTTGCGTACGTCGGGCATCGTGGCCGAAGACGGAGGGGTGCACGCTTTCCTCGACGAGCAGACGGGGGAGCGCGCCTACCAATACAGCGAAATCACTGGCTACTTCCTCACGCTGACCGCGAAGCTCGCGCGCGTTCAGGGCGCCGGCGACTGGGCGCCCTGGGCGAAGCGCGCGGGGCAATGGCTCGTCCGTGAGGCGGTACAACCGAACGGGGCGGTGCTGTGTCGAAAGTATGGCACCGTGGACCAGGGCGAGAATGACCCGTTCTCGTTCGTCCACGGTCGCACCTGCCTCTTCGACCTTGCGGTCGTCGGTCGCGGGCTGCTCTCCGCCGGTCTCGTGTATGACGAGCCCGCATTCGTCGCCGCCGCGCGACGGATTGGCTCGTTCTACCGCGGAGTGCTGGAGACGCGTCCAGCGCGCGAATGGCCGGCGGTGGTTCGGGCTGCCGACGGTGGGCCCGTGGACCTTGACCTCGGTTGGTCGCGGCGCTTTGGGGCCTATCAGCTGAAGGGCGTGCTCTTCTTGCGCGGCCTCGGTCACGCCGAGCACCTCGAGGATCGCTTGCTGGAGTATGCCCGCGCGCTGCCTTTCGAGCACGAGCTTCACCCGCACCTCTACGCGACCGAAGGGCTGCTCACTCTGGCTGCGTCGCGGGCATCGACCGCGCTTTTGTACGAGTGCCATGACGCGCTGACGTACGCATTCGAGCACCTGACGCTCGATCGCGCCGACGTTCTGGCTCAAGTACTCCGCGCCCATAGCCTGCTTCAGTGCCTCGCTCCGCGCGTGCCCGATCGCAATGCCTTTCGGATACCAGACCTGCAAGCCGCCCTGGAAACGTGGACACTGCCCTCGGGCGGGACGGCCTACGGGACGGAGCATCCCCAGCACGCCAACGCGTGGGCGCACTTCTTCGCCATCGACGAGCTCTTGTCGCGGCAACACCTGCGGCGCTCGCCGCTGGAGATTGTGTAGATGCGCGTGATGGTCGTCTACGGGACGCGGCCCGAAGCGCTCAAGCTCGCGCCCGTCGTGCAACGACTTCGCGGATCCCGCACCCTCGATCCCGTGGTGTGCACGACGGGGCAACATCTCGAGCTGGTCTCCGCCGTGCAGGCGCTGTTCGGAATTCGTGCCGATCTCGAGCTGCCGGTCGTCGAGCCCTCGCGAGAGCCCACTTTGACCGACGGCGTGGCGCGCATCGTGGCCGGAATTGGCGAGCATTTGCGTGCGGCGAGGCCCGCCGCGGTGATCGTGCAGGGGGACACTACGAGCGCGTTCGCCGCGGCGCTTGCCGCGTTTTACGAGCAGATCCCGGTGGCCCACGTGGAGGCGGGCCTACGAACCCGGCAGATGACGTCGCCCTTTCCCGAGGAGGCGCACCGCGCACTGACGAGCAAGCTCGCGCGTTGGCACTTCGCGCCGACGCTGGACGCGCGCGCGCAGTTGCTCCGGGAAGGGATCGACGATGACCGTATCCTGGTGACTGGGAACACCGTCATCGACGCCCTCGAAGCGGTGCGCCCCCATCTCCCTCCTCTTTCCGAAGCGATGCGCGGCCTCGGTACGCCGCTCGCAGCGCACGAGCGGCTGGTCCTGGTGACCGCCCATCGACGCGAGAGTTTCGGAGCCCCGCTTCGCCGCCTGTGCCGTGCCATCCAGGCGATGACACGCCTTTTTCCCGATCTCCGCGTGGTGTGGCCCGTTCATCCGAACCCAGAGGTCCGCAGCGTCGTGTACGACGCCCTCGGCGGTTGCGATGCGGTCACCCTAACCGAGCCGCTCGCCTACCCGCGATTTCTCGCGCTTCTCCGAGGAGCGTGGCTGACGCTGACCGATTCGGGTGGCGTTCAGGAAGAAGCTCCCTGCCTCGGGGCCCCACTGTTGGTGCTCCGGGACATCACCGAGCGGCGGGAGGCAGTCGCCTCGGGCAACGCCCGCCTTGTCGGCAACGACGGGGCCTCGCTGCTCGCCGAGGTCACGCGGCTCGTCGCCGATCCTGCGGAGCGGCAAGCCCTGGCGTCCCCTCGAGCGCTCTATGGGGACGGTCAGGCCTCGGCGCAGATCGTCGAGCGCCTCGAGCGAGATCTCGGGGGACGGGAATGACGTGGGTGCAGGGCGAGAGGGCGATTGTGATTGGCTGGTCGGCCGTGGAGAGCCACTACGACGACCAGCTCAGTGGCAAATCGAGACTAGTGAGCCTTCGTTCCGATTACGACCACGTTGCGCAAGTCCGACGCCCTCACGTGCTCGTCCGGCGCTAGTACTGGCAGCACGCGCAAATCGAAGAAATCGAAACGCGCGGCCGCGAGCACAGCGCTGAGCGAACCTCCGCCGTCGAGCGAGCTGATGAGGTTGAACGCAAAGGTACCGCCCGGACGGAGCACCCGCGCTAGCGCGCCGAAGAAGGTGCGATTCGCCAGGCCGGCCGCGAGATCGCGCGAGTCGTAGGCGTCCACCACTGCCACATCCCAAGTCGACGCTTGGGCCCGCTTGACGAAGACCGCGCCGTCTTCGACATGGAAGGTCACGTTTGGGAGCTCTGCGGCGCCGAAGAACTCTTGCGCGAGCGACACCACGCACGGCTCGCGCTCCACGATGTCCAGCTTGATACCGGGATACACGCGCGCGAACTGTCTCGGTGCGACAGCCCCCCCGCAGCCGACGAAGAGCGCTCGCTCTCGGCGCTTGGCGAGCGCGGCTGCCAGATGGAAGAGGTCCACGTATGGCCACCCCGAGCGGGACGGATCCGTGAGTGCGCTCCGAGTCCATACCAACTCGGCGTCGGTCGCCCGGCTTCGGGCGACCATCTCGCGGAAGCCTCGTCGGTCGCGAACGACGATCTCGGCGTCGCCGAGCCGAGCGACCTTCAGGTGCCGCCGCGGAAAACCCCAACCCTCCGTGTGACGTAACGGCCGCGACACCAGGGCCGGCAAGCCAAACGACGCTCGTGCAACAGCCAGCCTCGGCAGCAATTGCTCCAGCGCCGCCACGTCCGCGTCTCCAAACACCCCGCCAGTTCGTCCGAGCATCAGCGCTCCCAGCGGCTGGCCTCGCAGCGAGAGATACCCGAACATCGTATGCGTGCCACCGAGCGGCTTGGCGAAGTCTCTGAAGTACGCCGTCTGCTGAACCCGACGGGATCCCAGCACCTTCGTATCGATCGCCACGCCACGACCAGCTAGGGCCGCCTGTTTCACCGGCAGGAGCTCAGCCTCGTACGGACTCCCCGGGTCGAACGCTTTCGACAGCCGACTCGCATCCAGTCCGACCGTTGTGGGCTCCGCACCGGGGTACGCGAAGAACCCCACCTCGAATCCGATCCTGCTTGCCAAGCCGTCGAGCACCCCTGACTCGAACTCAGCCGCGGACCCCGCACCACACGCCGCCAACACCGGATCGAGCATCATCGGAGCAATGACACCACGAAGACCCGCGAGTTCCCACCCTGGCGTGCAAGCGTAGCGCCTCCGCGAGATCGACCGCCCGTTGGTGCTGAGAATCGGCGACGTACAGCAGTGCGACGATCACATTCGCGTCGAGAACGACTTCGGCCATCGTAAAGCGCCATGACGCCTCGATTGGCGTTTGGTCGGCTATTTGGCCCGCGTTTTTCAGGTCGTTCGACGGGCGAGGGCGTAGGTGTGGGTAGGCAGACGTCTGTGCGACTCGCGGGCTGGCGCAACTTTCCGGGTTCGAGGCTGTTCCATCAGCAACCACTGCAACAGGGGTGGGCGCTTCTCGGCCTCCCTAGCCGCCGCGTCCGTGACGACCTTCGTCGGCAAGCCGTAGACACCGGAGGGGACCCGCGCGCGGCGCGCGTTCCGGTCCCGCCATGCTCAAGCCCGGATCTGCCGGCTGAGTCGAGCGGAATACGCGCAACGGGACAGCGAAGAAGTTGAGCGGGGTCGTGCCGAAGCGCTTCCAGCAGCAGCGGCGGCGGGAACGCGCGCTATGCTAGCGCCGCGTCCTTGCGTCCTATTTCCGCGCGTTGGCACGGGGCACATCAAGCCTGTAAAGCTCGCGCTCCTTCCGCCTTCCAGGAGTCCATGTCCGTTCACCATCGCTGCGTGCACAGCCGAACCTCAGCGCGACTCTTCCGGCGTGGGTTCCTACTGGGGCTCGCCTTGCTGCCCGCGAGCGCCTGTTCATCGAGCGGCGGCAGCGGGACAAATTCGCCGGGCGGTGCAGCGGGCAGCGGAGCGAGCGGCGCTTCGAACGCGTACGGCGGTTCGGGCGACGGCGGAGCCGGGAACCACGGAGGGACCACGGCGGGCGGCGCGAACAGGGGTGGTGCCACAGCGAGCGGAGGCGTGGGAACGGGCGGGGTCGCAACCGCGGGCGCGAGCGGTGCCGTTTCGACCACCGACGGAGGCAGCAACAGCGCGGGCGCGAGCAACGCAGGCAGCGGCGGCAACGCGGCCGGCGGAAGCAACGCGGCCGGCGGAAGCAACGCGGCCGGCACGAACAGCGCCGGCGCAGGCGGCGCAACGGCGGGCTTCGACCCTTGTCCGAGCACGGGCACTCCGTGCAAGATCATGCCGTTCGGCGACTCGATCACGGACGGCTACGGCGTGCCGGGTGGCTATCGGATCCAACTGTTCACGACCTCGCATCAAGCCGGCAAGAACCTCACCTTCGTGGGCAGCCAGAAAAACGGCCCGACCATGGCCGACGGCGTGGCGTTCCCACAAAATCATGAAGGTCACAGCGGCTACACGATCGACCCGACGCCGTCTCGCAGCGGCATCTCGCCGCTCGTGGCGACCGTGATGCCCGCTTACACGCCGCACATTGTCACCCTGCACATCGGCACGAACGACGCGATCGACGACTACGACATGGTGAACGCGCCCATGCGGCTCGGCAAGCTGATCGACAGCATCATCACGGCGCTGCCGAATGCCCTCATCGTGGTCGCGCAGATCATCCCGTCTCAAGACGACGCGCTCAACACGCGTATCCAAACCTACAACGCGGCGATCCCCGCCGTCGTGCAAGCGCGGGTGAGCGCTGGGAAGCACTTGCTGCTCGTCAATATGTATCCCGTCATTGCTAGCAACCCGAGCTTCAAGACAGCGCTGCTCAACGACACCTGGCACCCAAACTCCGCCGGGTATGCGCTGATGTCCGGCGTTTGGTACGGCGTGCTGGGTCCTCTGCTGCACTGAGGCAACTGGACGCCGAACGCTGGAGCCTGCCGCCGCTCTCGCGATCGATTTTTGATGGTCACGCTCGGCGTCACACTGCGGCAAAGCCTTCGGCGGCGCGTGACGGCAAGAGCCTTCTGCACTCGTTGCGCGATCGGACGCCGAAGGCTGCGACGCGATCCGGCGCCGCGTGTGACCATCAATTTAGCCCAAACCAAAGCACGCCGGCATCCGCCGTCGGGCATGAGCTTCGCCGGCGTGAACAGTCGCATCGAGCAGCCGTCGTGCTGCGCTCCGCGGTATCTCCGCCGCGCTCGAAGCTCGCGGACGCCGCGAGGCGCCTGACGATGGTCGCGATGAAGACCGTCGAGAACCGGTAGCGAGACCACCGTCACGCACGGTCGCCGTGCAATTCAGAGCCGAACTGTGGCTCAGACGGTACAGCATCACGGCGTTACTGGGACCGGCACAGCGAACGCCGTGGCGGAGCCAGAAACGAGTTCTTGGGAGTAGTTGCTGCCCCAGCAGCGCACGCTGCCGTCGGTCAATCGGACACAAACATGCGTCCCGCCAACGGCCAGGTCGGTGACGGGGGACCGTCGCGAAGAGGCAGCCCACCGTTCGTACGAGCATCGGCGTAAGCATACATGAGCGACGTGGTTGCTGCTCGTTTCAGGGCGAGCATCGTCCAGCAACGACAATGGACAGCTGCACGCATCCAGTGCCGCACACGGCTCCGCGGGCTGCGTTACCGCGCCCAGCGATTTACTATGCGAGGGTCACTCAAAGCGCCGTACAGACGCGGGGGAAGTTCGCTCGCGTGCCAGCCGCCGATGGGCTTGGCAGGCGCGGAGGCGCAGCAAGATCGCTCGCGAAGGTTGCCGGCCCTGCGGCGCCTGCCTTCCGGCACGCCGGCGCGGCTCGCTACCAAACGCATGCTGGGTTGGGGGCTTTCCGCGGCTCTGGATCTTGTGCGGGCCTGCGAGGTGGCCATCCGGCCAAAGAATCGAGCTCAAGGCTGAACCGAGCGTCGCCTTCGCGTTCTGGCAATTCGGAGGTTCAAATTGCGGGGGAGCCGAGCACGCTGGAACACGATGCGCGTCGCAAGCGCGACTTCAACACGGGACTTCAACACGGGAGTGAGGCGAGCCCGTTGTGCCATGATGCCACTGTGCGACGTAAATGCCGCGAGAGCACTCGCACGCCGGCAGGTTCGGCGCGTCACGACAAATCAGAAGCACGCGCAGCGCCAAGGGGTGGACTCCCTGACCGCAGGCGCGTGGCTCGAGCTGGGAACTTGGGCCGGCTCACCCGAAAGAGGCGACCGTACCTATCTCGTCAGCTTCGTCAGCGCCTCTCTCTTGTGCATCGCGACGTGGTCCGTCGTGTCGCTCGTGATCTCGTACTGAGGCTCCCCTTTGCTCGCGTGCACCGTGTAACCCTTGAACTCGAGTTCTGACGTGACAACGCGGGTAATGGTGCCGTGGACGCGACCCGCCTCCGAATTCCAAGAGACGTGGTCGCCGCGCTTGAGCTGTTTTCTCGGCATGGCTCGTGCATCTGACGTCGAGACAATCGGCTTCACGGGGCGCTCCGCGGCTTGTCTCGAACGCGGTGTGTAGTGGTGCGCATCCAGGCGATACCGAGCACAAATGCCACTGTCACCGCCGAGAGCAGCACGATCACCGCTGCCGTCATCGAATGCAACATCACGCTGGCTATGAACGCGGCAATGAATGCGAGCCCGATGACTAAACCTGTGGACCGATGTTTCATGACTCAATCCAAGCAACGCTTGTGCCAGCCGAGAAGGCCGCACGGTGTTGTCTTGAAACGTGACAGACGACCCGTCGTCGCGACTTGCGTCGCAGGTGAAAGAGCACCGAGTCGCCGAAACGGTGTCCAGCGCCATTGGCGGCGTCCTGTTCGTCCTCGGATTTCCCGCGCCTGCATGATTCGTCAGCAATTTCGCTGACGCGCGGGCGGGGATACGTCAACGTCTTGCCCATGAATCAGCGCGGGTGGTGGCGCTTCAGCCAGTTGGGAGCCGGTGCGTTCGTCGCGGGGGCGCTCCTCCCGAGCTGCGGCGGGCGAGCACAGAGCAGCGCGGAGCCTGCAGCCACTGCCGGCGCCCGTGCGGGCGGCACGGGCGGCATGGGCATGGGCGGCCAGGCGGGCACAGCCTCGGTGAGCACAGGCACGCAGCTCTGCGCGGATGCGCTCAATGTTGGGCAGGCTCCGAACTCGTGCGACATAAGCTGTGGTGCCACAACGGAGTGCTGCGGCGGCGGCGGGTATTGCGATTCTACCGGTGCGTGGACGTACTATGCGCCGGTCTGCTTCGCTTCGCCGACAAGCACGACGTGCACGGCGCCCGCGCCCACTTCGACCGTGTCGGGCATGACGCCGCTTGGGCCAATGACGTTGCAATACGCTTGGGCCGCAGAAGTGACAGGGTTTAGCTACAGCTTGCAACTGTTCTTCACGCAGTCAGCAACGGCTCGAGTTTGCGACCCAACGAGCCTCGGCTTTTTGATCCGCCCCGTCATCGAGCACTCGATGGTGAGCTACGTGGGGCAACAGGATGCCGTCGCGTTGCTCGCGGTCAACGGCGCGTACGCCTACGGTGCCGTGGCGATTCGAATCTCGAGCAAGGACGGCACCAGTACTCACGGAACGCTGGCAGTTACGGGCGCGGGCTGGGACCTTTCCGGTGAGTTCAGCGTGCCCGACTGCCCAGTGCTCGACTCCTTCGACAACGGCAAGTAGCGGCAGGTAGCCCCGCGTGTCGTCGTTGCGCCCCGTCGCGTCTCCGTCGCGTCTCCGTCGCGGGGAGGTCGCGGGGAGGTCGCGCGGCAGGCATGTATTTCTGGACGCCGAAGCGTCAATTGCCGAACAGCTCCATGCCTTCCGCGATGGCCTCCGCCAGATGCTCCTTCGTCACGATACCCAGCACCGGGCCAAGCGCCTCGATGTCCGATGCCGGCTGCAGTACGACCGCGATTGAGGCGTGGGCCGCTTGCATGCGCGCGAGCACTTCGAAAATCGCCGCACTTGACGAGACAGTAACGTAGTCGTGCCGCGCCACGGCCGAGAGTGTCGGAGCCTGTTGAAGGGCGCCTCGATGACCGAGCGCCCACGAGCGCGAGAGAACCCCGGTAACCGCGTTCTCTTTGACGAGGACGCACTCGGCAGGCGCCTCATCGTTTTCGCCCCATTCGAGCTGGGCGCCCGGCGTTTGTTCGGGCATCACCAAGGGCTTGTCGATCACCATGTCCGTCACGTGGTGAACCAACCCTGCGTTGGCCTGTAGCGCCCACGGCATGGGATGGCCACGCCTCGCGAGCTTCATCGTATAAATGCTCTCGCTAAGCAGAATACGCCGCAGGCCGTAGCTCACGGCGACGGTGACCGTCATCGGTAGCACGACGGAATAGTCCAACGTCATTTCGAAAATCATCACGATTGCCGTCAAGGCAGCCCCGGTCGACGCCGCGACCAGGCCCGCCATTCCCGCTAGTGCGAGCGCCGCTGCATCGACGTGGAGGCCGGGCAGAAAGACGCGCAGACAAAGACCGAACGCGCCCCCCAACACGGCTCCCATGAACAACGCGGGCGAGAAAATTCCCCCGGATGCACCCGAACCAAGGGTCAAAGAAGTGGCGAGCAACTTCGCGATGAATAGAATCAGCAAAAATGGGACATTCGACAGTGTGCCCGTGAGTACGTCCATGATCGTCGCGTAGCCAACGCCCTGAACGTAGTAGTGGCCCGACGTCAGCATCATCACCTCGGCGGTCAGACCAACCCCGAGCATACCGAGCATGTGGCGCGTATAGGGTCGCTTCGGCAGCCACTTTTCGAAGAGATCCTCCGTGCCGTAAAGCACGCGTATGAAAACGACCGCAACCAGCGCCATTACAATGCCGAGGCACACGTAGGCTGGAAGCAGCGCAGCCGAAGCCGAGTTCGGCATGTGCAACGCGGGTATGAGAAACGCGGGGTGATCCCCAAACAGAAAATGACCGACGTAGGTCGCAGTGCCCGTCGCGAGCGCAACCGGCACCAGGGTTCGAACGCTCACTTCGTGCAGTAACACTTCGACCGCAAACAGGACGCCACCAATCGGAGTGTTGAAAGTGGCGGCAATACCGGCGCCGCCGCCCGCGGCGACCAGTGTTGCGACCTGCCAACGTGAGACGTGAAAGGTTCGCCCAATCCAAGAGCCGAACGCGGCACCGATTTGAATAATGGGACCCTCCCGTCCGACGGAACCGCCGCTGCCGATGGAGACGGCCGAAGCGAGCGACTTGATGGCCGCCACGATCGGTCGAATGACGCCCTTCTTGTAATAGATGGCGTCCATTACTTCAGGCACACCGTGCCCGCGTGCCTCCGGCGCAAAATTATTCACGAGGAACACGACTCCAACCGCGCCGACTGCTGGCACAAGCGCGACCGCGATCCTCCAAGGGCTCGGCCCAGTGTGCACGTTGGTGTCGTAGAAGAGCGAGAATCGACCGAGGAAGAGCAGATTGTGAAACGCACCGATGAGGCCTCTGAACAGGAACGCGCCAACGCCGGAGACCAGGCCTAGCAGTGAAGCGAGCAGCGCCAGCGTGAAGGTCCCTACTGCGCCCCTCCCGACAACGAGTCGACTCGCTGTCATTTGCCCTGCCTCCGTTGTCGACAAGGCGTGCGGGGCACCAATCCGTGGACGTTGCATGGGCTCAGTCTTAATCTCGATCCCGCAACGCGCGGAACGCTTCAGCAAATCGCGGCACAAACGGGGTAGTCGGACAGGACCTCGCCCGGTACTCCGACGTCACGCCGAGTCCGGATGACACGCAGACTATTGGGACGTTTGGGTTTCGGCCAATCTTTGCTTTCTTCATCGTTGCCGTGAACACCAGGCGCGCTTCACCGCGAAAGCAACGCCGTGGGTCCACTGGCCCCGCCCCGTCGTCGATCGAGATTGCAACGTTCCACGCTTGCGCAGCGGCGGCCGGTCCACACCGCGCGTGTCCAGCGGACCGCGCGTTCGTCTTGGCAGCGTGTGACTAGGTCGAGTTCGTGCGCGACCGTTCACGGTGGCTCGGCTTGGCCGAATAGATCCCCGCCCCAACACTCGACTGCGCCGTCGGAGCGAATGGCACAGCCGTGCTCGTCGCCGACGGCGACTTGACTAAACGAGCTTGGCTCAATTGGAGTCTCAAGCAAGGCGAGAATTTCGCCGTCGCTGACATCGACGGCGACGGTCGGAGCGATCTGATCACGAACGCGCCCGACGGCTCGGTGGTGCTGCTCGCGCACGGCTGCGTCACGCCGTGATGCGTGCTTCAAAAACCCAACGCGACGAATGCGCAGCGGGCAGTGTCGCGAACGTCGACCAGAAGCCTGCCACGTGTTGGGGATCAGTTCCCCCCTTAGGTTAACCCCGGCGTTCGGTCGGATACTTGGCCTCGGGAACGATTGTCGAACGCTTCCGCGGAAAGGCGGTGACTCCGCGCCATCCCAGGCATCCACTGATGAGCAGACCAGCCGATAGGGCTCCCAATAGCGTCGTGTGCGGATGGCGAATCATCTCCGCGAGGAGAAGAACGGCACTAAGAAAGAGGAGCGCAAGCGCGAGGGCCCGTCGAAGCCGCGCTTCTTCGCTTTTATGCCATGCCGGCGCTCCGCTCGCTGTCCACTTGTCGATATGACGTGCCCACCCAGTCAGCGCACACGCAACGCCGACGAGGAAGGTAGCGTACCCGAGAGCGAGGACGACCTCCCTATCCACCGCGCGCCACGTCGTCAGCCGTGGCTTCGAGTTCCGTGACCTCCGTAAAGAGCGACACCGCGCTCGCCTCGGACGTGGTGCCCGGGATCTGTACAAAAGGTACGCGCTCGCGCACCCCGCGCCAGCACAGCCAGAGCAAGGGTAGGACACCTCCGACGATAAAGACAAGATCGCCCGGCAGGCGCAGCCATTCGAGGAATCGGTTGGTCGGGTTGCTCAAAAAGGTCATGGCGCGCGCTTCGTAGTAGCCGTGATGTACGGATTCGTAGAGCTGCAACAATCCCAGTGGGAACAGCGTTGCGAAGACCATCCACGCGAGGCCGAGGTTCAGCGACCAGAAACTGGTCTTTGCCGCACGTTCCGACCAGCGTGCTTCGGGAATGAGGTAACGCAGGGCGAAGAGCGCGAGCCCCGCAGCGAGCATTCCGTAGACACCCATCATCGAGGCGTGTGCGTGGTTAGCCGTCAGCGCCGTGCCGATCTCGTAGTAAGAAACGATG
>JBDTJC010000220.1:0-25441 GCA_039936055.1 Polyangiaceae bacterium | reverse complement strand
GCGTCGGGCAACCGGCGAGCGTGGAAGTGGATGCGTTCTCCGGCACCTCCATCGAGGGTGAGGTCGAGAGCTTCTCGGCTGCGACCGGCGCCAAGTTCACGCTGCTGCCGCCCGACAACGCGACCGGCAACTTCACCAAAATCGTACAGCGCTTGCCTGTGCGCGTGCGCTTGAACGCGCTCCCGGCCGGCATCGTACTCCGCCCCGGCATGAGCGTCGACCTCACCGTCGACACTCGCAAGTAAGCCGAGGGCAGCCGTGACGCAATCGGCCGTTCCGTTCCAAGCGAAGTCGAAGGCAGCCGTCGGCGGCAAATGGGCGATCGCCGTCGCGGTCGCGTTGGGTGCCTTGCTCGAGGTCGTCGACACCAGCATCGTGAACGTCGCGCTGACGGACATGCAGAACACGCTCGGCGCTACGCTGACCGAGGTGAGCTGGGTCGTGTCCGGCTACGCGGTCGCGAACGTGATCGTGCTGCCCCTTACCGCTTGGCTGGGTGATCGCTTCGGAAAGAAGCGATACTTCATCTTCTCGCTGATAGGTTTCACGGTGGCCTCCGTGATGTGCGGCATGGCGACGACCCTGCCGCTCTTGATCATCGCGCGCGTGCTGCAAGGCTTGATGGGCGGCGGCCTGCTCGCCAAAGCGCAGGCGATCCTCTTCGAGACCTTCCCCAAGGAAGAACAGGGCGTCGCCCAAGCCTTCTTCGGTGCGATCGTGATCGCGGGCCCCGCGATTGGCCCAACGCTCGGCGGTTATTTGGTGACCAACATCGGTTGGCGTTGGATATTCTTCGTCAACGTGCCGCTCGGCATCTTGGCGGTAATCATGTGCCAAGCCAGCCTGAAGCCGGACACTGATGACAAGGCCACGGGTCAAGTCGACTGGATCGCCATCTTCTTGTTGGCTTGCGGGCTAGGTAGCTTGCAAACGCTGTTGGAAGAGGGCAACTCCGAGGATTGGTTCGACTCACGCTTGATCTGCGCGTTGTTCGTGAGCGCCATCGTGTCACTGGCTGCCTTCGTGTATCGCGAACTCAAGAGCAAGAACCCGGTCGTGGATTTACGCGTGCTGCGTTACCGCTCGCTCTGGGCCGGGAGCATCCTGTCCGTGATCGTCGGCATGGCGCTGTACGGCGCGCTGTTCGCGGTGCCGATCTTCGCCCAGACGCTCATGGGCTTCACCTCGCAGGAAACGGGTTTGTTGCTCTTACCGAGCGCGCTCGCCTCGGCCGTAACCATGATCGCCGCCGGGCAAATCATCCGGAAGGTAGATGCGCGCCTGGGTCTGGTCACTGGCGCGCTCATTTTGGTTTTCGCGGTGTACCAGTTGAGCAACATGACCTCGCAAACCGGCGCTGATGATTTCTTCTGGCCGCTGATCATCCGCGCCGTCGGGACGGTCGCGATGTTCCTGCCACTGAACTTGGCGACGCTGGGCCCAATCCCGAAGGAAGACATCTCGAAGGCATCCGGCTTCTTCAACCTGACTCGCCAACTCGGCGGCAGCATCGGCGTGGCGCTGCTGACCTTGCTGCTCACCCAGCGTCAGGCTTTTCACCGAGCGGTGCTGGTCGAGCAAATGCCACTCGGCAGCGTCGGCGTGCAAGATCGCCTGCACATGCTGACGGGCGCGTTCGTCGCCAAGGGCGCTGTGCTCTTCGACGCCCAGCACCAAGCCCTCGCCGCACTGAACGCCATCGTGAACCGCGAAGCCTTGGTGATGTCGTTCAACGACACCTTCTTCGCCACGGGCCTGCTCATCCTCGTGTTCTTGCCGCTCGTGCTGCTGCTCGGCAAAGTGGACAAGAACGTCAAAGTCGACGCAGGGCACTGAGGGCCCGCGAATGGCTAAGTCGATCGCCTTCGCGGCCGATGCATCCCGGCTGGCTGCGTTGCTCTTCAGTTCAATGCCTGCAGTATGCGCCTTCGTCGCGCCTTGCCAGCCGGGCGCCTCGACCGCGAGCATCGACCGAGTTAGCGATTCGCGGGCCCTAAGAGGGGCGCTCCCGCCCCAGCAGCGCACCTCGCGGTTCGAAGGTGTGCCCGCCGCGAGAAGGCGAATCGTTGGTGTTCCCAACCGTTGGTGTTCCCAATCAAGCGCACGATTCTGAGAGCCGCGCAGCTGGCTTCAGGCGCGACAATTCACCGCACCTGGGCGGCGTTGCGCGCTCTGCTACGGTTGCGCGGTGGTTTCCGATGGTTCTGACGTAAAGCGCGGGCGCGAGACGCCGGCTTCGGTGGCTACCGCGCCGAAGATTGGGCTCGCGTGGCTCGTGCGGCTGCGTTGGTTGGCAATTTCCGGGCAGTCAGCGATCACCGCGTTGGCAGTGCTCGCTCTGCGGGTCTCGCTGCCGCTAGCGCTGATCGTTGGGTTGATCTCGGTCACCGCGGCGAGCAACTTGGGGCTGACACTTTGGCTGCGCAAGCGCGATCCCTCGGCCCGCGCCTTGCTGGCGGTGCTCGTGTTGGATGTGCTGACGCTCAGCGGGCTCCTGCTCAGCGCGGGCGGTCCGTCCAACCCTTTCAGCGTGTTCTACTTGGTGCACGTGGCACTCGCCGCACTGCTCTTGGCGCCTCGGCCGGCGTGGCTAGTGACCGCCCTCACCTCGCTGGCCTTCGGGTCGCTGTTCGTCTTGCCCTCACACTCCATCGATCCGCACGCGATGCACATGCCTCACGGTGCATCCACGATGCATTTACAGGGCATGTGGCTCGCGTACACGTTGGCGGCGGGTTTCGTCGTTCATTTCGTGTCGCGCGTGGCCAGCGCACTGCAAGCGCGTGAGCACGAGCTGTTCGCGTTGCAGCAATCCGCGGTACGAAGCGAGAAGCTCGCGTCCTTGAGCACGTTAGCTGCGGGCGCGGCACACGAGCTCGGCACCCCTTTGGCGACCATTGCACTCGTGGCCAAGGAGCTCGAGCACGCGCTGGAAGCCGGCACGGATGCGCGGCCAGGGCTCGTGCCGGACGCGCGCTTGATTCGCCAAGAGGTCGAGCGTTGCCGCGAGATCCTGCAGCACATGGCCGCGCGCGCTGGCGAGGGCGCCGGCGAAATGCTGGCCCAGGTCAGCGTGCACGGCGTGGAGCTCGGGTTATCGAACGCGCTGGGCGCGGCAGCGGCTCAGGTTGCGTTCGAGCGCAGCGGTCCGCTTGATGAGCTGGTCGCTCCGCAGCGCCTGTTGGTGCAGGTGCTGGCCAATTTGGTGCGCAACGCCATCGAAGCTCAAGCCGAAGCAGGCCGCGCCGAAGCCGTGCGCGTCATCACGCACGTGGAGGCCGAGCGCGCCGCGTTCGAGGTCTTGGACTTGGGCGCGGGCATTCCGGCGTACGCGCGAGATCGCGTTGGAGAGCCATTTTTCACGACGAAACCGGCTGGCCGCGGGCTCGGCCTGGGCGTGTTTTTGGCGCGCTCCTTTGCGCAGCGCATGGGCGGAGATCTGACGCTGTACGCACGCCCGGGCGGCGGCACCGTGGCGCGCCTGACCGTGCCCCGGAACATGCTCGAACCCCGGAGTCTCGGGTGAGCGCTGAAGTAGAACGCTCCGCGCGCTCCGTGCTCGTCGTGGACGACGATGATGTGTTTCGCACACGACTGGCCAAAGCTTTTCAAGACCGCGGCTTCGAAGTGCGAGCGGCGCGCGATACCGCGGAGGCGCTGCAGCTCGCGCGTCAAGACAGCCCCGAGTTTGCCGTCGTGGACTTGCGCATGCCGGGCGCGTCCGGCCTCGAAGTCGTGCGCGGCCTGCACGAGATCGACCCAGCGAGCCGAGTCGTGATGTTGACGGGCTACGGCAGTATCGCCACTGCGGTGGAGGCCGTGCGCGCAGGCGCGGTGCACTACCTCAGCAAACCGGTGGACATCGACCAAATTTTGTCCGCCTTCGAGGGCAAGAGTGCGCCGGGCAGCGACGACAGCGGCACCGTACCTAGCTTGGCGCGGGTGGAGTGGGAGCACATTCAGCGTGTGCTCGGTGACTGCGACGGCAACATCTCGCAAGCGGCACGTTTGCTCGGACTACACCGCCGCTCACTGCAGCGGAAGCTTTCCAAAGACCCGGTGCGCCGCTAATGTTTTCTATAGCGTTTTCATGTACTTAACCGACATAAGCTAACGCGAAAAGCTGTGATACGGTCGCCCCCGATGCCACCATCACGGCTCGAGGGCCTGCTCGTTCGACTTGGCGAGATTCAGAATCGTCGCCCGCTGCTCGTGGTGCTGCTCGTGCTGCTCACACTGTTGCCCACGGGCTACTTGGCCTCGCGGCTGAGCCTGCGCACGGCGTTCTCGGAATTGCTACCGGACGACAAGCGCAGCGTGATCGAGATGCGCCACATCTCCGCGCGCCTGACGTCCAGCTCAACGCTCAGCGTGGTGGCGCACAGCGAAAGCGTCGACACGCTGAAACGCTTCGTCGACACGCTGTCCCCGGAGATCCGGAAGCTCGACCCCACGCTCGTGACGTCGGTGGAGGACGGCACCCGCGACGTGCAGGAGTTCTTCAGAAACAACAAGCACCTGTACGCGGAGCTGGCCGACATCCAGAAGATGCACGACGACGTCGTGGACCGGTACGACTACGAAGTCCAAAAGAAGAGCGGCATGGATCTGGGTCTCGGTGACTCGGATGCCAAGACCGACACGGACGCGCCCCCCCCGCTAGATGCGCAGGCTCTAGAGGACAAATTCAAGAAGAAGATCGAAGAAGCGCAGAAACAGCAGCCCGGCACCGACGGCTACTACATCGGCGAATCCGAGCACCAAACGCTGGGCGTGATCTTGGTGCGCACCCCGTTAGGCAGCATGGATCCCAGGGCTTTCGAGCTGCGTTCACAGATCCAAGCGCTGGTGGACAAGATAAACCCAAAGCAGTGGGACCCAGCGTTCACCGTCGGCTACACGGGCAACTTGGTGACCGCCGCGGAGCAGCACCAAGCCATCACCCACGATCTGACGCAGGTCGGCGTGTGGGGCGTAGGCATGATCATGGCGGTCGTGTTCTTGTTCTTCCTGCGCTTGCGCGTGCTGCTGTGTATGGGGCTCACGATCTTGACGGGTTGCGTGTGGGCATTCGCGGGCGCTTACCTGAGCATCGGCTACCTAAATACCGCGAGCGGCTTCTTGGTCAGCATCATCGCTGGCAATGGCATCAACTTCGGTATCATTTACATGGCGCGCTACCTCGAGGCACGCCGTAGCGGCGAGCCGATTGGCGGCGCGGTGTTGATCGCGCATCGCGAAACGCGCACCGCGACGCTCGCGGCAGCCGCTGCGGCTATGGTGGCGTACGGCTCGCTCGCGATCACCAACTTCCGCGGCTTCAAGCACTTCGGCGTGATTGGCGGCTTCGGCATGGCGCTGTGTTGGCTGGTCACCTACCTGCTTTTGCCTGCGCTGCTGGTGCTCACCGAGCGAGTGAGCCCGATGTTTCACGGGAAAATCACCTGGCGCTCACGCGCGCGTGGGTTCTACGGGTACCCGTTCGTGTGGTTGGCCAAGCGCATTCCGCGCGCAATCACCGTCTTCGGCGTGGTCAGCGGCGTGCTCACCATCTTCATCTCCGTCAAGTACTTCGCCGATGATCCGATGGAGTACAACTTGCGCACGGTGTTCAAGACCAAGGGCACCCAGACGCAGGGGAGCGCGCTCGCCGGACGCGTGGATGACGTCGTGGGTCGCGCCGGGCAAGACGGACGCGCCATCGTCGTCGACCGGGTAGACCAAGTCGAACCACTGGTGACCGAGCTCTTGAAGCGGCGCGATAAGGCTGCTGCAGATGCCAAACCGTTCGACAAAGTCGTCACCATTTTCGACCTCTTGCCCAAAGATCAAGCCAAGAAAATCGAACTGCTCGAGGAGATTCGCGATCGCGTCGAGCGCGGGCACAAGCGCGGTTTCGTGAGCGACAAAGACTACGCCAAGATCAACGAGTACATCCCACCCAACATTGCGCCCATCAACATGGCCGATTTGCCGGAGGGCATCGCGCGGCCGTTCATCGATCAGGAAGGCAAGCGGGGGCGCATCGTGTACATCGTGCCAACGAGCCACAGGAGCGTGTACGACGCGCACTACCTTGAGCTCTGGGCCAACGCCTTCCGCGAGACCCATTTGCCGAACGGGGACGTGATTTACGGTTCCGGCGATCCGGTGATTTTTGCGGATGTATTGCAGTCGATTCGTGACGATTCGCCGAAGGCCATTCTGCTCAGCTTCGTCGGGACGTTAGCGGTGATCTTCGTAGCGTTCCGCGGCAGGCGGCACGGGCTCTTGACCCTTGCCGTGTTGATCGTGGGGCTGTCTTGGCTCGTAACGTTCCTGTCGCTGCACGGCGTCAAGCTCAACTTCTTGAACTTCGTGGCGTTGCCGATCAGCGTCGGCGTCGGTGCGGACTACGCGCTTAACATCATGAAGCGACGTGAACTGACGGACGACGCCGGCCTCGCCGAGGGGCTAGTCGAAACAGGCGGCGCGGTCGTGCTGTGTTCGCTGACCACCACCCTGGGCTATGTCGCACTGATGTTCTCCATGAACGGCGCGACCCAAAGCTTCGGGCTCGCGGCTGCCGCCGGTGAGATCTGCACGGTACTCGCCGCGGTGCTGTTCCTACCGGCGATTCTGTTCTGGGGCATGAAGCGCAAACGCGCCTGAACAACGCCGAGGCGACCCAGTGCTGCGGCCAGACCCAGAAAAGAGGTCAGCCACCGCAAAACTCAGCCGCCGCCGATGATGCCGAGCGCTGCCAGCGCCGCGGCGGCAATCTGAGCAATCGGGACGACCGGGCGAGCCTCGGCCTTGCGGAACAAGCCCTTCACGAATTCGAGGGCCACTTCCACCTGATCCACCTGGCAGAGCAGGAGATCACCGGGCTCCAGCCCGGTGATGGCGGCCGCGATTGCCGTGAGCTCACCCGACTTCTGCAGCACGCGACGCGGCGGGCGCTTGGCGCGACCGAAGCCTTCACGCATCAGGCGAATGATTTCACCATCCGCGCGACCGCGCGTGCATTGGTCTTCGTAGACGTACACGTCGTCGAAGAAGCCACCGATGATCTCGGCTTGGCGATGAATGTCTTCGTCGCGACGGTCACCAGCGGCGGTGTACACAACCTTGCGCCGGCGGTGCGGCATCTTAGAGATGGCTTCATTCAGCGCGAGCAGCGCCGAAGCGTTGTGCCCGTAGTCCAGGATCACCGTGGCATCCCGATGCACGAGCACGTTGAAGCGACCGGGAGTGGTGCCGATATCACTGGAGAAGGTCTGCACGCCAAAGCGCAGGGCATCCACCGACAAGCCGAGCCAGAAGCCCGCGGCCACCGCAGCGAGCAGGTTGTCGACCTGGAACCCGATGCGTCCGCCGTGGGTCAGCGGCAATTGCTCGACGTGTGCGACGCGGCGCTCTTCTTTGCCGGAGCAGATCACGATGTAGCCGTCTTTGACGGTCACGGCTTTGCCGCAGGCAGCCCGGTGGCTGACGATGCGCGGGGCTTCGGCATTGCGGCTGAAGAAGATGACCGCGCCGCGGCACAGGCCAGCCATGCCGACGACTAGCGGGTCGTCCGCGTTCAGCACGGCTGCGCCGCGCTCGGAGACACGCCGCACCGGAATCGACTTCACGCGCGCGAGCTCTTCCACGCTGTGGATGCCGCCGAGCCCCAAGTGATCCCCTTCGCCGACGTTGGTGACGACGGCCACATCACACCAGTCGAAGCCGAGGCCTTCGCGCAGCATGCCGCCACGCGCGGTTTCCAGCACCGCTGCATCCACGCGCGGGTTCGCGAGTACGTTGCGCGCGCTCTTCGGCCCGGCGCAATCACCGGTGTCGATGCGACGCCCTTCGACGTAGATGCCGTCCGTGCAGGTCATGCCGACGCGCAAACCGCGCTGTTGCAGCAAGTGCGCAATACAACGCGTCGTGGTGGTTTTGCCGTTAGTGCCGGTGACGGCAACGACCGGAATGCGTGCGTCATCCCCAGGCGCGAACATGGAATCCACGATCGCTTTGCCGACCGGGCGACCGCGGCCGCTCGAGGGTTCGACGTGCATGCGCAGGCCGGGGGCCGCGTTCACTTCGACGATCGCGCCCTGGCTGACTTCGAGCGGCTGATCCACGCCGCGGGCAACGATGTCAACACCGGCCACGTCTAGGCCGACCATGTGCGCAGCTTCTATCGCAGCGCGCGCGACGCTCGGGTGAACGGTGTCTGTCACGTCCGCCGCAGTGCCACCGGTGCTCAAGTTCGCGTTGCGGCGGAGTACAATGCTCTCGCCAGCGGCGGGCACGCTGTCGACGGTCAGGCCTTGCTCGGCCAGGATTTCGCGGCCGATTTCGTCCAGCCGGATCTTGCTCAGCGACGTCGAGTGATCCTCCCCGCGACGCGGGTCCAGGTTCACTTCGGCCACGAGCTCAGTGACCGAGCGACGGCCGTCGCCGACGACTATCGGCGGTTCACGGCGCGCCGCAGCGACCAAACGACCGCCGATCACGAGCAAACGGAAATCAGCACCCTCGATGTGGCGCTCGACGATCACTTCACCGTCAGCGGCGAACGCGATCTCGAACGCGGCGACGACTGCCTCACGGCTAGTCAAGCGCACGGAGACACCGCGACCTTGGTTCCCGCAGCGCGGCTTGACGACGACTGGCAGGCCAATCTCTTGCGCGGCTTCCCAAGCCGCTTCGGCAGTCGACACCGGCACGCCTTTGGGCACCGGAATACCGATCGAATCCAGCAGCGACTTCGTGAGCTCTTTGTCCTGCGCGATCGACTCGGCGACGGCGCTGGTGCGGTCCGTTTCAGCCGCCCAGATACGGCGCTGGCGCGCACCTTGGCCGAACTGAACTAAGCTGCCCGTGAGCCGACGAACCGGGATTTTGCGCTCTTGGGCAGCGCGCACGATGCAACCGGTGCTCGGACCCAAGCGAGAGTCTTCGTTCAGCTTTCGAAGTTCAACCAGCTCAGACGCGAAGTCCAGGCTGCGACCTTCGCGGGCGGCCGTCAGCAACTGCAGCGCTAGCGCCAGCGCGCGACGACCCGTCGGCTCTTCCGCGTACTCGGTAACGACGCGGTACTCCGCCCCAACTTTGAGTTCGCGCGTGACCCAAAAAGCCACGGCGCAACCGGCAGCGGCTTGCAGACCCACCACGAGCTTCGCGAGCAGCGCCGCCCAAGCAGCCGGGGATTCGCAACCGCCGAGCCCACGCGGGAGCTCAGTGGCGAGGTCAGGAGGGAGCGACGCACACAGGCGGCTCAGCACGCCTGCGTCGAAGCCAGGCTTGTCGAGCACGACAATGGCTTCGAGAACCGGTTGGTCCGCCCACAGGCTTGGGCCGGACAGCGCACGAATTGACTCGATGTTCATCGGCAATGTCTTACGGAAGCGAGGCCTGTAACTCTCCTACGGGCCATGCCTTTTGTTTCGAGAAGGCGCACCACTGCTAGGAAACCGGCCGCGTTTGCGGGGCAGACGCATAGCAGATCCGCGTTGCAGTCACCCCCGAGCAATTGATCTAGCGATCCCATCAGGTCCGTTTGGCGGCCCACAGGCCGGCTATTCAGCCCGGGGCGCGTCATCTCGAGTTTTTCGACGAAGACTGACCCTTCTGCATTCAATGCGATCGTAACCTGCGAGAAACATTGAGCTAAAAGCTCAGCCAGTGGCTCCGCGTCAGCGACTCGCCAATCGACCGAAGGGTCGACCAACACACCGACCTTTCGGCCGGGAAACGCCTCGCTAAAATGGTCGGACCAGGCCTGGAGTGCGGACGCATTTCGCGCCGGAGTGACGACCAGCAGCCCTCCGGGCGGCCGTGTGGAGCTCGCCGGCAAGTCGAACACCGCGACCCCACCTTGATCGAGCGAAGCGGCGAGGCCCGCGCGGATGGGCTCGGAGCCGAGGCCCAACGCCACGGCTCCGGTCACCGCGGCGAGCAAGTTGTCGACCAAGAACGCGGGCAGGCCGAGCACCGGACAGCGCAGACCGGCGAGCTCCAGAATCGGATCGCGGTGCGTGCCCTGGCACGAATAGATGGTGTCGCCGTCGCGCACGACCGCGCGTCCCCCGGCCTGCAAGTGCTCTCGCACCGGCTCGGATTGCGCGAAGCGCGAGTACAAGAAGACTTGGCCCTTGGTGTGACCCGCCATCTCCAGCACCGCCGGGTCATCGGCGTTCAGCACCGCGTAACCCGTCGGCAACACCACATCCACGGGCGCGCGCACTGCCTTCGCGATCGGCGTGAGCTCATCCACGTACTTCATACCCAGGTGATCGCCGGAACCGAGGTTAGTCACGACGGCCACCTCACAGCGATCGAAGAGCATGCCCTCGTCAATCACGTTGGGCTCGGCGATCTCGAACACGAATGAGTCTGCGTAGGGGTTCATCAGCGCGCGGCGCGTGCTGTCCGCGTTGCAGCGATCGCCAGCGCCGAGTTGACGGTCACCGACGCGGAGGCCACCCTCAGAGCTGATCTGCGCGACCGTGCCGCCTGCGGCGCGCAGCATTTCCGCGAGCACTTCGCTAACCGGGGTTTTGCCGTTGGTGCCAGAGACGGCGACTAGCGGCACGCGACCGGTCTGTTCCGGCGCAAAGAGTTGGCCGACGATTGCCTCGCCCACCGGCCGCGGCAGCCCCACTTGCGGCTTCAAATGCATGATCAACCCAGGGCTCGAGTTGACCTCAATCACCGCGCCGCCCTGGGCATCGAGCGGACGCGAGATGTCTTCGGCGATCAGATCGATGCCCGCGACGTCGAGGCCGACGGCGCGCGCCGCGAGCACGCATTGCGCGGCGGTGTCAGCGTGTAGCCGGTCGGTTTCGTCAATGACCAGGTCGCCGTTGTAACGGAGCACCGCGGCACGCCCCGCAGCCGGGACCGACTTCGCGTCGAACCCTTGGCGCGAAATCAACTCCAGGGCGATGGGATCGAGCACGAAGGGCGAGAGCGGTTGAGCCGCATCTTCACCGCGCAGCGGATCTTCGTTGCCGATCACGACCAGCTCTTCGATCGAGTGCACGCCATCGCCAGTGAGCGTTTGCGGTTGTCCGCCGCTAGTCGCTACCGCTTTGTCGCCCACGACCAGCACGCGGTGCTGACGCCCAGGGATGCAACGCTCCACGACCACGCGCGAAGGCACGAACTCCTTCTCGGCGATCGCGAACGCGGTCAGCACGGCTTGCCGGGACTCGAGCTGAATCGAGACGCCACGGCCCTTGTTGCCGCTCTGCGGTTTAACGACGACCGGCAGGCCGATCTCTTCCGCGGCCAGCCACGCATCTTCGGCGTTGGACACGGAGCGTCCCGCGGGCACCGGCACGCCCACCGACTTCAACAATTGACGCGTCAGCTCCTTGTCGTGCGCGATGCTCTCGGCGACCGCGCTGGTAATGTCCGTTTCTGCGGTCCAAATGCGGCGCTGGGCCTTGCCGTAACCCACCTGCACCAAGTTGCCGTCGGTCAGGCGCAGCATCGGGAGGTTGCGCTTCTTTGCGCCGTCCACGATGGCTTGCGTGCTGGGGCCGTAGCAGAAGTCATCCGCTTGTTTACGCAGGACTTTCAGCGCTGCGGGCAAGTCGTAATCACGGCCTTCTGCGGCTGCCATGATCATCTCGTGCGCGACTTTGAGGCTGGCTTCGCCGAAGCGAAAGTCCAGGACTTCGACCGCGACCTTGTACACACCGCGCTCGCTGGTTTCACGCGCGCGGCCGTAACCGACCGGCAAGTGCGCGAGCGATTGGATCTCGAGCGTGGTGTGTTCGAGCACGTGCCCGAGCCAGGTACCCGTGCGCATGCGCTCGAAGAACCCGCCGCGCTCGCCGACCGAACAACGATGCTCGATCATCGTCGGCAGCCAGCGCATCAATTTGTCGTTGAAACCGGGCAGCGTATGAGACGGAAAGTCCTCGTACTTGCCCAGATCAACGAGGGCCTCAAGAAGCGGATAATTGGCCCAGATGCTCGGCCCGACGAGCCGCTTGATCTTGCGAATTTGCATTAAAATCTCGAAAAAACGGCTGCCAGCGGGGCCACCCTTAGCCGCCCGCCCGGTTTCGCGCCAGGGGCGCTGACAAAACCCTGGATTGTGCTGCGTTTTTTGCGGGCAATATCGGGCGGAACGGGCAACGAAGACGGCGTACTTCTGGGCGTTCGCGCTGTTCGCGAGCGCGTGCGCCAGCACGCCCGATCCAGTCTTGGCGTGGCGCTTGAGGCAACGGGAGAGAGTTTTATTTCCCGTAGCTATCGCCCTGCCCGGACCAGCAACTCGTTTGGCGGAGGGCCTACTGATGCGCACACGCACCGGCTTGGACTCGATCCCATTCAGGCTAGAGTGCCGCTGACTCGCTCGAGTCGTTCTCGTCTCCCTCAAGTACATGCCCGCCAAGCTCGAACTACTTCTGCCTGAGGCCTTCCCAGGACTGACGCTGCAAGCAAACGAACGGCTGCTCGGAAGCCTGCGTCCGGATTTGGACGAGGCGTTGCGGTTTTCGTCCGGACTGGTGTTGCTGAGTGACGCTCACGTACACGTGCGTGAACCGGGCGGCGAATTTCGTAGCCTGCCGCTGACCCGCACGCTCGAACTGCTGCGACACGAACACGGTGGGCTGACCGAGCTCTCCTTCGTGGAGCAAGGGCACCGAGTGCTCCGCGTGTATTTCACGCTCGCGCTTGCAGTCGCGGGTAATGACTTCATTGCGGCGTTCGAGGAAACGCGCGGTCGACACAGTCACATCGAAGCACTGCTGGACGAAGATCCCGGAGACGAATTCCTGCTACCGCAGGCAGACACGCCCACCGGACACCCGCTGTGGCGCCTGTTCGGATTTGCGCGGCAGCGCTCGGGCAAGATTGCGATCGGGCTCACCCTCACGTTGGCCACAACCGCGGTCGGGCTGATTCCGCCGTATTTGACGATGCCGCTGGTGGATCGCGTGCTCGTGCCCTGGCAGGAGTCCAAGGGCGTAGCGCTCGAGAGCGCGTATCACAACCTGTGGCTGTACTTGGGCGGGCTCGCCGGCGCGGCCGTGCTGGCGTGGCTGCTTTCGTGGGCGCAGGGCGCAGTGTTGGCTTGGGTCAGCGAACTGATCAGCGCAGACCTGCGGAACAGCGCATTTTCGCATTTGCAGCGACTCAGCCTGCAGTACTTCGGCGGCAAGCGCACGGGCGACTTGATCAACCGCATCAGCTCGGAAACGGACCGCCTGTGTTCGTTCTTGTCCGACACGCTGATCGATTTCATTACCGATGTGCTCATGATCTTGGGCACAGCGATCGTGCTGTTCGCGCTCGACCCGCTGCTCGCGGTGGCGGCTTTGGCTTCGTTCCCGCCCATCGCTTGGTTCATGATGCGCGTCCGCGGCGCGCTGACCCACGGCTTCTTGAAGGGCAGCCGCGCTTGGGCGCAGATGACCAACATCCTTTCCGATACCATTCCTGGTATCCGCGTGGTCAAAGCGTTCTCCCAAGAGCACAGAGAAATTGCGCGTTTCGAACGCGCCAACGCGAGCATCGTCGCGATCAACAACCGCGTGAACACGCTGTGGACTTCGTTCTGGCCGCTGGTCGCGTTGCTCAATCAGCTCGGACTGCTCGTGGTTTGGGGCGTGGGCGCATCGCAGATTTTGCACCATCGCATCACGGTCGGCGTGTTGACCGCGTTTATCGCGTACATCAGTCGCTTCTATACGCGCGTGGAGAGCATGAGCCGCGCGCTCACCGTCACCCAACGCGCGTCGGCGGCGTCCCAGCGCCTGTTTGATATTTTGGATCGGGTGCCAACAGTGGTGGACCCGAAGGAGCCGCTCCCACTGCCGGTCGTGGACGGGGAGATCCGCTTCGAACACGTGTCGTTCCGGTACGGCAGCCGGCTGGTGCTCAATGATGTCAGCTTCACTGTCAAACCCGGACAAATGGTGGGTATCGTCGGGCACACGGGTTCGGGCAAGAGCACCGTTTCGAACCTGATTTGCCGCTTCTATGACGCCTCGGCCGGCGCGGTGCGGCTCGACGGCGTCGACATTCGGCGAGTCGCGCTTTCGGAGTACCGCCGTCACATCGGCATCGTGCTTCAAGACCCGTTTTTGTTCTTCGGAACGATCGGCGACAACGTGGCGTACGGCGCGCCGGACGCGGGGAACGCGCGCGTGATTGACGCGGCACGAGCGGCGCGCGCCCACGAGTTTATCCTCAAATTGCCGGAGGCCTATGATTCCTTGGTCGGGGAACGCGGGCAGTCACTCTCCGGAGGCGAACGGCAGCGCATCGCGATCGCGCGGGCGATTCTGGTCGACCCCCGAATCCTGATCTTGGACGAAGCCACCAGTGCAGTAGACGTGCAAACGGAGCGCGAAATCCAGGCGGCGCTCGACAACGTAGTGCAAGGGCGAACCACAGTGGCCATCGCGCATCGGCTCAGTACGTTGCGCAAAGCCGACCTGTTGATCGTGCTGAAGGACGGCAAAGTGGCGGAGTCCGGCAGCGCCGCCGAACTGCTCGCGAAAGACGGCGAGTACGCCAAACTGTGGCGTGCGCAAAGCTCGACCAAGAGCGACAGCACGGACTCCCCGACCGCCGAAGTGGAAGCGCCAAGCACTGATGCCGCGCACGAACCGCGGCCGCGCTTCGACCCCACCGAAATCCAGCTCAGCCTCGATGCGCACGGCCAGCTCTGGGCTGCAGCGCCAAACGCAGAGAAAGTCGCGGTCTCGGCACGGCGTGCGTTCCCACTGACGAGCCCCGACGCTTACGTCTCACTCGTCGACGCTACCCACCAGGAAAGAGCCTGTTTTCCGAATCTTTCCGGCCTGACGACCGAACAACGTCAACTGGTGGAGCGCGCGCTGTCGAAGGCGGATTTCCTGCCCCAGGTACGGCACATCCACGCCATCACCCAAGAAGCCACGAGCTCGCGCTGGCAAGTCGATACGGATCGCGGCCCGACCGAGTTCATCGTCGATCAAGAAGACCATGTGCGCCCGCTAGAAGACGGCCGACATCTGATCAGCGACTCCCACGGCATGCGCTACCTGGTGCCCGTGCCCAGCGCGTTGGATGTGCGAAGCCGTAAGCTGCTCGCGCGCTTTTCGTGAGCGCGAAGAGAGCGCGAACTCAGAACTTGTAGCTGGCGTCCAGGTAGATGCCGCTCAGGTGAATCGAGTAGGCGTCCTTGCCGTTGGTGCCGCAGAACTGGCAGGGCTTACGACCAGGCGCATTGAGGTCAGCGGCGGTCACCGCGCCATGGCCGAAGCGATACCCGTACGCGAGGTTCGCCTGCCATTCGCCGCCATTGTAACCAGTACCCACGGTCCCTACCTGTGTCGCGCCAGGGGGGGTACCGAATGGCGTCGGGTACTCCGCGTTGGCGGTCTTCACGAACAGGAGATAGGGTAGTCCGAACAGGAGATAGGGTAGTCCGACGCTCGCCGGCCCGCCAGGAAAACTCCTGCTTGGAAACGGGGCGTTTTTGCGCACAAATTCTGACCTGGCCACGGCGACTGTAAGGTCCGCCGGTCGTGTTGCGTTTTCCGAGTGTCGGTAACGAACGGAGAAGAAAACGCCATGAACCTTGCCAAGCTTTCCAGTCTAATTCTGATTTTGCCCCTCGCCGCGTGCTCGCATTCGAACACGGCGCCGCAAGCGCGCAATGCGCCGAGCGCCGCACCGCAGCTGAACGAAGCCCCGAGTGCTGACGGCGATAGCGCATTTGCGGCCGGCCCTGGCAAAGCGGCGGCAGAGCCTGCATCGCCCAGCGCGATGAACGCCGACAGCGTTGGTGGCGTCGCACCGGCAGCGCCGAGAGCTTCGCGCGGCGGCACCGCCTACCAAGCGCCGGCGGAGAAGAACGACGATCGCCCGGGCCTGGGCACCACCTGGGGCGAGACGCGCAGCAGCTACGTGTCGAACCAAGCCTTCGACCGTGCGGACTTCTCGCACCCGTTCGCGTTGCTCGCGCTCAACTACAACGATGCCTCCGGGGTGCAGGCCATGGCTCGCCGCAGCGGCAACGCATACGGCGCCATCGGCGGTTCCAACGTCCAGGTCGCGCAAGGCGCACTCACCGTACACATCTTGGACGAAAACGGGTCGCCGTTGCCGAATCAAAAAATTGACGGGCGCGACTACGTCGTCGGCTCGAACGGTCAGCGCTACACGATCCAGATCGAAAACCACACGGGCAATCGCTTCGAAGCGGTGGCCACGGTAGACGGCCTCGACGTGATCGACGGCAAGGGCGGCTCGTTCGCCAAGCGCGGCTACTTGGTCGACCCTTGGGCGACGCTCGAAATCGACGGCTTTCGTCGCAGCCAAGCTGAGGTCGCCGCGTTTCGTTTCGGCGCCGTCAAAGATTCGTACGCTGCCCGCAAAGGCAATGACCGCAACGTCGGCGTGATCGGCGTCGCTTTCTTTCACGAACGCGGCAGCTCATTGCCCTGGACAGAGCGCGAATTGGAGCGCCGTGACTCCGCTAATCCGTTCCCCGGTTTTGCGGCTCCCCCGCCCACGCCGATGGCGCGTTGATTCGAGATTGGACTACAGTCGGAGTGTGAACGGCAAATCACTCTGGGTCTGGGCGTTGTGCGCGAGCACGCTACTCGGTGCGTCGTGCAAGAAGAAGGCGGACGCAACGCCGACGGCGAGCGATGCGGGCACAAAACCTGCTCAGCTGCGCATTGCCGTCATCCCCAAGGGCACGACGCACGAATTTTGGAAGTCAGTGCACGCGGGGGCGCTCAAAGCAGCCCGTGAGCTGAACGTGGCTGTGGTCTGGAAAGGCCCGCTCAAGGAAGACGACCTGAAGTCGCAAATCGACTTAGTGCAGAGCTTCACTGCGCAGGGTGTGTCAGGCATCGTGCTTGCGCCCTTGAACGATACGGCGCTCGCGGCGCCAGTGAAGGCGGCCGCTGACGCACAGATCCCGGTCGTGATTTTCGACTCGGCGCTCAAGGACAAGTCGTACGTGAGCTTCGTGGCCACGGACAACCACGCAGCAGGCGGGCTAGCCGGCGCACGCATGGCGCAGCTCTTGAACGGCAAGGGTAACGTAATCGTGCTCCGCTACTTGGAGGGCTCGGCCAGCACCCATGATCGCGAACAGGGCTTCTTGGAGGCGATCGGCAAATTCCCGGACATCAAGGTCGTGTCGGACAACCGCTACGGTGGCGCCACAACGGAGACTGCACACGCTGCGAGCGAAAACCTGCTTTTGGCTCAAAACGCCGACAAGGGCAGGATCAGCGGCATTTTCACGCCCAATGAATCGACCACGTTCGGCATGCTGCTCGCGTTACAAAAGGCGCAGCTCGCCAGCAAGATTCATTTCATTGGCTTCGATTCCTCGGAAAAGCTCGTGGCCGGCATCACGGCGGGGCAGATCGACGCGCTGGTGCTGCAAGACCCAATGAAGATGGGCTACCTGGCGGTGAAGACACTCGCCCGGCACCTGCAGAAACAGCCCGTGGAAGCGCGCATCGATACCGGCGCAACGCTGGTAGACAAGGACAACCTAGAGAGCCCAGCGATCGCCGATCTCGTGAAACCAAACCTGGCCAAATGGCTGGACGCGCCGTGACGGCCGGGATGAGCCACCGAGCCCGCGCATGAGCGGTGACGCCGCGCTGTGTCTACGGGTCAACGGGCTCAAGAAGAGCTTCGGCGCGACACTAGCGCTTGCGAACGTGCAGTTGACGCTCCGGAGCGGGGAAGTGCACGCCTTGCTAGGCGAAAATGGCGCCGGCAAGAGCACTTTGCTCAAGATCTTGGCCGGAACGCAGAGCGCCGACGAAGGCACGCTCGAGCTACTCGGCAAGCCGTATGCGCCAAAGAACCCCCAAGATGCGCAAGCACTCGGCGTGGCATTCGTTTCACAAGAGCCGGCGTTGTGTCCGGATCTGAGCGTGGCAGAAAACGTGCTGCTCAACGCGCTTCCTGGTCGCTTCGGGTTCGTCGACCGCGCGGCTCAAAAGCAGCGCGCGGGCGCCGCTTTGGCGCGTGTGTTGCCGCAAGGCGCACCACTACCGGATCTCGATCAGCGCGCGGGGGATCTCGGTCAGGGTGACCGACAACTATTGTGCTTGGCGCGCGCGCTCGCGCAGAGCGAGTGCCGAATTCTGATTTTGGATGAGCCGACCAGCACGCTCAACTCCAGCGAGGCAGAGCGCCTGTTTGCGGTCGTCCGCGAGCTGACTAAGAGCGGCATCGCCGTGCTCTACGTGTCTCATTTTTTGGAGGAAGTGGAGCGCCTCGCCGACCGCTACACGGTGCTGCGCGACGGGCGATTCGTCGCAACGGGCGAGATCGCCGGCAGCACCCGCCAAGAGCTGGTGAAGCTGATGGCCGGGCGCGACGTGCAGGAGCTATTTCCGCGTACGCCGCGGATACCAGGTGAGGTCGTGCTCGCGCTGGATGCACTGTCCGGGCGAGCCCTGCCGGTCTCGGCGTCGCTCGAGTTGCGGCGCGGCGAAGTGCTGGGCATCGCTGGACTTCTGGGTTCGGGCCGCAGCGAGCTGCTGCGCGCAATCTTTGGTCTAGACCCGGTGCAACGAGGCACGCTTCGCGTCAAAGCCCTGCTGGGTGCAGCCTCGCCTGCACGCCGGCTGGCTCAGGGCGTTGGCTTGCTTAGCGAAGATCGCAAGGGCTGTGGTCTGGCCGAAGGCCTCAGTTTGGGCGACAACATCACGCTCTCCAAGCTCGAATCGCTCGGGTCCTATGGCCTCGTGAGTCCGAAGCGCCGAGCGGCGATCACGCGCTCGTACATCGAGCGATTGGGCATTCGCGCGCGGGGTCCCGAGCAACTAGCCCGCGACCTTTCCGGCGGGAATCAGCAGAAGGTCTGCTTCGCGCGCTTACTGCATCATGACCTCGACGTGCTCTTGCTTGACGAGCCGACGCGCGGCGTCGACGTGGGCAGCCGCGCGGATCTGTATCGCATCATCGACGAGTTTGCGGCGCGCGGGAGCGCAGTGCTCTTGGTGTCGAGCTACTTGCCGGAGCTGCTCGGCGTGTGCGACCGCATCGCGGTCATGGTGCGTGGTCGGCTAGGCCCCGCGCACCCCGTCAGCGCCTGCACTGAGCATGAACTCTTGCTCGAGGCTACAGGATGAGTCATTTGCGCCAACTACTGCGTCGCACGCCCTGGCTCGGGCCGCTGCTCGCGCTCGGCTTCCTGTACGTGCTGTTCACGGCGCTCGCTCCAGAAACCTTCGCGCGCGAGACGAACCTTTTGACCATGCTGCGGCAAACCGCAGTCGTCGGTATTGCGGCGGTCGGCATGACGTTCACGATCGTGCTGGGTGGCATCGACCTATCGGTCGGCTCTGCCGTTGCGTTGACGACGGTCGTGGTCGCGGAATGCCTGCGCGCTGGGATGGGCCCCGTTGCCGCCGCGGCCTTGGGCATCGTCACCGGTGGCGCGCTGGGGCTGTGCAACGGCGCGCTCGTCGCTGGGCTGCGAATTTCGCCGTTCATCGTCACCCTGGGGACGATGAGCATCCTGCGCGGGGTCGCCAAGGGCATCGCAGACGAGCAGAAGATCGACGCGGACCCGCGCGGCCTCGACGCCCTGATGCAAAGCCACGCCCACTCGCTCGCGTTGCCCGCCGGGGTGTGGCTGATGCTCGCAGCGACGTTGTTCGGCGTCGGCCTGCTCACGTACACCAAAATAGGCCGGCAAATCGTGGCCGTCGGCTCCAACCAGGAAACCGCGCGCTTGTGCGGGATCTCGATCCCAAAAACCACGCTCTTTGTGTACGCGCTGGCGGGGCTCTTGGTGGGCCTGGCGGGTGTGCTCGAATTCTCGACGCTGACCGTCGGTGACCCGACTGACTCCGTGGGTCTCGAACTGGAAGTAATCGCGGCCGTCGTGATCGGTGGGGGCTCACTCTCGGGTGGTCAGGGTTCGGCCGCGGGCACGCTCGTCGGCGCCTTGCTGCTGACTGTGATCAAGGCCGGCTGTACCCACCTCGGCTTTCCCAATTGGGTGCAGGAGATCTTCACCGGCTTCATCATCGTAGTCGCAATGAGCATCGACCGGCTGCGTCAGCGAGCGCGCTAACTCAGCGGATCCCCAACCACTCGAAGATGCGCGCGGAGGCGGGGAAGCTCTTGGTGATCATGGCTGCCGCAACGTGCAGGCCTGCGGAGCCGTTGCTGAGCAGCACCATGGCTTGCTGTTCACGTGTCGAACCGATGGCCATCGCTTGAAAGCCAGGGTTTGCACCCCATTGAAAGAACAACCCTGGCCCGGGCCTCAAGCCCCAACCCAACCCCCACGCCAAGTCAGGATGAGTCGGCGTGGGGACACCAAGACTTACGGGACCGCGTTCGGGCACCGCGGTCGCCGGCTGCAACCACAACTCCGCAGTGCGCGGGTCGAGTAGCTCACCGGTGAGTACCGCGCTCAGGAACCGACCGTAGTCGTGGGCGGTCGTGTGCAGTGAAGTCGCGATGTTGGCGCGCTCCGGCTCCCACTTCGGCTTGGCCGGCATCCCCTCCTCCGCTTGCGCACGGGCGTGATTGGCGTCCAAACCGGCATGCCACACGAAGCTCGAGCGAGTCATGCGCACCGGCTCGAACACGAGCTCGGCCACGATTCGCTCGGCGGACTTGCGGCACACGACCTCCACCGCTTTCTGCAGCAGCACAAAGCCTTCCCCGGAGTAGCTGAAGCGACTGCCGGGCGTGAACCAGCTCCGAAATTCGTGCGGTTCAGTGCGCCAATTCGGCAGACCACTGCTGTGCGCGAGCACTTGCCGCGCCGTGATGCTGCGCGTCGCGTCATCCGTGTCCGCCAGCCCTTCGACGAAAGACGCGAGCGGTTCGTCGAGGGGGAAGGCACCGGCTTCTGCGAGCCGCAGCACTGCCAACGCGAAGCAGGGTTCGCTGAGTGAGGCGGCTTCGAACACCGTTTCTTCGTCGACCAGCGCGCCCCCGCCCGTGCCCGTGCAACCCGCGCATTCGACGCGCACGCCGCCGGGAAGCACCAATGCGAGTGCGGCACCCGGAACGCCGTACGCCCCCAGGCTCGCCGCCAAGGCAGTCGAACTCACCCCACGCATCAGGATGCCGACGCCAACGCGCGCTCAATGATGCCAAATGCTCCGGGGCTGAGAGGCAGCAGCAACGCGCGCTCACGCGCCTGCGAGGACATCTTGTGCCAGCTTTTTTGCACGACCTCGACCACTTTTTCGGTCGGGTATTTGGCGATGAATTCCTCGAGCTCGAACTGCAAGAACGCGAGGCAAAGCGCATCTTCCATGGTCTGGCTGTCGGCACTGCTGCGCAGGTTCTGTTTGAGGTTGATGCGCCGCACCGCGTCCACCAGCTCCCGCTCGTACCCGCACTCTTCGAGGAGTTGAGCCGCGGTGTCCGCATGGAAGCGCGCGAGTTGCGTGCGCCACTGCAGGTAGCCCACACGGCCCGAGGGATACGCACCGCGCGGGATCTGCCAGCGCCGAATGTGCTGACAGCGAGCCGCCAACCTCAGCGGTTCCGAAGCATTCGGATCGAGTTCGGCGACCCACGCGGATAAACGCCGCGCTTGCACGAGCTCACGTGGCTCGTGGACATTACCGTCGTTCGTAACGATGGTGTGCGGATCCTCCGCGTTGGCTCGATCGAAGGCGTCGATCGCCGCTTGGAATCGCACAGGGGCCATGCTGCAGGGCTAAATAGCACGCGCCGAGCCCGCTCTTCACGACTAAGGTAGCGCGCGATGCAATATCGGGAGCTAGGTCGCACCGGGTTCAACATTTCCGCCATCAGCTTTGGCGCCTGGGCGATCGGCGGCACTTGGGGGCCCGTAAGCGATGCGGATTCCCTGCAGGCGCTGCACCACGCGCTGGACTTGGGGGTGAATTTCTTCGACACGGCCGACGTGTATGGGGACGGTCACAGCGAGCAACTCCTGGCCCGCCTGAAGCGTGAGCGCGGCCCCATTTTCCACGCCGCGACTAAGGTCGGGCGGCGTTCGAACCCGCACGTAGCAGCCAGCTACACGGCCGAGAATCTGACAGCGTTCGTCGAACGCAGCGCCAAGAACTTGGAGGTGGACGCCCTCGATTTATTGCAGCTGCATTGTCCGCCAAGCAACGTTTACTACATGCCCGAAGTCTTCGGCGCGTTGGATGACTTGAAGTGCGCGGGCAAGCTCAAGCACTACGGCGTGAGCGTAGAAAGAGTTGAGGAAGGGTTGAAGGCAATCGAATACCCGGAGGTGCAGTCCGTACAGATTGTATTCAACATTTTCCGCCAGCGGCCGGCGGAGCTGCTCTTTTCCGAGGCGCAGCGGCGCAAGGTGGGCATCTTGGCGCGCCTGCCGCTGTCGTCCGGTTTGCTCAGCGGCAAGATGAAGAAGGGCCAGCACTTCTCCGCGGACGATCATCGGGAGTTCAATCGCACGGGCGCAGCCTTCGATCGCGGCGAAACGTTCTCGGGTTTCGACTTCGACACGGGAATCGACGTCGTCGAGGAGTTGCGCGCGTTGCTGCCGCCAAACATGTCGCTGGCGCAGTTCGCGCTCCGTTGGATCGAGATGCACGACGCCGTCACGTGCTCGATCCCCGGTGCCAAGCGCTCAGATCAAGTGACCGAAAACGTTGCGGCTTTGGCGCTCCCTCCGCTCACGAACGAGGTGATGTTGCGGGTGAAGGACATTTATGACGCAAGAGTGCGCCCGGCGGTGCATCAGCGCTGGTAACTTTTCCGGAGCCGGCGGAATTCGGCACGAATCAGGGGGCGCGCGTTGCAGCCGCCAATTGATCGGCGTAGCACCTGTCCATGGCTTCGGAACAAAGTCGGACGCTTCCGCCACTGACCCCTCCTCCGCCGCGAGCGCCGATGTCGAGCTACGCGCAGATAGACGCGGCCGCCCTCGAAGGGCGGCACTCGATCAGCGACCACCCGCGCAGCGGCTTCGCGCCCGCAGACCACGCCGGAGCGACGAGCGCGCCGCGCGCTGACTCCGAGAGGCCGAGCCCTGAATTCAAGCCCGGGTCATTCGCGCCGGAAACCGCGATCGACGAACAGATCAGCGATCTCGAGCGCTGGGCGGACGCGAATCTGGCTCGCGACCGCAAAGACAAACTCCGGTTTTGGGTGTTGCGTGGGTTCGCGTTCAGCAGCGCGTCGGCAGCGGCGCTAGCAGCGGGGTTCGCGCACCCACAGGGCACCATCGTGTTTGCGGTCCTGGCCGCGCTATGCATCGCAATCGACGCCGCTTGGCCGTCCGATGCCTTCCGCAACGTGCATCGGCGCGCGGTGTACGATCTGCGCGAGCTGCAAAATACGCTTAAGCTGCGCTGGGACAAGGTGCGTCTGGCTCACCCCGATCCCGCCGCGGCGCAACGCACGGCGCACGCGCTCGCACTGCTCGACCAAGTGCAAGCCAAGCGCGAGGAGATCGGGAGATACTTAGGCCTCGCAGAAGCCAGCCCGGGCATCAAGCGCTGAGTAGCCCGTGGCTCGCGTTTCCGCGCTGTATGTGTACCCGATCAAAGCTTGCCGCGGCATTCGCCTCAGTGAGTGGGCGGTGGCCGCGCGCGGGTTCGAGGCAGACCGACGCTGGATGATCGTGGATATGGCCGGCAACTTCGTGACCCAGCGCGAGATGTCGGAGCTCTCGCAAGTCGAAACCAGCCTGCTCGGGGACTCACTGCGCATCAGCACGCCGGGCTTTTCGCCCCTGGAGTTGCCGCGCAGCTACGATTCGGGCACCTCGCGCACGGTGCAGGTGTGGCGTGACCAAGTCGTGACCGCCGCGCATCCCGAAGGCAGCGCATGGTTCTCGCAGTTTTTGCGCGCGCCGCACGAGCTCGTGTACATGCCGGACGCTGAATTACGCCACGTCAACCCCGAGGCGGCGCGCGCCGGTGACATCGTGAGCTTCGCCGATGGCTACCCGTTCCTGCTGATCTCCGAAGCCTCATTGACAGACTTGAACAGTCGGCTTGCGGAGCCGATCACCATGGATCGCTTTCGGCCGAACATCGTAGTCACCGACACCGCACCCTTCGCTGAAGACGAATACAACCGGGTGCGCCTGGGCGAGATCTCATTCCGCGGCGTCAAGCGCTGCGAGCGCTGCGTCGTCACGAACGTCGACCCGCTGACCGGCGAACGCGGCCGAGAACCGCTGCGCACCCTCGCCAGCTATCGACTCGAAGATCAAAAAATCTGGTTCGGCATGAACCTGATTCACGAAGGAACCGGCGTGCTGCGCGTGGGCGATGCGGTTCAGGCCTAGGCCGTTGTTCACAGCATGAGTTGCATGAACACGACGTCCAGCCACTTTTCGAACTTGTAGCCGGCTTCGCGTAGCTCGGCTGTACGCGTGAAGCCGAACTGCTCATGCAAGGAAACGCTGCCGGCCTTGTCCGCAGAAATCAGCGCGATCACGGTGTGGTGGCCTTGAGCGCTCGCGCGCTTCAGGAGTTCGGCGAGCATGCTGCGGCCGAGCCCGTGCCGGAGCCTGTCATTGCGTACGTAGATCGAATCTTCGACGCTGAAGCGGTAGGCGGCGCGCGGGTGGAACGCGGACAGCGCGCCCCAAGCGACGACCTCCCCGGCCTGTTGGGCGACCAACGCGGGGTGCACCCCGCCATGCCGAGCCAGCCAGGCTTCGCGTTCCGCGAGTGAGTCTGGCTCGGTCTGGTAGGTGCACGTGTCGTGCAGGACGTAGTGGTTGTAGATGTCGTTGATTGCCGCGCAATCAGCGACGGTCGCGGTGCGGATCGTGATCGGATCCGCCACGGCTTAGTTTGCGGCGCCGGGCGGGCCGCCGAGCTTTTCGAGCAGCGCTTCGAGCGAGGGCGCGCTGCCGACCTGAATGCGCATACCCAGCGGACCGCGCACTTCGACCAGGCGGTCCACTGTAACAGCACCGCCGTAAACACTGCCGAACACTCGCTCGACCTCTGCCTTGGTGCTGGTGAACGTGGCCTCGTCATTCGGCGCGTGAAGACGATCGGTCAGGCGCAGGCTGAGGTCACCGCTCTTGAAGCGCACCTGGACTGTGCTGTCTTGCTCCAACAAGCGCGCCACGTTGACGAGACGACGCAGCGCATCAGACAGGCGAGCTTCAGCCGCAGCGCCACCGCGTTTGAGGCTATAGATCAGCCCAAAAGCGCCGTCCATCGCGCCCACGTAGTAGTCCGCGGCGTGGCCGATCAAGACCACGCCCGGCCCGTTCGGCACGTGGCTGTAATCGATCACGTCAATCAACAGCTCCAAGATCCGCTGTTCGCGAATGAAGCGGTGGAACACCGGGATCAGCGCTTCGACCTCGAAGTGCGCGTTCGGTTCCATGTAGAGCTTGAGCTGAAATCGTTCAGAAAGCATGACGTTCTATTCTCACGGCAGCGCGCCGGCGATGCGCGTGTAGCATTGGTGGGCGGCTTCCACGAAGAGCTGCGCTTCTTCGATCAGCTGATGAGCGGAGTCTTGGGATGCA
>JBDTJC010000219.1:0-10835 GCA_039936055.1 Polyangiaceae bacterium | reverse complement strand
GACCTGCTGGTACCACTCGGCGTAGTCTTGGGCGCGCGTCGGCTGGATCGCCGTGCGCGGGGCTTTCTGATTCATGGTGCGGCCCGTCGTAATCGGCACCGCGGAGCGGCGCAAGATCGACGGGCCGGAGGGCGGCTCAGAGCTTGCCGTTCAACGGGTCGTACGCGCTGCCGCCCGACTTCAAACCGGCGGAAGAAGCCGCTTTGCCGTGATGTGCGACGCTGACGCCGCCGGAAGCCGCGCGCGCTTTCGCTTTGGCGGCGTGCGTGACCGCGTGCGTCTTGTCTTGGGCCAGCAACGCAGCCTTCATGTCGTCACTCAAACTGGGAGCCGTGGACGGCGCGTCGGCGGCCGGGCTTGGCGCGACGGCAGCGACCGGCTCCGGCGAGGCCGCAACCGGCGCGGCGGCAGCAGCGGGCTCGCTCGGCTTGGTCTGAGTGTTGTCGAGCGTGAGCGAGGCCTGCGTCTTGTTACCGGCCGCTTCGAGCGCGGACGTGCTCGCCACGGCCGAGGCAAGCGCGTGCGACCCGCCACCGAGCGCGAAGGCCGCGCCGCCGCCAACCAAGGTGAGCGCCGCGGCAGCCGCTAGCACACGACCCCAACGACGCTTGGGACGCAGCTCGAGATCGTCCGTGTCGTAGTCGATGTCGCTGGCGACCGGCGCGAAGCTGAGCGGCATCGACGAAACGACGGGCATCACGGACGACGCAACCGCCTGCTGCATGCGGCTAGCGGGCATCGTCTGCATCGCGGGACGCCGTTCCGGCATCGGCGGACGGCTCTCGGAAGCGACGGAGGGCGCGAGTTCCACCGTGCGCTGCGGCATGGGAGGACGACGCCCAGCAGCAATGACGGGCGGGGGCGCCGCTTCCGGCTCCTCCTCGTCACCCAGGCCAGCCACGACGGCCAAAGTCAGCCATTCGCTCTCACCTTCGCGGCACACGAACGTGTTCTCGTGAATCAAGCCGCCTTCGAAAGCCTCAGTGAGCTCGTCGAGCGTCATGAGCTTCACGTCTCGCGAATCGAATTGCGCGTAGAAGCGGTCTTCGGTCTCCTCGAACGCCATGTCGTCTTGATGAGTCATCGCGTATGACGGTAACTCGGGCAACGCATGTCGGCCATGGGCGACGCGCGTTGCGCGTAAATCTGATCCGCAGCTGGAGCGGATTGGTCCGTGGAGGCTGGAAACGCGGCGATAGAATTGCAACCGCCACCGATTCCTCCGGAATTCTTGTAATAAAGTAAGGGTATTTTACTCACCCATCGAGAGGCGGGGTCAGGGCTGATTGCGTTGGTGACCGGGGCCAACGATCGTGTGCCACGACTCGGCGGCGTTCCAATCCGCCTTTACGTGCGGCGGGTGGTGACAAGTTGCCGCGCAGTAGTTTTGCTCGGGGATCGAGATCAGTTTCTCGTCGAGCGGCGTCTCGACGTGGCGCGAGCCTGGACCGTGACACACCTCACACTGCACGTTCTGGAGCTTCTCGACGTGCACGACGGTGGAGCCGCCGGGCTTGTCGTAGCCCGTGACGTGACAGCTGACGCAGTCGAGGTTGAACTCTTTATGCTCTGCGGCGAGCGTGGGGTATGCGACCGCATGGCGCGTCTGATTCCAAAACTCGCGCTCGCTCTTGTGGCATGAACTGCACACTTCCACACCGACGTAGTGGCTCTGGCCAGCCGGTGCCGGCAACGGGAGCTTGTCCTTGAAGACCTCGTGATTGTGCTCGTTGACGCGCTGGTAGTAGCCGCCGATCAGGTCGTGCACCGTCGGTTCCACGCCAAGGCTGTCGCGGACTTCCACGTAATGATATTGGAAGAAGCTTCCTTGCGCGGGCACGCGCGGCGCGGACAGCCTTTGCTGCTCGCCCTTGAGGCGTTCCAGATCAGCGCGGCGCGCCGCCAAGTCGACGTCAGCCGTTTTGCCACTGGCTGACGCAGCGGCGAGGCGCGCTTGTAGCTCTTTGATGCGCCCTGCCAAGCTCTCGCGCTCGGCTGCGCCCGCAGTGTTCGAGCCGTCCGCAAACACGAACTTGTCATCACGCACGAAAAAATCGACGACGCCGAGCGCCTGCAGATGATTCGGTGCTTGCACGACGAGCGTGCTGCCCACGACTTCGGGCGGCGTCGGCGGGTCGTTGCTGTCGCCTTCGTCGTACGGTTTGCCCACGACTAGCAGCTGAAACCCCGGGACTTGGTCGATCAAACGCAGGGCGTCGCCGCGCGGCATGGCCGCGAGCAGCACGCGCAGTTTGGCGCCCTGAGTGTCCAGCACGGCCATGGAGTTTTTGAGCTCTGCGAGCGGGTCCAGCGCGCTGACGCCAGCAGGCAACTTGCCATCGCGGGCAGGGAGACTAACGCCCACCACGCCCATCTTGTTACCCGCGATTTCGAAGACTCGCAGCGGCTGCAGACCGGGAGCAACGAGGTTCACGGCGAGCGGGGTAGCCTGCGCAGCGGACGCCAGCGAGGCGAAAGTGTCGGCTCCCGCCGCCCAATCGTTTGCGCCCGGCGCCCACGCGCGCAAACCCGCCGCAGCAAGCGAGCGCGCGAGCGCGTCGGCCTTCCACGAGTCCTGCGTCCGTCGGTCGCTCGTAAGCGCGCTGTTCATGAAGAACAAAGGGCCCGCAGCGAGCAACGCGCTGTTCGGCGCGTCCGCCGTTTGGCTCTTTATGTAGGCCGCCAAGTGATCGGCGCCGCCCAACATGTCTTTCACACAACCACACGGTTCAAGCGCACCCGCCGGCGAAGAGACCAAGTACAATCGGATCGTAGGCGTCTTCGGCGGCACGCTCGCCGCCTCATGGCTGCTCTTGCAACCGCCGAGAGCGAGGGTGAACAGCGTGAGCGCAACGAGGTAGCGAAGCACACGAGGCATGCGCGCCCTTTATCACTTCTTCGGCGGCACGGCCGGGCATCCCTGCCTACCTAGACTTACGTCGGCCAAGAATCCGGGCCCGTGTCGCTTATGCCCCGCAATTTCCCGCTCCGCCCAAACCCGGGCTGCGGTCGGATCAGCCGTGGGCACGGTTTTCCCTGTCGCCGATCCCGGAAAGCCGCTCTACTGCAAGGAAGTGGCAACCGACCAAAACGGGTCCGGGGCCCAGCAACCATTCGGGCCATTCGTGCTGGAACGGCGTATCGCCGTCGGCGGTAGCGCGGAGGTCTTCCTGGCGCGCCCGAAGATTGGAACACAGCCAGCCGCGCGCTTGGTGGTGAAGAAGCTTCTGCGCGCGGCGCGCGAAGGCGGGGACTTCGACGCGCTGGAGCGCGAAGCGGAGCTACACAGAGCGGTCACCCACAAGAACGTGGTGACCGTCTTTGGCGCCGGCATGGTCGGCGACGAGCCCTACTTGGCCATGGAATACGTGGAAGGGGTCGACCTGTACCGCCTGTTGCGGCGGGCTGACGCGGATCAACGAAAATTCCCGCCGGGCCTAGCAGCCTTCATCGCTCGACGCGTGGCGAGCGCCTTGGCGGCCGTGCACGCCGCACGGGACGCCGAGGGCAACGCCCTGCACATCGTTCACCGCGACGTGACGCCGTCGAACATCTACTTGTCGATCGACGGGCAGATCAAACTCGGCGACTTCGGCATTGCGCGCTTCGAGCAGCGCGTGAAGCCCGCCCAGCCGAGCGTCGGGTTGAAGGGGAAATTTGGGTATTTGGCCCCGGAACAGGTGGCGGGCGAACCGTTCGATCATCGCGCCGACTTGTTCGCGCTGACCGCCGTCTTTGGTGAGATGCTGATCGGCGAGCGAGTGTTTCCGGGAAGCGGCCAACTCGCGGTGTTACTAGCGATCCGAGACGTGAACATCGGCCCCCTGCGGCAAGCCGCCAGCCACCTGCCGAGCGGCGTGCTCGCCCTGTGCGAAAAGGGGCTCGCGCGAGATCCGGATGCCCGCTTCGAGGACGCTGACGCACTTTCGACTGCGCTCGAAGCGTTCGAACGCCCCTCGGCCGAGGAACTACAGAAGACTCTCGCGGAATGGGTCAGCTGGGCTCGTGACTCGAGTCAGCTCGCGCGCCAAATCGAAGGCCAGGTTCGGGACTCGGTGCAACGCATGCGCGCGGTCCGTGCGCGCAGCAGCGGTCGAGTCGCGGCGGTTCAGCCGGACGCCGCGCCGGTCAGCGAGAGCCCGGTATCAACGTCGCTCTCGAACGTGCGCCGCAACGATGGTCAGGTGCTGTTCGGCATCCCCTTCGCCAAGTTGATCGAGATGATCGCCACCGGCGACCTCACGGGCGACGACGAAGTGGCGCTGATGGGGGCGGAATTTCGCTTCATTCGCGATGTGCACGAACTCGGTCGACACCTGTTGCCATCGACCACTGCGACCACCAGCCGCCTGTTCGAGCCTGGAATTCCCGACTACCAGGTGCTGCTGCGCGATACGCCCATGTTGGAAGTGCTGTCGCACATGCGTCAAAAAGGCGAAAGCGGCGCGCTGTTCGTCGAGCGCGGTTCCAACACCGGTACTGCCAGTCGCAAGGAAATCTACCTAGACAAGGGGCGGCTGCTGCACGTTGCGTCGTCCGAGCGTGAAGAGCTGCTTGGCGAGTACTTGGTGCGTCGCGGGCGCCTTACCCGTGAGCAACTCGAGACGGCACTCCGCACGCTTTCGAGCTATGGCGGCCGGCTCGGCGACACATTGATCGGTATCGGCATGGTCGACGCCGTGGATGTCTTCCGGGCGATTCGCGATCAGGGGCGAGATCGCGTCGCGACATTGTGCGGCTGGTCCGAGGGTCTGGTCACGTTCTACCGCGGCACCGCGCCGCAGCGCGTGGAGTTTCCTCTGGATCTGGATCTCGCGAGCCCGATGATGGCCGGCGCCATCGTCCGCGCCAAGGGCGATCCCCAGAAGCTCCTGCCAGAGGCACAGCAGCGCGTTTTGCCGGGGCCGCGCGCGGAGGCCATCCGCCATCCGCGCGAGCGCGGCTCAGCGCCCGCGTCATTGATCTACATTGCGACGTTCCTGGGCGAGCGCGTCACCATCGAACAAGCCCTGGATCGTTTGGTGAACTACCGCGGGAATCACGAAGCCCGATCCGTAGGCGCCAAGGAGGCCGCCGCCGCGCTGGTCACCGCTGAATTGCTCGGCTGGGTGATGTGGGGAACCTAGTATTCCTTCATCAGTCTTTGGCACGATCAGCTCACGATCGGCGCGAGTGGGCACCACCCCAACGAGACAACCGTCCTCGCGACGACGGCGCGCGATGGTTACGGCGCTTTGGGCGCGAACGGCAGGATCGACTTGAGGTCTTCGTCGTTGAAACGAAGCTGCAGGCCGACGAAGTAATCGCGACGCGAGCTACTCAGGATGTCGTCTACGCCGCCGAGCAGCCAAGCGCGATTCACGAACTCGTAGCCGAGCGAGACGCGCCAACGCGGCAGCACGACTTCGCCGAACCCGAACAAATCCTGGCGGATCTCGAAGCGATTGTCCAAGAGCAGCGTGTCTAGACCGACGCCGCCAGTGGACTCCTTGATGCCGAAACGCCCCGTGAAGGGCCCGAAGCTCTGCGCAAACTGTAGCGAGAAGCGCAGGGAGTTCTCGGTCACCGTCCGCACTTCTCGATAGTGCGGCGGGTCGTTGGGGTTCGTCGTGTCGACATCGACCTGCTCGAAGTGCGTGAGGCCACGCGGGTCGTTGACGATCTCGATCAGGTAGTATTTGTCTTCGCGCGGCTGGATGCGCAATTCCACGTAGCTCTTCACGGTGCTGGAGAGAAACTGGTAGTCCGTACGCATCGTCACGATGGTCTGAACGCGCGAGAGGCCGCCTACGAAGTCGCCGATGTCGTCGGCCACGCCTTCGACTTCGTTGATCAGGTGATCGTCTTTCGTGAGGCGGCCCAGCGTGCCTTCACCGCGGTCGAGGCGACCAGTGACGCTATCCAAGTTCTTCAGCGTGCTCTCGAGATTCTCGCTGGCGTGATTCACCTTGTCGATGATTTGGCGAACTGCGCCTGCCGACTGAGGCTGGCCCGCTTGCGATTGGGCCATGAGCGAGCGGACTTCGTTGGTCGTAACCTTGACGTTATCGAGGATCTTTTCGACTTCGGGCGCGCCCCTGCTCGTCATCGATTCGACGTTATTCAGGATGCCCTTGATGCTCTCGCGATTCTCGCGCACGGTTTGATTCAGCGCCTCGGTCACTTCCGCGAGGTTCTTCAGCGTGGTTTTGATGTCGTCGCGCCCCTGATCTGTACCGACGGTTGCGGCGAGGGCCTGCGAGACCTGCTTCACGTCCTTCGCGATGTCGGAGACCTGCTTCATGATGTCGTCGGTAGTCTGCGCCTCGACGACGGTGTTGATGCGGTCTCCGTCCTTCAGCTCTTCCCGGCCTTCGGTGCCGGGCGCGAGCGCCAGGTAGTATTCACCGAGCAAGCTGGACGCGACCTTCGCGACGCTCGCGTCGCGATACAGCTTCACGTCCGGGTTCATGCTGATGTCGATGCGCGCGCGGTCGTGATCGAGCTTGATGCTCTGCACGTTGCCTACGGCGATACCGGCGACCTTCACCTGGGACAGCTTCGCTATGCCGCTCGCGTCAGCCATCAACGCGTACACGACGTAGCCGCCGCCTGAGCGCGAGGCCTTCGAGACGAATCGAAAGATCAGAAAGCTCGCCACGAGCGTGACGAAGGCAAAAGCCCCGACTTTCGCTGCTGTGGTGAAGCGACCCATGGGGGCACTTGACCATAACCTGAACCGGGGAGCAGGAAAAGTGCAGGGCAAGCGCGGTTTTTCTCTCGCTATGCGCGGCTCGAGCCGCTACTCGGTGAGGCTTGGCAGACCTGGCAAGACCGGTCGCTCGCGCAGTCACCTCGCTGTACGCACTCGTGTGCTGTGGCGCTCTAGTCGGCTGTGCGGCGGAGCCCGCGCCCCCGCCGGCCGCGCCGCGTCCGCCCGCTGCCTTGCCCGTACACAGCACGTTCGCTGACACCACGGAATCGCCACGTCCGGCCCTGGCGCAGAGCTCGGATGCCCTCGAGCGCACGCTGAGCGACGCCTGCGGCGAGAGCGACGCGGCACTGCGTTCCGTGGCTTCCCAGCTCCTCGAACAGCGCACGGAGGCGACCACGGAGCTGGACGTAGACGCAATCCAGTACGACCTGCGCGCCGCGGGGGCGCCCTACGTCTGGCCTCGAGCGTGGCTGTTCACCGGCGGCGAAGGCGAGCTCGAAACAGCCAGAACCCGGATGACCCACTGGCTAGCCGGCTTCGCGGTTGGCGGAACGCGACGTTGCGGGATCGCCGTCCGGCACGACACTGGCGGGCACCTCACTGTCGCCGCGATCGCCGTCGACGCGCTCGCCGATCTCGATCCGACCCCTACCCGGGTCCGGGTCGGATCGTGGATCGACGTGCGGGCTGTACTGCGCGTTCCAGCGAGCGACGCCAAGCTCGTGATCCTTGGCCCGCGCGGGGTGCCGCACGCGGTGCCGACCTCTTTCAGTGACGGCCGAGTGCAGGCTCGTTTCAACGCGGATCAGCCGGGGACGTGGCTGGTCCAGCTGCTGGCCGCCGTCGACGGCGGCCCCCGCCCGCTACTCGAAGCGCTGGTCTTCGCGGGAACCGAACCGCCCACGCACGCGACCACAGCCAAGGCTCCAGGCGAAAACGGAGCGCAACAGGGCAGCGAGCCGCGCGCGGCCCTGTATGCAATGCTCAACGCGGCTCGGCAAAGCGAGCGCCTGCAACCATTGCGGGTCGAACCACGGCTCGAGGAGCTGGCGCAGGCCCACGCCGAAGCCATGCGCCGGGCGCGAAGAACCGCCCACGACGCGGGCGACGGGGATTTGAACCAGCGCGTCGAGCAGGCAGGGCTGGAGCTCGCTGCGGGCGAGAACGTGGCGCACGCCGCAAGCGCCGCGCTTGCCCAGCGCGCCCTCTGGTCGAGCCCCTCACACCGCGAGAACCTGCTCTTTCCCGGGTTCGACCTGGTCGGTGTAGGCGTGGCAGCGGACCCAGACGGGACGCTCTGGGTTTGTCAGGTGTTCGCGAGCAGCCGGTAGCATTCGCGAAGCAGAGGCCGGGTACCCGGCCAACAGACTAAACAATCGAGACTATTCAAGGCGGGCGCTCGCAGGCTACCTTCCAGCCGGTGTTTCGTCGGATCAAGCGTCAGTTAGGCCGAATTTTGCGCAGTTCGCTCGGGCACCCGCGCCCCTCTCCACTGCTCCTCGCAGCGGCAGCCGCTGCGGGAACCTGCTTCGCTGCGAGTTCCGCTCACGCGCAGTCAGGCACCTTCTACCTAGACCGCGCGCAGATCTCTGGCGCTCCGGACGACGGCTTCATGGTCTGGCGGCCCTACCTGTCCGCGAAAACGCGCTTCTACGCAAACGCGATCCTCGGTTACTCGCACAACCCGTTGCGCGCCGACACCGTTACGGATGATCCGACGACGCAGTCGAAGATCGACAACCCGGTCGAGGGACAACTCACGACCTATCTCTCGGTCGGTACCGAGGTCGCCAATCGGCTCTCGATCAACTTGATGCTGCCGATCACCGCGCTCCAAATCACCGGCAACGATCCGGCCGGCGAAGGCGTCGGCAGCGGTGGCATCGGTGATTCCAAAGTGCTCCTGCAGGACCTGCGCCTCGACGCGCGTGTGCGCAGCTGGGAAACCGATAATCACCTGCTGCGCGTCGGCGGTGGCTTGGCAATGTGGCTGCCGACCGGCAACACCGATGCCTTCGGTAGTGACGGGGCAGTGACGGGTTACCTGTACGGCTCCGCTGAATTCAACTTCGGCAAGTTCTTCCTCGCGGGCAATCTCGGCCCGCAGTTTCGCCCGGAGCGCAGCATCGGAGGCACGAATGGCGCGCTATTCATCGCCGACGAACTCCGGTATTCCGGCGGCCTGTACATGCCGCTGCGCGATGGGCGCGTGCGCCTTGGCGGTGAACTGTGGGGCACCACTGGTCTCGAAAGTGCCGGCGGTCAGTCCACGTTCCTCACGGCGAAGAACACGGACCTCGAGTGGCTCGCGCAAATCCGGTACACCCTCGACGACCGCAAGCGCTGGTATGCCGAGGGCGGCTTCGGCACGCGCCTCGCAGCGGGCTACGGCGCGCCGGACTTCCGCATGCTGTTCGGCATCGGCACCTACGTCACGCTGCTCGACTTCGAAGGCAAGTCTCCGCCGCGCAAGATGCACGTCGCGCCCACGGTCGACGACTACGATCGTGACAGTGACGGCGACGGCTACCCGGACGCGATCGACAAGTGTCCGACCGAGAAAGAAGATGGCAAGCCGCCGGACCCGACGGACGGCTGCCCCGCGGCTTCCGATCGCGACGGCGACGGCATCCCGGACAGCGTCGATCAGTGCCCAGACAAGGCCGAAGACAAAGACGGCATCCAAGACGATGACGGCTGCCCCGAATTCGACGTCGACAATGACGGCGTCCCGGACAGCGAAGACAAGTGTCCGACGCAACCCGGTCCGCGCTCGAGCGTCGCTGAGAAGAACGGCTGCCCGAGTCTGACCAAGGTGACGGAAGACGGCAGCGTCGAACTACTGCAACCGATCGAGTTCGAAACCGGTCGCGCGGTGATCAAGCCCGGCAGCTACCCGATCTTGGACGAGGTCGTGACGCTGATGAAGTCACGTGGCTCGATCAAGATGGGCGTCTCCGGCCACACCGACAGCCGCGGCGTCGCCTCCAACAACATGAAGCTGAGCGGCGACCGCGCCGCCGCAGTGATGGCCTACCTGGTTAGCCACGGGATCGCGCAAGACCGCCTCCAATCACAGGGCTTCGGTCAAACCAAACCCATCGCCGACAACGGAACAGATGCCGGGCGGGCGAAGAATCGCCGCGTAGAGTTCAAGATTCTGAACGGCGGCGAGTGAGCTGCCGCGCGGGGACGGCCCAAGCCGCTCCCCGCGTTCTCCCCTCCCTTCGCGCTCAAACGCGCGCCAAGCAGCCCAGCCGCCCGCAGATCCCTCGCAGCCCAGCCGCCCGCCCGCCCGGGACTAAAACGAGCGAAAAGTCGGACACAAAAGCTGACCGAACAGGCGCATGCGACTCATCAGCACGCGGAAGCGGCCCAGCGATTCAGGTCACGACTACGAAAAAATACAAAAGGCCAGCCGACAGTTACGTCGACCGGCCCAACAACACCTCTTCAACCAGAAACTAAGCTCCAGCTCTCACTTAGAATGAGCGGGCATCTTGGCTTCTTTGAAGATCACGTGCTGACGCACCATGGGATCGAACTTCTTGAGCTCGAGCTTGTTGGTCTGCGTGCGCTTGTTCTTCTTCGTGTAGTAGGCGTAGCCGGTGCCGGCCGAAGAAACGAGGCGGATGTTTTCGCGCATGGGACCGGCTTCCTATCACGCAGTATTTGGCCCTGCAAGACCGCGCTGGGCCATTTGCGTCCATTCCTGAGGGATTTTTGGGGTAAGCGGGCCGAGAGCCCGCACGGCGGCCCAATGCGCACCCCAATGGTAACGAAGGCGAGCTCGAACCGAACTGAAACTGGGAGCGCCCCGCCGGCACAGGCCGTTTGGCCGGGGGATCGCGCCGCTTTCCGCACGATGGACTTGACGAATCGGGGGGGCCATGGCTAATTCCCGCTCCCTTTCGAGGCATACCCGTAATGAAGCGCACTTTTCAGCCCCACAACACCAGCCGGCTCCGCACGCACGGCTTCCGCAAGCGCATCAGCACGAAGGGTGGTCGCAAGGTCCTCGCCAATCGTCGCCGCAAGGGTCGCTGGCGGCTCGCGGTCTCCGCTTACGAGAAGTGATCGGCGTGTCGGGGAGCGCGGGTTCTGCTCAACCGAGCGGCCGCTTCCCGTCTCGATTCCGTGT
>JBDTJC010000218.1:0-3898 GCA_039936055.1 Polyangiaceae bacterium | reverse complement strand
GCGCTTTCTCTTGAATTTCAAACAACAGATTGTCCTGCTGTTCGACGTTACCCGACCTGGCGATTTGCTCGAGCTCTCTCACTACTGCGGATTTCTCCCGCGACAACTCGAGCGATCTCAACTTCTTGATGTTCCCAAAGAGCTCGGTCCGAGCATCCTCTAGCCGTTCATGCCGAGGCGCTGCAAGGCGAGCGAGGGCGAATGGATGGATCGAGGGCGCCAGCTTCGCAAGCACTTGTTCCGGATCGATGGTATTTCCCTGGCAAATTTGACGCACTGCGGCAAGAGCCAAGGCCGCGTCACGCTCTATCAGAGCCATCGCTTCGAACACTTCCGCGCTGTTCAGCAGTTCCGGAAAATCCAAAATCACGCCCAGAATCTCAAGTCCTATCCCCTCCGGTAGGGGACGCGAGCGAGCACGACCCGGAGGCGGCAGAAGCGGCCCGTTGGCCGACGCACTCGAAATCTCGCTCTCGCTGGGGCGAGAAATAGCCCGGTTCAATTCACGCGCGTTGGTGTCCAGGAGCTCTTTGTCTTGCCCGAAGTTGAACGCGCCGGCGACGCGGTCGGCGTACTTCTGGCCCAGCAGGCGCGCGGTGGGATCCTGCTCCTCGTTGATCAGCTGCTCCACTTCACGACGGATTGCGACGCGCTCGCGCGCGTCGACACCGTATTGACGATCGAGCGTGGTGTCGATCAAGTACTCGAGCATGCCGCGTGCGGCCTTGAGTACGCGCTGCACTGCCTCGGCGCCTTGCGTGCGCACGAGTTCGTCCGGGTCCATCTTGTCTGGCAGGGAAGCGACCTTGGCGGTGAGCCCAGAGACGCGGCACGGCTCACGCGACGCTTGCACCGCGCGCCGCCCCGCCGAGTCCCCATCGAACAGTAGCGTTACGTCTTGCGAGAAGCGGCGAATCGCGCGCGCTTGTTCTTCCGTGAACGCAGTGCCGAGTGGTGCCACGACATTCTTGATGCCGCGCGCGTGCAAACTCATCACGTCGAAATTGCCTTCGACAACGACACACGACTCACCGGAGCGTAGCGCTTGGCGTGCTTGATACAAGCCGAACACCGTTTCGCGCTTCTTGTAGATGGGCGACTCGGGTGAGTTCACATACTTCGCGGGTGCATCCGCGCCGGCTTGTGCAGTCGACTCCAGCCCGAGTTCGGCGAGCTCACTGGGCTCCGGATCCGCCAAGGCGCGGCCGCTGAACGCGACGACGCGGCCCTGCAAATCAAGCACCGCGAACATCAAGCGGTGCCGGAAGCGGTCGTAGTGACCGATGCCCTGTTTGCGCGGCACGATGACGCCGATTTTCTCCGCGGCGGCAGCGCTCAAACCGGCGGAGGCCAGGTGCCGAGCTAGGCCATCCCACCCGTACGGCGCGTAGCCGATGCGGAATGATTGCAGCGCGTCCGCCACCGGACCGGTTGCCGAGTCAGCGGACAGGCCGCGGCGATCCAGCTCTGCCAAGCCGTGACCACCGAGTGGGTGTTCACGCAGCATCAGCTCGAAGTAATGCGCGGCAGCGTTGCCGACTTCGTACAGCTCTTGCTGACGGCGGCGAACCTCAGCCTGCTGACGGCGTTCCGGCTCCGACGCGGTTTCGGCGACTTCGATGCCCGCGCGGTGCGCGAGCTCACGCACCGCCTCGCTGAACTCCAGCCCCTCGATGCGCTGCACGAACTTGATTGCGTCGCCCGACTCATGACAGCCGAAGCAATAGTAGAAGCCGCGCTCCGGGTTGACGTGGAAGCTCGGCGTCTTCTCTTTGTGAAACGGACACACGCCCACGTGGCTACGACCGCGCTTCTGCAGCCGTACGGTCTGGCCGATCAGTTCTACGATCCCTATCTCGCGCCGAATGCGGTCGAGGGTCTCCTGTCCGATCACGGATTTCACATACTCCAAATCGAGGGCAGGGAAAGGCCGGTGCAGCGTTTTCCAGCGATATTCACTACCTACATCGGTGTTGACTGAACGTAGGATCAGTATATATTCCAGATTCGCAATGCGCCCGCTACCCCTCAGAAACCCGCCGAATCCCTGGGCCAAAGAAGTGGTGAGCTACTTGGAAGAAACGCCGCGCGTCGAGCTGAACGTGTTCCAGGATCAAACGCGCGAGATCCTGTCCGCGAACGACAGCCCTGATCTGGGGTTTCGATACAGCGTGAATCCTTACCGCGGTTGCTTGCACGGCTGCTCGTACTGCTATGCGCGCCCCACGCACGAGTACCTGGGTTTCGGCGCCGGCGCTGATTTCGAACGCAAGATCGTGGTCAAGTTGCGCGCGGCTGAGCTGCTGCGCGAAGCGTTCGAGAGGAAGACCTGGCAGGGTGAGCTGATCCTGTTCAGCGGCAATACGGATTGCTACCAGCCGCTGGAGGCAAGTTACGGCATCACGCGCGCATGTTTGGAAGTGTGCCTGGAGTACCGGAACCCGCTGCACATCATCACCAAGTCCGCGCTGGTCGAGCGGGACATAGACGTGCTGGCCAAGTTGTCTGAGCTGGGCAGCGCATCGGTCACGCTCACGGTGCCGTTTTGGGATCCCGCGGTTGCCCGCGTGATCGAACCGCTCGTGCCGACGCCCAAGCGGCGGATGGAAACCGTGCGTCGGTTGACAGAACGCGGGATTCCAGTTTCCGTCAACATCGCGCCGTTGATCCCGGGGCTCGGTGATCGCGACATGGTGCACGTGCTGGAGGCCGCGAAAACGGCGGGTGCAGTGAGCGCCGCGCTGATCCCGCTGCGCTTGCCGGGCAGTGTCGAAGCGGTGTTCGTGGAGCGCCTGCGTGAGTCGTTCCCGCTGGTCGCTGAAAAGGTGCTCGCGCGGGTGCGCGAAATGCGTGGCGGCAAGCTCAATGATCCAAACTTCGGCAGCCGCATGCGGGGGGATGGCCCTTACATCGAGGCCGTGCAGCTGTTGTTCGCGCAAACTGCGCGCCGCTTAGGGCTCGGTACTCGCGCAGTGGGCCGCGACGGCGCCATCAATGACGAACGCCCGCAGGGCAACGAAACCGAAACCGCGTTCCGTCGGCCAACGGACAAGGGCGGGCAGCTTCGGTTGTTCTGACGGGCCGCCCGTTCCCGCTAGGTTTCGGGCTGGGAAGTGCGTTACCGTCCAGAGCAACTTGCGAGACTCCAGATCTGCGGCGAGTGCTGCTTCACCGGCTAGGCTGGCGGTTTCGCGCGTGGGGCTGCTGGGCCTGCTGTCGGCAGTCGCGTTACTGTCAGGTTTGGTCATTCGCAACGCGGCCCAGTTGCCTGTGAGGGGCAGGGGGATCAGGTGCAGAACGAGTAGGAGTGCCGTGGCGGTCAGGGCCAAGGCGGCGAGCGATGGTAGCTCGGGCTTTCGTCGCAGATGAACCAGCCAGGCGATGAACGCGACGGCGTAGATCTTCTCGTCGAGCGCCAGGCTCAAGATGGATAGTGGTCGATAGTACTTGCGACTCACTTGTAGATCGTCGGCCTGCCAGAACCCGCGACCGAGGTACTCACTCAGGGGTCGGAGCTCCCGAACCAGTACGGACTGCTCGATCAAGAGTTGATCGTCCCAAACGAACGGGCCGCCCAGAACCGGGATGTAGCTCACCAACACCGCCACCAGCACGCACGCCAAGAGCAGCCCCGGTCTGACGGGGCGAGTCGATATTCATCTAGGCTTAGGTGTTGTTAGCGAATTCACTTGGTTCGCACAATCGCCCGCGGGGAAGGGCATTGGGGCCTAGTTTTTCGGCTCTGCGCGGCTGCGTTGGCAACACCCGCGGGTCGTGGTAGACGCGGCGCGGGTCATCGACCCAGTAACAGGCGCGCAGTAGCCGCCGAGAGACCCCGCGAGGATCAAAGCGAACATGACGACGACAGCGAGCACGGCCGGAACCAAAGGCAAAATCA
>JBDTJC010000217.1:0-22702 GCA_039936055.1 Polyangiaceae bacterium | reverse complement strand
ACGGCAACACCGTCACGGCGCTCTGGAACTACGCGCAACAAGGCGCGCTGAACGACAACTCCTGGAGCACCGTGTTCGGTCCTTCCACGCCCGGCGCCATCAACCTGATCTCCGGTCAGACCAACGGCTTCTCGGACACAAACAAGGACCCGGCGACGATGGGTACGACTCACGTCGTGGCTGACGGTAACGGCGGCTTCACCATGATTGGCGACACGGACCCGCTGTATGATGTGTGCTCCACGGCCGGCGACCAAAACTTAATGGCCGGCAAGAACATCGGTGATTTGCTGAACGCCAAGGACATCAGCTGGGGCTTCTTCGAAGGCGGCTTCGACTTGACGCTGACCAACTCGAACGGCACCACTGGTTGTGCCCGCTCGTCGACCACGGTGGCTCAGCCGCCCACGACGTCTGCAGACTACATCCCGCACCACCAGCCGTTTCAGTACTACAAATCCACGGCCAACACGAACCACGCGCGCCCGAGCTCGGTCGCCGCGATTGGTCACACGTTGGAAGCGGATGGTGTCACCAAGGATCCGGCGAACCACCAATACGATTCGCACGACTTCTTCGACGCGATCAACGCTGGCAACTTTCCCGCGGTGTCGTACTTGAAGGCAGCCGGTTTCCAGGACGGTCACGGCGGCTACTCGACCCCGGTGGACGAGCAGAACTTCATTGTCAGTGTCGTGAACGCGGTCAAGGCCTCGCCCGAATGGGACAGCACGGCGATCATCTTCGCGTACGATGACTCTGACGGCTGGTACGATCATCAAGCGCCCCCAATCGTGAACCGCTCGGCTAGCGCTGCGGATGCCCTGAACGGCGCGGGCGTGTGCAACACCGGCTACAACGGTGCTTCTCCGACGACGCCGTTGCTCGGCAACGACGGTAAGGCCGCGCAGGGCCGCTGCGGCTACGGCACGCGCATGCCGCTGCTCGTGCTCTCGCCCTTGGCCAAGCCGAATTACATCGACCACACCCTCACGGATCAGTCCTCGATCCTGAAGTTCATGGAAGACAACTGGCTTGCCGGGCAGCGCATTCAAACCGGCGGCTCCTTCGATACGATCGCCGGCACCATCCAAAACATGTTTCGTAACTAGTGTGTCCCCGAGTTGGGAGCGCCTGGCTTAGGTGCTCCCACTTTTCTGATGACCCTCCAACGACGTGACTTTCTGATAGCTGCTGCCCTGTGTGGGCAGTGGTCGTGTAAAGGCGGCGCCCGCAAAAGCGGTGCGCCGTTTTTGCCCGCCAGTGTGGCGCGGGCGAAGTTTGCCGCTGCCGCGGCGCCGCCTCCCGTCGCCCCTCTGCATCCCGAGCGTTTGACCCGCTATGTGGACGCCTTGCCCCTTCTGCTCGTCGCGAAGCCGGACGGTATGCGCCCTGACCCGCAGGACCCGACCCAACAGATCCCGTACTTTCAGATCGCCATGCAGGAGATCTGGTTTCCGGTGCACCGTGACCTGAAGCCGACGCGATCTTGGAGCTACGGCGGTACGGTGCCCGGGCCCACGTTGGAGATGGAGCGCGGCAAGCCGGTGCTCATCGAGTGGCAGAACGAACTGCCCGAGCAACACTTTTTGCCCGTCGATCATACGCTGTGTGGCGCCGAGGCCAGCCAGCCCGACGTGCGCACCATCGTGCATGTGCACGGCGCGCGGGTGCCCCCGGAAAGCGACGGAAACCCGATGGAGTGGTTCACCAAGGGTAAATCGCGCGTCGTGCGCTACCCGAACCAACAAGACGCGACCACGCTCTGGTACCACGACCACGCGATGGGCATCGAGCGGCTCAATCACTACGCCGGTATGTTCGGCATGTTCCTGATCCGCGATGAGGTCGAAGCTGCCCTGAACCTGCCGAGTGGCGCGCAAGAAGTCCCGCTCGTGATCTGCGATCGCCTGTTCGACGAAGACGGGCAGCTCAGTTACCCCACCTCCAGCATTCCGGAGGCGCCCTGGGTTTCCGAGGTGTACGGCGATACGTTTCTGCTGAACGGCAAGCTGTTTCCGTATTTCGAAGTCGAGCCGCGGCGTTATCGGTTTCGCATCGTCAACGCTTCGAATGCGCGCTTCCTCTATTTGGAGATCTCGAACCAACAGACCTTTCACCAGGTGGGCAGTGACCAAGGCTTGTTGGCCGCGCCTACGCCACTCAAGAAGTTGACGTTGGGCCCCGCCGAACGTGCTGACATCGTGATCGATTTCAGCGCTGCTGCAGGCACGCACCCGCGGCTGAAGAGCCAAGCGTTCGATTTGATGGAGTTTCGTGTGTCTACGGCCAAAGTGGAAGCCGAGGCGCCGCTGCCCGCCAAGCTGCGACCGGTGATCCGCACGCCCGAACGGTCAGCGGCGAAGACGCGCGTGCTGACGCTGAATCAGTATCAAGACATCAAAGTCTCGGGCAAGCCAACGTGCGGCACGCCGCCGACGGTCAACACGCCGCGCATGTTGATGATGCTCAACGGGCTGCGTTGGCTCGAGCCCGTCACCGAGAAACCCGCGCTCGGTGATACGGAAATCTGGAGCTTCGTCAATTTGACCGACGACGTGCACCCGATCCATCTGCACCTGGTGCGCTTCCAGATCTTGGATCGCCAGCAGTTCGACGTAGACACGTTCCTCACCAAGGGCACGATGAAGCTGCTCAACGCGCGCGTGTTGCCGCAAGCCGACGAACTCGGTTGGAAGGATACCGTGCGCGCCGATCCGGCAATTGTCACCCGCATCATCGTGAAGTTCGAAGGCTACGTCGGTCGCTACGTATGGCACTGCCACTTGCTCGAACACGCCGCGAACGAAATGATGCGGCCGTTCGAGATCCTGCCGCGCGCCTGAAGGCGCTCGTCAGGGGGTCGGTGGCGGCGCCGAAAAGCCCGGTGAATCACGCACGAAGTGCTGAATTACGTGCAGGATTCGCGCGTCGACCGCGGCTTGATCTTCCCCGGCCGCCTTGAGCTGAGTCTTGCTGACTTGTAGCGAGTGATCACCAGCATCCACAACGAACAGCTTGTTGCGAGCTTTCATCTTTTGGCGCACTGGCGCGAGCGCTTCCAGTGGGCAGAGCGGGTCGCGAGTGCCTTGCACGAACAAGAGCGGCGTCTCCAACTCCAGCAATACTTGGTCGCGCACTTTGCCCGAGTTTCCAGGGGCCAGCAGCGGATAGCCCAGACACACGATCTTAGAGACGGCGCGCTCCAGAGCCGCGTGGCAGCCGATGCGTGAGCCCATGCTCTTGCCGATCAAGATCAACTCGTGATGCGGGTGGCGCCCGAGCGCTTGATCGATAGCCGCCAGGTGCGCGCGAATCAGCACGGGCTCGGGATCCGGCGGGCGCCTCTTGCCTTGCATGTACGCATAGTCGAAGCGCTCCACGGCCCCGAGCGCGGCGAGGCGCTCCGCCCACTCTTGCATCCACGGGTGCGAAGACGGCGCGCCCGCGCCGTGAGCAAACAAGAAGAGCAGGTCGGACACGCCGGCCATTGTGCGGGAGCGGCTCGCGCGACGCCAGTCGTTCCGCTATGCTCACGCCGTAGCGATGCCGATGCCCAAGCCCCCGCTCGCTCCGGATGATGGCCGACGTGAGGCGCGAGTGTCGCTCGTGGCGGATATCGACCACTACGACAAGGTGATTCTGGGTGCGCTGTCGCAGGCACGTGTGTCGGTTTGGATCGGCACGGCGAACGTCAAAGACATTCGCCTCGAGGCGCCCGTCGGCACACGGGCTCGCGCTCGCGGCCAATATCAATCGATCACCGAGCGCCTTACCGATCTCGTTCGCCGCAACGTCGAGGTGCGCATCCTGCACGGTGGCGTCCCGTCGCGCCCGTTCCGTGAGTCACTCGCAAAGAGCAAGGAGCTGGTGCCTCCGCGCTTTCAAATGCGTCACTGTCCACGAGTGCACCTGAAGATGATCGCGGTCGACGGCTCCTACTTGTACTTGGGCAGCGCGAACTTTACCGGTGCCGGCCTGGGTGCAAAAGGCGAGGGACGCCGCAACTTCGAATTGGGCATCAGCACGGATGACTATGCGCTGTTGGACGCAACGCAGGCGCGCTTCGAGCGTATCTGGCGCGGCGCGGAATGCGGCGCGTGCCGCATGCGTTCGGAGTGTCCCGGACCGCTCGACATCCCGGGCGTACCGAAGGCGAAGCTGGGAGTACGTGGTTCCGGTCAGTCCGTGTAGGTCCCACCTCAATCCGTGGCTTTCAGCCAGCGAGTCCAGGCATGGCCAGGTTCTGCTAAGACAGCGGAATGCTCCTGCACCGCGTGCTTCCGGTTGCTCTCGTTCTATTGGCTGCGTGTCACCACAAGCCGGATCCCAAGTTCCTGTACTTGAGTGCGGAGGCGAGCGGTGAGGTGGTCGTGGTGGACCCGGATACAGCCGCCGTTCAGGCGCGCATTCCGGTGGGGAAGCGCCCGCGCGGGTTGAAGGTGTCGCGTGATGGGCGCTTCTTGTATGTTGCGCTGTCGGGGTCGCCGCGCGGTGGCCCGAATGTCGACGAGTCGACGTTGCCCCCGGCGGATCGCAGCGCAGATGGTATCGGCGTGGTGGATCTGATCGCGCGCAAATTGGTGCGCACGTTTCCCAGCGGGCAGGATCCGGAAACGTTCGACATCTCCAAGGACGGCAAAACGCTGTACGTGTCCAACGAGGAAACCGCGGAGCTTGCCGTGCTCGATATGGGTAGCGCGAAGATCGTGGGCAAGGTGCCGGTGGGCAAAGAGCCGGAAGGCGTCACGGTGCGACCGGATGGCAAGGTCGTGTACGTGACGTCCGAGCGAGACAGCAAGGTAACGGCCGTGGACACCAGCACGCTCACAGTCCTCGCGGACATCCCGGTTGGCATGCGGCCGCGCAACGTGGTGTTCACCAAGGACGGCAGCAGCGCGTTCGTCAGCAATGAGTTCGGTGGCACGCTCAGCGTGTTCGACCCGCGCTCCAACAAGGCGCTCTCGACGATCAAGATCGAGGCCAAAGTGCCGCTAGGGGAGCGCCCCATGGGCATGGTGCTGTCTGCGGATGAGAAGCAGCTCTTCGTATCCACGGGGCGCGGCGGCGCGATCGCCGTGATTGACGTCACAAAGCGCGAATTCGATCATTTGATCGATAAGGTGGGCGCGCGACCTTGGGGCATTGCGCTCAGCAGTGACGGCAAATACCTGTACACCGCGAACGGCTCTTCGGATGATCTTTCGATCGTCGACATCGCGCGCGGGGAGGTCGAGAAGAAGGTGCAGGTCGGCGGTTCGCCGTGGGGCGTGGTCACCGGCGCGCTGCAGTGAGGGCCACGTTCTACCGGCGTTGCCTCAGGGTCTGCTGAACAGCTCCAATCTGGGCGGCATGAACGGCCAAGTCGTCGACTTCAAGGTCTCGAGCAGCGTGATGGGCGTGCGCACCGTGCCCGCCTCCTACACGACCGCCAAGGGGGTGCACTTCGTGCTCTCCACCAGCAACGCTCCGCTATGCGGCGCAAATGGGCCCAAAAATCAGGCCATTGTCTCGGTGCTGCTGACCCCCGGTTCGCCTCCTTCGGCCGCGCTGGAGTGGTGCGCGCCGCTCGAAGGCCAAGTTACCGCGCCCATTGCTACCACGACGGACGGCACGAACAACGCCACGGTCTGGTACACCAGCGACGGCCACCTGACAGCGCTCGATGGCGACACCGGCAAAGTCATCTACGCCAGCGACGACGAGTGCGAGAACATCCGCAAATGGACGTCACCGATCGCCGTCAAAGGCCGCATCGTGGTCGGCGCGGATTCGCACCTGTGCTCGTGGTCGGCGCACTGAGCTAGCGCAAGTAGGCGAGCCGAAAGAACTGCGCGCGGCTGGCGACGCCGCATTTGGCGTAGATTTGGCTGACGTGCTGACGAATCGTTTTGGGGCTGTTCTTGTGCGCTTCGGCGATTTCGTTGCTCGACATGCCCTCCAGCAACAGGCGCGCGACTGCGCGTTCTTTCTCGGTGAGTTGTGCGCGCGTGAGTAGCTCATCCACTGCTTCATTCAGCGGTCGGCTATCGGCCAACACCCGCGCGATGACTGCCAGCAGTTGCGGCGCGCGGAACGGCTTTTCCAAAAAGTGCGCGGCGCCCTCATTGAGCGCGAATTTGAGCTTTTCTACGTCCGCGAAGGCGGTGATCACTACCACCGGTGCTCGCACGCCGAGCGCCCGTAGCGCCGTCATCAAATCCAGCCCGCCGCGGCTGTCGGCGCCGAGGACGACGTCCGTCACAACGAGGTCAATGGTGGGCGCAGTGCCTACGGCTGTCAGAGCTTCTGGCCCCGTTTCGGCGGCGATGCACAAGTAGCCGGCTCGTTCCAACGCGCGCCCTAGCAGCTCGCGCGTATCAAACTCGTCCTCGACGAGTAGGATGGTCTTCTTGGGCGTCACGCGCTGTCTCCGAGCGGTAGTTCTAAGCGGAACGCCTTGTGTGCGCCGTCCTGCAGCAGCAGATCCCCGTGCATCGCGCGCGCGAGCGCTCTGGCGATGGGCAGGCCCAAGCCGAGACCGTGTCGCTTCGTGGTACGCAGCGGGTCGAACAGGGTGTCCCGCACGCTTGCGTCTAACGCGGGGCCATCGTCTGACACGCTCACGATGGCGCGACCGGCCTCTGTCGTGAGCTTCACCGTCACGGTGCCGCCGCTCGCGGAGCGCAGTGAATGCAAGCTGTTGTCGAGCAAGTTCTCCAGAATAGCGCGTAAGTAGCTGGGGTCTGCGCTGACCATGACGGGCGCCGCGCATTCGGCGCGCACCACCACCCCGTCCGTTTTTCCGAGCGCGCTCGCGTCGTCGGCGAGCCCAGCAATGACTTCGTCTAGCGCCACCTGCTGGCCTTCGGGCTCGCCGTTGCCTTGCATGGACCGCAACGTATCGAGGTGCACGAGTGCGCGTCGCACCTGCGCGTGCGCTCGTTCGACGAGCCTCGCGCGCTGCGCGGCGTCATCGACGGTGGCTTGATATTCGTCCAGCAACAAGCCGAGGGCGTGGAGCGGGTTGTTCAATTCGTGCAGCACGGCGGCCGCCAAGACCCACACTGCCTGATCGCGCTCCACCCGAAGCAGCCGTACTCGTAAGGCCTCAGCGCGCCCCGCCGCCTCCTCCGCGGCAGCCAGCCGAGCCCGCAGCCGCAGGTGGTAAACGGAGAGGCCGACCAGCGCTCCAGCGAGCACCGGAATCAAGTGGTCGACGATTGAGTGCGCGTCCGCCAGGAACCCGGTGAGCGTCCCAGCCTTCAGCTTTGCTTCGGAAACGAGGTCGAACGCGACGTACGTCGCCCCGGCGAGCAAGCCGAGGAGCACGTACACGAGAGCAGGCCATGGTCTGCGCGGCGCCACGAAAATTCCCTGCAATTCATAGCACACTCGCCTAAGCGCCCCCGTGCGTATCCGGCATTTGCCCGATACCCAGGCGATGGCGAGGCCGCTAGCTTCCAGGCCATGAACAAGGGTTGCTGGCTTCTTTTCTTGGGGTTCGCGCTCGCGCTGCCGAGCGCGTGCAGCAGCGACGCGAAAGACCACGACAATAGCTGCCAACCTGACGACCAGGACGGCACGGTCGGCGGGACGATGACCGTACTACTCACGGTGAGTGATACGGCGTTTGCCGTTGGTGCGCCCGGCAGCGGCTCGACGCAACGGAACATTACCGTAGAAAATTCGAGCACGGTGAAGCTCACGGTCACGAACGTTGGTAAGGAACCGCACAGCTTTGTGGTCACTTGCATTCCGTCTGGGTTGCCGGCAGCTTGTTCTCAGACCTCGTGTTTCCCGGATGAAGCCAAGATCCCTGCCATCGATCCAGGGGACAGTGTGAGCGTGACGTTCGACACGCCGGCCGTCGAAGGCGCCTATCAGTTCACGTCTGATGTAGACGGCGACACCACGACCGATAAACAGGGCAAGGTGACAGGTCTGGTTGGCCAATTCGTGTTGACGTGAGGCGCTTCTTCGCGCACTCGAGCTGGCTGCTCGCTGTCGCAGGCGTGCTCACGGCGCGCTTGGCGCACGCTGATGTAGTCGTTGCAGAACCCGAGGCGCTGGTGCAGCCGGCCTACCCCGCTGACGCGCCGGCGCTCGAGGTGCAAGTCGCCGTGGCATTGGTCGTCGACGAAACGGGACACGTGGAGTCGGCAATCGTGGCTTCGCGTTTGCCGGCGGATGCTCCGTCGAGCTTCGACGTCGCCGCGGTTGATGCCGTCAAAGCCGCGCGATTTCGGCCCTCGACGCGCGATGGGCGCCCGTTCCGTTCGCGCGTCGAATACGTGGTCGTCTTTCATCCGCCGACGCCCGCCGGCGAGCCGACGCCGCTCATTGCAGCCGCGTCCGCTGTCCCACGCGCGACGCCGGCTCCGGTTCCGGCTGCCGACGCAGTCGAGTCACCGCCGAAGCCCGTTGACGCCGACGAACAAGACGAGGACTACGCGCTCACCATCGAAGTGCGTGGCAAACGTTGGTCGTCCCCGCGCGGGATAGGGGACATCCGCATCAAGCGCGAGCTCTTGGATGCGTCCCCGCACCAACAAGCCAGCGAAATGCTGTCTGCCGCGCCGGGCTTCTTCGTGGACCACGAAGACGGTGAGGGGCTGGGCAATGACGTGTACCTGCGTGGCTTCGATCTCGAGCACGGCTCGGGTATCGAGATGCGGGTTGGCAATGTGCCCATCAATAGCCCTGTGCACGTGCAGGGGCAGGGGTATGCGGATGCCAACTTCATCATCCCTGAAGTCGTGCGTAGCATCCGCGTGCTGGAAGGCCCGTATGACCCGCGTCAAGGTGACACGGCCATCGTCGGCAGCGCGTACTTCGACTTAGGCGTCACCGAGCGCAAGAACGAGCTGAAGGCCAGCTACGGCTCGTTCAACCAAGCACGCATCGTCGGTATCGCGGCGCCCGAAGGCTTCGACGAACAAACCTTCGTCGCGTTTTCACTGCGCAAGAGCGATGGTTTCGGTGAGCAACGAGCCTCGCAGTCTGGCACGCTGAATGCGCAATACGGGCTAGATTTAGGTGCAGATAGTCATTTGCGCCTGCTCGCTACCGCGTACGGAGCGCGCGCCAAGCTGCCCGGCCTCGTGCGCGAGTCAGACGTCGATTCGGGTGCCATCGGCTTCTACGATCGCTACCCGTACTTCACGGACAGCCAAGGAGTGCAGAGTTCGCGGGTGATCCTCAGCGCGGATCTCGACACCGTGACCGCGGGCGGCGCGCACTTCGAACTCGCACCGTGGGTGATGTGGACGAACTTCTTGGCGCGTCAGAACTACACGGGCAACGTGCTGAGTTCGGCGCTCGACCCCGAACTCGCAGGCGGCGCGGGTGACTTATGGGAAACCACGAATCGCGAATCGGCGGTGGGCGTGGTCTCCCGGTTGCACGCGGCCCCGCAGCGACTAACGAGCTTCCTCGAGGCGTCCATTGAACCGGGCGCTAGCGTACGCGTCGGACATACAGACCAAACCAAGAGTCTGGTTACGCCCGGCTCCCTCGCGGTTTGGGATCGCCGGTTGGATTCGGGTCTGGATACTTTGGATGCTGGTGCGTACTTGGATCTCGGCTTGCACTTCTGGAAGAAGGTGCGGCTCTCCGGCGGCGTGCGCGCAGACCTGATCGGCGTCACGGTCAACGATCGCCTGGGCTATGACGTGCCACCTGCGCAAGCGCTGCCCGGCGCGTTGCCTGGCTCGAATCGCGCCGCGCAGGGCGTCGCGGTAAGCCCGCGCGTAACCGCGGAGTATGACGTGGTCCCCGCGCTGACGGCGGTCGTATCCTACGGCGAAGGCTTTCGGTCACTCGAAGCAACGGCCAACGTCGCCACTTCTGCCGGTATCTCGGGTGAGGGGCCGAGCATTCGTGAAGGCGCAACGCCTTTCTCCAAGGTGCGCTCGTACGAGGCCGGCTTCCGCGCGCGCACCCCGCATGAGCGCTACACATTCACGTTCTCGGCGTTCGAAACGCGCGTCGCCAACGAACTAGTGTTCGAAGCAACTTCCGGCGGCTTCACGACGGAGGGCGCCAGCATTCGGCGCGGCTTCGTCGCTTCCGCCGTCGCCAAGCCGGCGCCGTGGCTGCTCGCGTCCTTGGCTGGCTCGGTTTCGTCCGCTACATTCACGACGCTCGCGCCCGGCATCTCCCACTACGTGCCGAACATCCCGCCGCTGCTTTTTCGTGCTGATGTCAGCGCGCACGGTCCTTTGGCCTCGGTGCGCGGCAAGCCACTCGGGGGTCGGGTCGGCCTTGGCTACACGTTCCTTGCCGGGCGTCACCTCAGCGATCGCATGATCGGCCCCGCCGATCATCTGCTCAACGGGCACGCCGCGCTGCGCTACGAGCAAGTGGAGGTCGGAGTGGAGGGCTACAATCTGCTCGCGCGCCGCTACGCTGACGACCTCGAGTACTACGTTTCAAATTGGAGCGTGCGCCAGGGAACGCCGCTGGCGGCGCCCGCGACGCACATCAGCGCGGCTCCTCCGTTGACCGTCTTGGGCACCATTGCGCTCTTTTTCTGACTCGCAACGGCCATTCGGTGGCAGCAAAGGACGCGTCCGTTGAGCCGAGAGGGTCAGTCCCGGTCGCCCAATCGTTCTTTCTTGCACGCGGTTTGTGGCGGTTTTGATAACAGTTTCCGAATGTTATCAGCCTTGACCGTGGGCTTTGAGCACGCTATTTTATGTACTCATAGGAAGGCCGTTTGGTTTTCCACCTTGAAAGGGTCCGACCATGAACTGGGAAACGCCGGCTTTCGAAGAGATCGACATGAGCGCGGAAATTGGCTCGTACCAGGGAGAAGACGACAACGGCCTGTGAGTCGTCACAGCGGTTGTTGTTCCGTCGCTCCACTTCAGTTCGTTGAGCGGCGGCCCGGAGGTTTTGTGTGCTGATTCGTGTTTTGGGCTCTGCCGCCGGTGGCGGGTTCCCGCAGTGGAATTGCGGATGCCCAAATTGTGTAGGTGTTCGGCGTGGGACTATCAACGCGCTGCCTCGCACTCAAGAGTCTGTAGCCGTCAGCGCTGACGGTGACTCGTGGTTCCTGCTCAACGCGTCCCCTGAGATACGTCAGCAGATTGAGAGCTTCGCCAAGCTCCACCCACGCTCCCAGCGTGACACACCGATTCAAGGCATCGTGCTCACTAACGGTGATCTCGATCACCTACTGGGCTTGCTCTCGCTGCGCGAGTCGCAGCCGCTCGCGCTGTACGCGACGGAGCGCGTTCAGAGCGGCTTCACCGAAGGCAACGTCGTGTACCGCACGCTGACGCGCTTCCCCGGTCACACCACTTGGCACACGCTGCCGCTGGATGGCGACGCGCAGCCGCTAAATCTGCTCAACGGCACGGCCAGCGGGCTCACGCTGCGCGCGTTTCACGCGCCCGGCAAAGCTGCGCTGCACCTGGACCAAGCCAAGCCGGACCCAGGCGACAACATTGGCGTGTTGATCCGCGAAACGAGGACCAACAAAGCTTTGGCTTACATCCCCGCAGCGGGTGCCTGCTCTGCGGCCATCGTCGCGGCCGTCGCCGGCGCCGATGCCGTGTTCTTCGACGGCACCTTCTGGTCGAGTGACGAGTTGATCGCGCTGGGCGCCTCCAAGAGCCGCGCCGAAGACATGGCGCATTGGCCGATTGGGGGCCCACAAGGCAGCCTGCGGTTTTTGGCGGAGCTCAGCCAGGCGCGGCGCGTGTTGATCCACATCAACAACTCGAACCCGATGCTGCGTGAGGACTCCGCTGAGCGAGCCACGGTGAACGCCGCCGGCGTTGAGGTCGCGTTCGACGGAATGGAGTTCTCGCTGTGAGCGAGCGCGCTCCGTTGCCGCGGGATGAGTTCGTGGAGTGGCTGCGGCGTGAAGGCGCAAGCCGTTACCACGACGCGCACCGCGTTCACCAGTTGATGCACCAGGGCAAGCTGACTCGAGCGCAGCTGCAGCAATGGGTGCTCAATCGCTTCTATTATCAGACGCGCATCCCGATCAAAGACGCGATCATCCTGTCCAAGTCGGAGGATCCGGTGTTTCGCCGCGCGTGGATTCGCCGCATTCGCGATCACGATGGTGACGCGCCCGGGGAGGGCGGGCTCGCGCTCTGGCTACGCCTCGCCGAGGGCGTGGGCCTGTCGCGCACGGAGGTAGAGGGCTTGGGCACCGTGCTGCCGGGTGTCAGATTCGCGTGTGACGCGTACGTCACCCTGGTGCGCGAACGCAGCTTGGTCGAAGCCGTCGCGTCTTCTTTGACCGAATTTTTCGCGCCTGATTTGATGAGCCGGCGTATTACAGCCTGGGAAGAGCACTACCCGTGGGTGGACGCGGACATGCTCGCGTACTTCCGCTCGCGCGTACCGCGCGCCGCCAAGGATTCCGCGGAGGCCATCAGCTTTGTCGTCGCTAACGCCATGACGTACGAGCTGCAAGAGCGCTGCGTTGCCGCCCTGATTCGGAAGACCGAAATCCTGTGGCACCTGCTCGATTGCGTGCAGGCGGCGTACGTTCCAAGCACTGCGGAGACGCCGTGAGTGAGTCGGTGCGCCCAGCGTTGAGCCTGGAGCTCAAGCCCAAGCTGGCGCCCAAAACCAAGCTGCGCCTGGATCAGAAGACCGGCAAATACATCCTGCTCTACCCGGAAAAAGGGCTGCTGCTGAATCCGACGGGCGCGGCCATCCTGAAGCTGTGCACGGGTGAGCAAACGCTCTCGAGCATCATTGCCACGCTCACGCTGGAGTTTCAGTCTGACCAGGCCAAGGTGCAGGCGGAAGTGTTGGCGTTCGTGCACACCTTGCTCGATCGCGGGCTGATTCAGGCCGAGCCGTGACTGATGACGACCGCCTGTACACGCTCATTGCCGAGCTGACTTACCTCTGCCCGCTGCGCTGCGTCTATTGCTCGAACCCGACTGATCTCGCCGCTCACCCGGATCGGCTGCAGACGGCGGACTGGCTGCGTGTGTTCAAAGAAGCGGCCGAGCTCGGCGCGCTGCAACTCAACTTGAGCGGCGGTGAGCCGCTGCTCCGAAAAGACCTCGAACAGCTGGTGGAAGGCGCGGCGGCGCTCGATTTCTACAGCAATTTGATCACGAGCGGTTTGCCGCTGACGCGCGAGCGCTTACTGCGTCTGCGCGATGCAGGGCTCAGCAGCGTGCAAGTGTCTCTGCAAGACGTACTGGCCGCTGATTCGGATCGCATCGCGGGCCGTGAATCCTTCGCGCAGAAGCTGGAGGTGATGTCTTGGGTAAAGGACCTCGGGCTGCCACTGACGCTCAACATCGTGCTGCATCGCCAGAACTTGAGCCGAGTCGCGGACATGATCGCGCTCGCCGAGCGCATGCAAGTGGACCGCCTGGAACTCGCCAATACGCAGTATTTGGCTTGGGCGCTGACCAATCGCAGCGCGCTGTTGCCGAGCCAGGCCCAGCTGGATGACGCGCGTGAAGTCGCGCGTGCGGCGCGTGAGCGGTTGAAGGGTAAGATCGAACTCTTGTTCGTGTTGCCGGATTACTATTCGGACCGCCCGAAGGCTTGCATGAGCGGGTGGGGTAAGCGCTACTTGTTGGTCAGCCCGGACGGCCTGGCGCTGCCCTGCCACTTGGCGCACACGCTCCCCGGGCTCACGTTCGACAACGTCCAGGAGCATTCGCTGCACGAAATCTGGCATGAATCCCCTGGGTTTGCGGTGTTCCGCGGCGAAGCTTGGATGCCCGAGCCCTGTCAAAGCTGCGAACGCCGCACGGTGGATTTTGGGGGCTGCCGCTGCCAAGCCTTCCACCTCACGGGCGATGCCGCAGCCACGGACCCTGCATGCGGCTTGTCACCCAAGCATGATCTGATTCGCGAAGCGCGCGCTGCCGCGCACGGGCAGCTCATCCCGCTGACCCTGCGTTACCGCGAATTTACGCGCTGATTTCTGTGCAGCGCGGGAAAATCCTGCGCCGCTCAATGGGGTGAGAACGAGCACTAGCACCACCGGTTGAGCGAGGCAGCCGCAGGCAGCCTCACGGGCAGGCGGTGAGGGACGTAATCCAATCACCGACCACGCCGGTGCCATCCTTATCGACCACGAATGATGCCACCCGGGGCATGCGGCCCTTCAACGGATCGGGCTCGTTCATGCGCAGCCACATGACCGAGTCCGTCGGGCTGCCCGGGACCAAGATTTTGGTCTTTCCGGGCGCGTTGGCGATGGCGCCCTTCTTCGCGTCAGCGTTGCATAGGTTCATGTCTTTGAACGCGGTGTCGTAGCGGAAGTCGAAGTTCGCGTAGTTGCCACCCGGGCGGTGGCAGAAGCCACAATTGGCGTGCAGGTACGAGCGCGCCTTTTGCTCCACGGTGGCCGTCGCGGTCGGGCTTCCGGCTTGGCTCGTGTACGGAGTGACGAGCGCTGCCTTGTACGGCTGCGTGGGCGCTGTGTCGAACACCTGTGCAGCCGCCAGCTTGTCGATTTGGTTCATGTCACCGACAACGCGATTCATCTGCGCGGTTTCTGGGCCCAACGTGGAACCTCCCGCGTTGTTGTGACAGTTCAGGCAGTCCATTTGGCTTGGGTAGTGCCAGGGGACGGTGCGCGTTCCGGTGTTGAACATGGTATCGGCGCCGGCTGAGTCGGCGACCGTGGCGTCGGTTTGCGCTTCGTTCCACATGTAGCTGTAACCCACCCAGTTCGTGGCATCGAGATGCATCAACAGCCGCGTTTCCACGAGCTTCCCGTCGAAGGCGAAGGTCTTGTACATGACGCTGCCGACGGGGAACTCCCAGCGCCCGTCGTCTTGCGTGCCGTTCGGGCAAGCGCTCGGGTCCGCGCTGCAGTCGCGAACGTGAATCTTGCCGCCCGCGGGCAACACGAAGGCGCGGGTTTTGTCTGCGGTGTCCGACCACAGCGGGCTGTTCACTTCATACGTCTGCGCGCTCGCGCTGGGCTTCTTGGGATCCGTTGCATCAACGCAGCCCGTTTGGCTCAGCATCGCGATGGGTGAGAACACGTCGTCGGGGGGGGCGCAGATGACCGTGGGCGCCGCGCCGCCAGTACCACCGCTGCTCGCGCCGCCGGTTGCACCCCCTGTTCCGCCCGCGCTCGCGCCCGCCGCGCTGTTGACGGAGCCACTCGCGCCGCCCAACGCGCCGGCCCTGCCCGCTGCTCCCGCGCTCGCGCCGCCGTGCTCCGCGCCCGCGGCGCCGTTTCCGGGCGGCGCGTCAGTGCTGCCGCAAGCGGCGAGTACGCTAGTGAAGCAACCAATCGCTAGCGTGAGCTTGAAATCAGGCATCTACCTTATCACCTTCAGTCAATGAGCGATGTCCAGCGGTGTGTGACGCGCACACGATGTGCGATGGCCGCGCCGAGTGATAATATGCCTCACTCTTTGCGTGGCGCGAGCGCAAGCAAGAGGTCGCCCGCAAACGTCAGGGTGTCATGGACGGATTCAATACCGGAATGGTAAGGTATGTCCCCACTCGGAGTGGTTGACGGGTGTAGCGTGTCGAACACGCCCTTGGAGTTGCTCATGTCCAGAGTCTTTTTGTGCAGCGTCGTTTTGCTTTCGGCGGCTTGTTCGAGCTCGGCGTCTGACGGCGGAAGCGCGGGCGCGTCGGCGGGGGGCGGCGCGTCCGGCGCAGCACAAGGCGGTGCCGCGCCGACGGCAGGCGAGCCCGGGTCCAGCGGGGCAGCAGGCGCGTCCGGCGCTTCAGTGACGCAAGGCGGCGCAACCGGTATGGGCGGCGCGTCCGCCACCGCAGGCGCGTCTGGCGCCGGCACGGCAGGCGCTAGTGGTACGGCCGGCGCCGCACCGACGGGCATGAATGAGTCGGTCACCCAGCGTGGCGCTGACACCGCGCGCACCTCACATTGGCTGGCGCCGACGCTGACCAAAACCAACGTGATGACCAAGATGGCGCTGGACGCGAATTTTAAAGCCAATTTTAATGGTGAATTGACCAGCAGCCCGGTGTTCCTCGCTGGCCCAACGCCCGGCACCGGGCGCTTCTTCGCAGCCACCACGGAGAACGACGTGTACGTGCTGGACGAGCTGACGGGCGCCCAGAAGGGGCTGCACAACATCGGCGGGTACCTCGTCAATGCGCCCATTTGCGGTAGTGATCCGGTGAACCACGGCATCGTGAGCACGCCCATCATCGACGAGGCAACGCAAACGATTTACGTCGCTGCCGCGATGACCGACGCTCACCATGAAATCCACGCGCTCAAGTGGGCTGCTGGCGCCGGGACGGCCATGGATACGCTCACGGAGGTCGCGGGTTGGCCCGTCGACGTATCGAAGCTCAAGTCCGGAAGCCTGGCATTCCCGTCGAACGTGCAGAATCAGCGCAGCGCGTTGTCGCTCGTCAACGGCATCCTGTACGTCGGCTTCGGCGGGTACTGCGGTGATGCTGGCGACTACCACGGCTGGGTCGTCGGTGTGAACGTGGCGGATCCGACGAAGACCGGCGCTTGGGCGACTCGCGACGCCCGCCAAGCCGGGATCTGGGCCGCTGGTGGCATGCCGTCGGACGGCACCGGGGTGTTTGCTGTGACCGGAAACACGAGCCTCCAGGGCGATCACACCGGCAGCGATAGCGAGGAGATCCTGCGCATCACGGCCCTGGGCACACCGCACTACGACGCCGTCAACCTGTTCTACCCGAGCGAGTGGGCGAGCCCGATGAACTCGAATGACCAAGATTTCGGCTCGGCGAGCCCGGCTGTGGTCAGCGTACCGGGGGCTAAGCCGTCCACCATCGTCGTCGCGCCCGCTAAGCCGGGGCGAGTTTACTTCCTCGACGCAGCGAACCTCGGTGGCTCATTGGGACAGTTCGCGGACATGGCCATTGCCGACACGACTAGCGCGTCAGTGTACACGTCGCCTGCCGCTTACCAGGCCCCGTCCGGCGTGCACGTCGCCCTGGCGACTGGCGCCGGCTCGCAATGCCCGAATGGCACGAACAACGGCTCGGTGATGTCGATCTTGTTGAAGCCGATGACGCCCGACACCGCGCCGGTACCGTCCAAAGCGTGGTGCGCGGGCATCGGCGGCGGTGACACGCCGAAACGCGCGCCCATCGCGACCAACAGCGCCGGCAGCGCCGACCCGGTCGTCTGGTACCTGAATGGCTCGGCCCTCAACGCCTACGACGGCGAAGACGGCACCGTGCTCTACGACAGCAGCAAGGGCGCGACGCCGAGCTCATGCGCGGGCGTCCACAAGTTCACCTCGCTGATGGCCGTGAACGGGCGCATCGTGGCTGGTGGTGACAGCGGCGGTAAAGCGCACCTGTGCTCTTGGTCGGTGCACTGACCCGCACCGCGAAACGCCGATAAAAACGGCTCGGACCGCCGCGCGCTGCGAGCGACTACCCACACACTGAACCGCCACACGCAAACGCCGAGTGTGGTGTGTCAGCCGCGCTCAATTGAGGCGCGTTGGCCGTCGGGTATTGAGTTCGTGTGTCGACAATGACGTTCCCGTCGCCTTGCACGAATGTTGCACTAGCAGCGCCTACGATGAAATCGCTCAAGGACAGCGGACCTTATCAGGTGATCAAGGACACGCTGACGGCCTGGGATGAAGACAACGTCACGCGCCTCGCCGCCTCGCTCGCGTACTGGACGCTGCTGTCCATCGCTCCGCTGATCATCCTGGCGGTGGCGGTGGCGGGCCTCGCCTTTGGCGAAGAAGCTGCGCGTCAGCACATCTCCGGGCAGTTATCGGGAGTCGTCGGCGCGGGTGCCGCGGGCGCAATCGAATCGATCGCCAAGAATGCCCGCGCGCCGGGCTCCGGCGTGGTCAGCATCATTGTCGGTTTGATCGTGCTGCTGTTCGGTGCGTCCGGCGTGTTCGGTGAACTGCAATCAGCCTTGAACACGGTCTGGGAAGTCGCGCCCAAGCCTGGTCGCGGGATCTGGGGCATCGTGAAGGACCGCTTTTTCTCGTTCACTATGGTGGTCGTCGTCTCCTTCCTGCTGCTCGTCTCGTTGGTGGTGAGTGCGGGGTTGACGTGGGTGGGGCAGGTATTTGCAAGCTCGCTGCCGGGCGGCGCGTTCGTTTGGCGAGTGTTGAACTTCTGCATCTCCTTGGCCGTGGTCACGGTGCTGTTCGCCCTCATGTTCAAGACGCTTCCGGACGTGCACATCAAGTGGCGTGACGTTTGGGTCGGCTCAGCGGTCACCGCAGCGCTGTTCACCTTGGGTAAATTCGGCCTGGGGATTTACCTGGGCAGTGCGGGAGTGTCCTCGGCTTATGGCGCCGCGGGCTCGATCGTCGCGCTCGTGATCTGGGTTTACTACTCGTCTCAGGTGCTGCTCGTCGGCGCGGAATTCACTCAAGTGTACGCGAAGCGCTACGGCTCGCGGATCACGCCGGACGACAAGGCCGTGCCGCTCGAGAAGATGGGACCCGTCAAGTTCGAGGCCAAATCGGCAACGTCATCGTAAACTGCGACGGCATCGGGTAGTTAACCGTGTGGATGGCGAGCCCGCCGAGCGCGCCGTTTCGCTTTGCCGTCAAGCGGTACGGTGTGGCAAAAGTGCGACGTCCCAATCGCCTCCTTGGCGCATTCTTGCCACCGGCGGCGGACTGCGCGAAGCGCGTGACTGCGTGCGATCCGCCCTGTCTTTCGCTTGGCACGGAGGCTGCACCGCGCGGGCATGGCGAGAGCAATTTGGAGTGGAAGCTTGGGCTTCGGGTTGGTGCAGATCCCGGTTATTTTGCATGCAGCCGAAGAGTCCAACGAGCTGTCGCTGACGCTGCTGGACAAGCGGGATTTCTCGCCCGTTGGCTACGAGCGAATCAACAAAAAGACCGGCAAAGAAGTGAGATGGGAGGACACGGTCAAAGGCTATGAGTCCGACCCGGGCAAGTACGTCGTGCTGACGGACCATGATTTCGCCGAAGCGAACCCAAAAGCTACCCACCAGATCGACATCTTGGACTTCGTGGAGCTGTCCGAAATCGACCCGCACTACATCGACAAGCCGTACGTCGTTGTGCCGGAAAAGTATGGCAAGAAGTCGTACGCACTGCTGCGCGAGGCGATGAAGCGCTCGGGCAAAGCGGGCATAGCCAAGCTGGTGTTGCGCAGCCGACAGCACTTGTGTGCAGTGATCCCGCACGGCAGGGCGCTGTCGTTGTTGGTGCTGCGTTTCGCAGATGAGCTGCGTGACACGAGCGATCTCGAGCTACCGGAAGCAAACTTAAAGAAGCTGGGCATCACGCCAAAAGAACTGGATATGGCCGAAAAGCTGGTGTCCGGCATGGTCGGCAAGTGGCAGCCCGAGAAGTACCGCGACGACTATCGCACGGATCTATTGGCCATGATCCACTCGCGCGCCAAGGCCGGGGAAGTGAACGCGTTGTCGGAGGGGCCAAGCAAGACGCCGCGCGCGCCGAAGGCCGCAAAGGTGGTGGACTTGGTTGCTTTGCTGCAGCAGAGCATGCAGCCAGGGCATGGCCACAAGAAGGCAAAGCGAGATGCGCGCGTCGCCGAAGCCAAGCCGACGCACAAGAAGCGCGCGGCCAGCACCAAACACGCTGCCGCACATCGAAAGTCGGCCTAAATCCGTTCGATTGGAGCCCCGCATGACCCTCGCGAAATATCGGAAGATGCGCGACTTTGCGCGCACCAGTGAGCCCTCGGGCAAAACCCGAGGCAAGACTGGGCGCAGTTACGTCATTCAAAAGCACGACGCCAGCCATCTCCACTACGACTTCCGACTCGAACTCGGGGGTGTTCTCCTCAGCTGGGCAGTACCCAAGGGACCAACACTAGACCCGGGTGTGAAGCGCCTCGCGGTTCAGACCGAGGACCACCCCATCGAGTACGGAGGCTTCGAAGGCACCATTCCAGCCGACGCCTACGGCGGCGGCACGGTGATGTTGTGGGACCAAGGCACTTGGGAACCAGAAGGGGATGCGGAGCAGGGCTACAAAAAAGGCCACCTTAACTTTGAACTGCACGGGCAGAAGCTGACCGGCGCATGGCATCTTGTGCGCACCCAACGTGGCGGTGCGAAGCAAAAGATTTGGTTGCTATTCAAGGCTCAGGATGACGCGGCCCGCCCAGGCGATAGCTCCCTGCTCGAGGATGAGAGCAAGAGCGTGACCACGGGCCGTGATTTGAAAGCCATCGCCGCCTCGAAGAAGTCGGTCTGGCATCCGAAGAGGGCGGCGAAGGCCGCCAAAATGACCGGCAAGCGAACACCGGCGGCGCCAACCGGAAGCGCGTCCGTGCCAGGCGCGGTGCGCGCTTCGATGCTGCGCACCGTCGAACCGGAGCTGGCCACTCTGGTCGCTGAAACCCCGACGCAAGAGCAATTCGTGCACGAGGTGAAGTTTGACGGCTACCGCGTGCTCGCGCGGATTGCCGACGGCACGGTTCAGCTGCTCACTCGAAACGGTGAGGATTGGACCGAACGCATGCCGAGTTTGGCAGCCGCGCTCGCGCAGCTGGATGTGCAGAACGCCGTACTCGACGGTGAATTCGTCGCGCTCGACAGCAAGGGCCTGAGCGACTTTCAGCTGCTGCAGAATTCGTTCAGCGGCAGAGCGCAAGCAAGGCTCGCGTATTATGCGTTCGATTTGCTACATTGGAACGGCTTCGATCTGCGTCCAGCAACGCTGCTCGCGCGCAAAGCGAAGCTCAAAGAGCTACTGGTTGCCTTGCCAAAGAAGACTCTGGAAATACTGCGCTACAGCGAGCACGTCGTTGGCAATGGTGCGAAGTTCTTCGCGCACGCGGCCAAACTCGGCTTGGAAGGGGTGGTCTCCAAGCGGGCGGACTCAAGCTACCGTCCCGGTCGTGGCAAGGATTGGCAGAAGAGCAAGAGCCTGGCGCGCCAAGAATTCGTGATCGTCGGCTACACCGAGCCGGGCGGCTCGCGCTCGCACCTGGGCGCGCTCTTACTCGGCGTGCGTAAGCACAAAAGCGTCGTTTACTCGGGAAAGGTGGGCACGGGCTTCAATGAGCGCTCATTGAAGGACTTACATGAGCGGCTCGGTCCGCTGGAGATCCAGAAGCCGAAGTTGGAGCAGGCGCCGAGCGGCGCGGACCTCCGCGGCGCGCATTGGGTGAAGCCGAAGTTGGTCGCGGAAGTCGCGTATACGGGTATCACGCAGGATGGCTTGCTGCGGCACCCCACGTTCAAGGGTCTGCGCGAGGATAAGCCCGCCAAGGACGTGGTGCTCGAGCAACCGCGTACGGTCGCGTCGCGCCGCAAGGCGCAGCCGCATGCAAGGAGCGCGAACGCCGCACCCGCCGCGCTCAGTCACCCAGATAGAATCTTGTATCCGGAGCTCGGTCTGACGAAACGTGAGCTCGCGGAGTACTACGCACTAGTTGCACAGCTGATGCTGCCGCACGTGGTGAACCGCCCGCTCACGCTGCTGCGCTGCCCGGAAGGTCGCGCCAAACAGTGCTTCTTTCAGAAGCACCCAGGTGACTCGTTAGGGGAGGGGTTGATTCGCGTGCAGGCGCCCTCGTCGGACGGTTCGAGCGAGTACGCGGCGATCGCAGACGCACGCGGTTTGCAAGCGCTCGTGCAAATGGGCGCGCTCGAACTGCACATCTGGGGTGCGCTCGCCGCTGACGCAGAACACCCCGATCGCCTAGTTTTCGACCTAGATCCGGCACCGGACGTTGATTTCAAGGAAGTCATCGTTGGAGCCAAGGCGCTTCGGGTGTTGTTGGAAGAGCACCAGCTGAAGAGCTGGGTGAAGACGACGGGTGGTAAGGGCCTCCACGTCACGGTGCCGATTACGCCGAGCGGGGAGTGGGACTGGGATAGCGTCAAAGACTTCTGCCGCGGGTTAGCCGAAGAACTCACGGCGCGTGCGCCGGAGCGCTACGTCGCGACGATGTCAAAGGCCAAACGCACGGGCAAGATCTTCATCGATTACCTGCGCAATGGCCGTGGCGCCACGTTCGTTGCACCGTACTCCTCTCGCGCACGTGAAGGCGCTGGCATCGCCTTGCCGGTGGCATGGGAAGATTTGACGCCGCGGTTCAAACCGGAGGTGTTCAACGTGCGCAGCGCGAAACGCGTGTTGGCGAAGCGCCGCGTCGACCCGTTTGAAGCAATGCTGAAGTGTAAGCAGAGCCTGCCGCCCAGCACGCCCACCAGAAAACGCCGCAAATAGGCAGCAGCCGGCTTTGGGGTGTGCGAGCAAGAAGTTCCACATTGCTTCTAGCGCAGGTGGCTGCAGCGCCGTAGTTCACCGGGGATGGCGGGACCTTGCTCAGCTACGCCACCCCGCACAGCGCCCTCCGCGTGGCCTCGGCTTCACGGATCGGGGCACGCAGACCCAGGAACGCGAATGGCTACCCCGTGAAGCAACCCGGGCTGACTCGTTGATGCGAGCCAGGCCCTCTGTCATGCTGCTCCGCGTGTTCTCAACCAGTTCGCCGCCCTCTGGCCCGTCGCCGGAGGTGCTGATAGCGGTGGCGGAGGTCGGGCGTGAGCTGGCTGCGGCGGGCGCGCTGGAGGCCCGCCTCGGCGGTGCCTTGCGAGTGCTCGAGCGTCGGCTCGGCGCGGGCCGCTCAGTGGTGTACTCAGCTGATACCGCGGCCCGCGCGCTCACGGTGGATGCCTCGCACGGATTGGATCCGGACGCGTTTCGCCCGCGCTATTCGGCGGGCGCGGCCGGGCGCGTGGCCGCCACCGGGCAGCCCGTGGTGGTGCCCGTGCTGCGCCATGATCCGATGGCGCTTTCCGAAATCGCGGATC
>JBDTJC010000216.1:0-8615 GCA_039936055.1 Polyangiaceae bacterium | reverse complement strand
CCGCGGCGCAGGTTTTGCGCCTCGTAGGGAAACCACTCCATTATAAAGAAATCACCGACGTAGCGATTGAGAAGAATCTGCTCAGTCACGTTGGCAAGAGTCCCGAAGTCACGATGGGCGCGCGTCTTGCTGCGCTGGTGAAGAAGGGCGACAAAGAGAATCCGCTGGTGCGCATCAAGCCCGGCGTGTTCGCGCTGCGCGAGTGGGACCCGGCGATGATCGAAAAGGGCCTGGCGGATCGCACGCCCGCCCTCGAGCGCCTGGCCGCCCAAGGTTACTCGGGTGAACCGGAAGTCGACACGGCCGAGGACGCGCCGTCGGAGGCTTCCAGCTCGCCGCACGCTTCGCACGTCACCTTCGACGACGAAGAGAGCGGCCGTGCTCCTGACGAGGGCGAGCGTTCACGCGCTGAACTCGCGGCTCACGCGACGGAGCTCTTCGCCTCAGAAGACGATGATGACGAGCCGATCTTCGGCGGCCCGTCGGATGCCGCTCCGCAAACCGATGCCACCAAGGCTGCTGCGGCGGCGGATGACCCGAACGGTTCGCGTCGTCGTCGTCGCCGTCGGGGTCGCGGTCGCCCGGGTGACGAGCGCGGCGGCGATGATTTGCCGTCTTACACCGTGTCGGATGCGCCCGCGGTGCTGTCGCCCGAACTCGCGCAAGAGCTCGAAGCGCGCGGTTCGGCTGAGCCGCGTCCCGAGCGTCAGCGTGCTGAGCGCGGCCCGGATCGCAACGCAGATCGCGATCGCGGTGCTGACCGTGACCGTGGTGGCGATCGCGGTGGCGAGCGTGATCGCGGTGGCGAGCGTGATCGCGGCCCGCGCCGCGACGACCGCGCCGCGCGCGATGACCGTCCGCGTACGGATCGCGACACGCCGATGGACGATCTCGTCGGCAAAGACTTGGCGGATGCCGTCGAATCTTTGCTCCTCGGCTTCGACCGCGGTCGCGGTCCGGTCGCTGCCCAGACGCTCACGGAAGCGGCCCAACGCCGCGGTCGCCTCGCGCAGGATCAGGTGGCCTCGCAAGGCCTGCTCTTGGCCGCCGCACGCGCTGACAACACGCGCGCCGCTGCTCGTGGTCAACGGCCGCGCTTCCGCATCTCCGCCAATCGCATCGGCTTGACCGAGTGGCAATTGGACGGGGAGCTCATGCGCCTCGAACGCGATTTGCTGCAAACGGCTGAGCGCTACCGCGAAGTCTTGCGCCGGACCTTCGCGCGCTCGCTTCAGGATCTGTCGCACCGCGGTTTGGGTGAGCTGCTCACTTTGGTGCTGGAACGCATGGGGTTCTCCGAGCTCACGCAGGTGCGTCGCCCGGGCTTGCATGGCGCGGAGCTGCACCTCTCCGGTAAGGCGCGCGGTCCTTCGGGGGATGTGCGCACGGCAGTCGTGCTGCGCCGTGACGGTCGCGAGGTCGGGCGCGAGCGCGTGACCGAGCTGCGCGGTGCGTTGCACCACTACGGTCCGGCTCTTGCGGGCCTCATCATCACGACCGGCCAAGTGCTGAGCGGCGCGCGCGAAGAAGCCGCGGCCCCCGGCGCGAGCCCGGTGTCCGTGATCGACGGTGCGGGCTTGGCCAAGCTGTGTGAAGAGTACGAAATCGGCTTGGTTGCCACGCAGCTCACGCTTCCTCACCCGGATCTGGATCTGCTGGACGCACTGCGTGGCTAGGCATTGGTGGGCTCTGGCGCTGCTCGCACTCGGTTGTGCAGCGCCTCCTCCGGCTTCGCAATTTCCGAGCGCGCAAGCGGCCCTGGACCGCATGCGCGCAACGACGTCGTGTAGTCGCGCGCTGACCAGCGACGCGAAGCTCGACTATTTCGGCCCGCAAGGCCGCCTGCGCGGAAGTCTTTTGTACGTTGTCGCCGCGCCGGACAAACTGCGCTTGGACATCGTGAGCCCGTTCGGTGCCACGGTGTCGACGCTCACTTCGGACGGCAAGAACTTCGCGCTCTTCGATTTGCGGCAGAAACAATTCCTACGCGGGCCGGCCAACGCCTGCAACTTGGCGCGCTTCACGCACGTGCCGATCCCGCCCGCGGCGCTGGTGCAGCTCTTGCGCGGCGAAGCGCCGGTGCTCGTTCATACCGAGGCTGCAGCGAGCATTGCTTGGGAATCGGGCGAGTACGTAGTGCGCATTCAAAGCACCCGTCAGGCGACCGAAGAGATCCACTTGCGGCCCGTCCCCCAAGACTACTCGTTACCGTATGCTGCGCAGCGCGTCCGCGTTACGGAGGTGCGTGTGCTGCAGCAGGGGGTGGAGTTATATCGCGCCCTGCTCGTTGGGCACCGCGCGGCGAAGATGTCCGGACCGCGCTTGGACCCCGACGGCCTGGATGCGCCGCTTCCGCCCAGCGGTCCCACGTGCCAAGCCGAGGTTCCCGGCCGCCTGCGGCTCCAAGTCCCCGATGGGGACCAAGACGTGATTCTGGAGAACGTGGACGTTTCCCAGAATCCGCCGCTCGATCCGAAGGTGTTCGAGCAGTCGCCCCCGGGCGGTGTGGATGTGCGGTACTCCCCCTGCGCTGACTAGCTCGCCGACACGCGCCGCAGTGGTCGCCCCACGCCCTCCAGCCACCATGTGCCGGGTCGCCGCGGGCGCCGGTTCTCGCCTTAAAGCTCAGCTCCGCAGCGCGCTCAGGATCTTGCCGGGGGCGTCACTGATGATGGCATCGACGCCGAGGTCCGCTAGCGTCTGGGCGCGAGCGGGCTCGTTCACCGTCCATACATTGAGCAGCGTGTGCTCGGCGTGAGCGCGCGCCACGCGCTCGGCGGTCACGAGTGTGTGTTGCGGGTGGAGGGCGTTCGCTCCGAGCGCCGCGAAGCCGGGCGAGTGCTTCAAGACCGGTTGCTTGTCGTGCACTAACCAGCCGCGTGGCAGCTCCGGGATGTGGCGCGCCAGCCACCACACGAAATATGGGTGAAAACTGGAGAAAAGTAGCTTTGGCCGTGCTGATGCGCGCACCACCTCCGCTACTTGCTTCAGCAAGAGCCCACGGTTCTTCACGTCTGACTTGAGCTCCACGTTCACGCGCAGATCGTGCTCGTGGGCCCAGGTCAGCACTTCACTGAGCAGCGGCACGTGCTCGCCCGCGCCGACGTCCAGGCGCGACATGTCGTGGCTCGGGATGTCCTCGGCGTGGCGTGTTTCGGCGTTGCTGGTGACGCGAGTGAGTGTCGGATCGTGCAGTACGATCACGCGGCCGCCGCCGTCCAAGCGCACGTCCAACTCGATGCCGTCCGCGCCTTCGGTGCGCGCGAGTTCGAACGCGGCGAGGGTATTCTCGGGAGCTGCGTGGCGTGCGCCGCGGTGTCCCAGCACGAATGGCCGCGTTCCCGGAGCGCGCTGCCAGGCGGCGAGCGCTGCCGCCGGAACGTCAGCCCGTGACACCTTACCCAGCAAGCTCTTTCGCAATCTCGTGCGCGACCGAGCGCGCACGCTCGACCTCGTTCGCGCCGAACGAAATGCCGCCCACGACCGGGTGCCCGCCTCCGCCGTAACGCGCGCAGATTGCGCTGATGTCCGCGTCCAGCTTTTGGCCGGACCAGGGGTTGTAGCCGACCGAGATCTTGGGGCCACCCTTGAGCACGCCGACGAGCACCGAGTACACGGACTTGGGGTACAGCGCGTAGGTTACGAACTTGCCGACGCTCTCCAGCATGGCCTCCGTCAAATCAACGAAGACGACGCGGCCTTGCACTTCACTCTTTTCGCGCACGCGCTCCACGAAGCGTGCGTGCTTTTTGCCGAGCGGCTTGTAGCGGTCGCTCACGGTGCTGGAAGCTGCTACTTCATTGAGCGACTTTTTCAGTAGTTCCGGTACGAACGTCGAGTAGAAGCTATCATCCCCGTAGTGCTCGACGACGCTCACGAGGCGCATCAATGGATCGTTGCGGTCGATCGCTTGCTCTGGGCTGTCGAAACGCGCCGAATCGATGATGTCCGCGAAGCGCACGAGAGGGTCTAACGCGGGGTCAGAGAAACCGAATTTTTTCTTTGCGGTGTCCGCGATCAGCTTCGTGCACGAGCTGTACGTGGCATCGAAGAAAAACTGCTCGTTGTGTGCGGCCTCGAAAGCGTCACGTTCGGCGTCGGAGTGGAAGGCGGTGCGGTGATGATCGAAATACCAAGTCAGCTTCGGTGAGTCGCTGAAGCGGTAATCCAGAATCGCATTCTCGTCCCCGACGAGCAGCTTTTCCCCGGTGTGCTGCTGGGATTGGCCGTAGCCGCAGGCCTTGTACTCGAACTGCGCTGAGCCGAGACCGCGTTCGTGCATCAGCCGTGTGAAGAGCACGGCGCTCGACAGGCCGTCGAAACAATGGCCATGGCTAGCCACCACGAAACGCATACGCCCTGTTACCACGGAGCCCGGACTCATCAGCGCGTATTTGGCAGTGGGCGCACGAAACCAGGCAACCGCGCCCGCGGTTTGCCCGATTTTCGGCGATGGCAGGACCACTCGAGATCTGTTTGCGAGGAAGCGCGTTGCCTGGCCGGCTCTCCGATCTTGCCGCGCCGCCAGAGCAACTGTTCTTGCGTGGGGAGTTGCCGCGCGTGCCCGGCGTTGCGATCGTCGGGACACGCGCCGCGAGTCCGGAGGGCATGAAGTATGCGTTTCGGCTCGCCCAGGAACTCGCGGAGGCGGGAATCGCCGTACTGTCGGGCGGCGCGGCGGGCATCGACACGGCGGCACATCGGGGCGCCCTTGCCGGTGGCGGGCCGACCGTGGTCGTGGCGCCAGCCGGGTTCGACCGGCCGTTTCCGGAGGGCAACGCGGAGCTGTTCCGAACCGTCGTCGCGCAAGGCGGCGCTTACCTCTCGTTAGTGGAGGCCAGCGTCCCGGCGAATCGCGGTATCTTCTTCACGCGAAACTCGTATCTGGTGGCGCTCGCGCACCTGGTAGTGGTGGCGGAATCGCCGATCCGAAGCGGCGCTCGCAACGCGGCGGCCCACGCCCGGCGGCTCCAGCGCCCCCTGTTCGCGGTACCGTTCGGGCCCTGGCACCACCAAGGGCGCGGCTGCCTGGCCGAGCTGCAGCGGGGTGCCCGATGCGTGATGGGCGTAAAAGATTTGTTGAAGGAGCTGGCCGTCCAAAACCTGCATGGGGTTTTCCCGTCGCCGGCTGCGACGCTCTCAGCGGCCCCCAACCAACAAACTCTAAATTTTTCCGAAACATCGAGCCCGGAGGGACAGCGCTCGGCGCTGCTGGAAGCAGTCGCGTCCGGAGCTGGTTCGGCGGACGAAATCTGTCTCCTTATAGGGGTCGGGGCAGGCCGTGTTTCAGAACTGATCTTGACGTTGCGCCTGGAAGGAGTCTTAGTAACCGACCCCTGTGGACGACTGGAATTTCGTAAGCTTCTGATTTAATTGGGATTTGTGTCGCTCCTCCAGTCCGGAGGGGTTGCGCATCCGCCCAAGCGTTCGCACTCAGGGTCTCGAAGGGACGTTGAACCCGCCATGGCGAAGACTCTCGTAATCGTCGAATCCCCTGCCAAAGCCAAGACCATCAAGAAGTACTTGGGCGCCGGCTACGAGGTCATCGCCAGCAAGGGGCACGTCAAGGACCTGCCCAAGAAGATGGGCATCGACGTCGCGAACGGCTTCGAGGAGGTCTACGAGGTCATCGAGACTAAGGCCAAGGTGCTGGCCGAACTGAAGGCGGAGGCCAAAAAGGCCGACGTCCTGCTCCTCGCAACCGACCCTGATCGCGAGGGCGAGGCGATTGCCTTCCATATTGCGGAAGAGCTGGCGCGTCCGAAGCTCGAGGTGCGCCGAGTCGAGTTCGAAGAGATCACGAAGAAGGGCGTGCAGCGCGGGATTGATTCGCCGCGTGATTTGGACGTCAACCTGTACAGCGCCCAGCGCTGCCGGCGAATTCTGGACCGCATCGTCGGTTACGACGTGTCTGCGCTGGTTTGGTCGAAGCTCGCGTTCGGGCTCAGCGCGGGCCGCGTTCAGTCCGTCGCGTTGCGTCTGATCGTCGAAAAAGAACGCGAAATCGAAGCCTTCGTGCCGGAGGAGTACTGGAATGTCGGGGCCACGCTGCGCGGCAAGGCCAAGCAGAACTTCCATTCGCGACTGGTCAGGGCCGACGGTGAGAAGATCGAGGTCGTGAACGGCGAGCAGGCGGCCGCCGTGAAGGCGGACTTGGATAGCGCCAAATTCAAGGTCAAGGCCGTCACCAAGCGCGAGCAGAAGCGCAACGCGCCGGCGCCTTACACGACCAGCAAGCTTCAGCAGGACGCCACGAGCCACCTGCGCTTCCCCACCAAGCGCACGATGAACATCGCGCAGCGCTTGTACGAGGGCATTGATTTGAAGAAGGACGGCGGTCTCGTCGGCCTGATCACCTACATGCGTACTGACTCCGTGCGCATCAGCCCAGATGCGATCATTGAGCTGCGCGAGTACATCAAGACCACGTTCGGCGAAAAGCACGTGCCCGCCAAAGAGAACGTGTTCAAGTCTCGCAAAGACGCGCAAGAGGCGCACGAGGCGATCCGCCCGACTTCGCTCGAGTACACGCCCGAATCAGTGCAGAAGCACCTGAGCGATGAGCAGTACAAGCTGTACAAGCTGATTTGGGATCGCTTCGTCGCATCCCAAATGTCGCAAGCTGTCTACGACCAAACGGGCGTGGACATCGAGGCTGTGCCCGCTCGCGCAGGCGCTGCCCACAAGTCCCTGATGTTGCGTTCGAGCGGCAAAGTGCTCAAATTTTCGGGCTGGCTTGAGCAATACGCGAGCAAGGGCGAAGACGACGGTCCGAAGGAATTCGCCGGTGAAGACGACGCGAAGGAGGCCGCTCAGAACGCTGCCGCCGCCGCCGCGGATCGCGCTGCGGCCGCTGAAGACGAAGAAGGCCTCTTGCCCGAGCTGAACGAGGGCGAAGCGCTGGAGTTGGTGGCTCCGCCCGGCGTGCTCGCCGAGCAGAAGTTCACCCAGCCGCCCGCGCGCTTCAATGAAGGCTCGCTGGTGCGCGAGCTGGAGAAGCGCGGCATTGGTCGCCCGAGCACGTACTCGGAAATCATCAGCAAGGTGCAGGCGCGTGACTATGTGGAGAAGCTGCCCGGCGGCCAGATGAAGGCCTCGGATCTCGGCAAGCGCGTGACGGACGGCCTGGTGTCCACGCACCTAGACTTCATGGAGCCGAGCTTCACCGCCAAGATGGAAGAGGACTTGGACGAGGTTCAGGCGGGCCGCTTGGACCGCGTGAAGCTGCTGGATAAGTTTTACGTCGCCTTCCGTCAGGTGCTGGACGTCGCGAAGAAGAACAAGCGCTGGGCACCGGAGCCGGAGCCCACCGAGTACAAGTGCGATGACTGCGGTGCGCCGCTGCTCAAACGCTGGGGCAAGAACGGCTTCTTCCTCAGCTGCGAGACGTACCCGAAGTGCAAATTCACGCGGGATTTGTCTAAGGAAAACGGCGAGCCCGCAGTGGACCGCATGACGGACTACATCTGCGACAAGTGCGAGAAGCCGATGGTCATCAAGACCGGGCGTTATGGGGAGTTCTTGTCCTGCAGCGGTTACCCCGAGTGCAAGAACGCCAAGCCCGTGCCGCTGGGCATGCCGTGCCCGAAGTGCGCTGGCGACATCGTCGAAATTCGTTCGAAGAAAAAGGGCTCGCGCCCGTTCTATGGCTGCGCGAACTACCCGAAGTGTGATTTCAAGGTCTGGCAGAAGCCGGTCAATGAACCGTGTCCGCAGTGCAACTTCCCGTTCTTGGTGATCGGTGGCGGCGCGAAGAACCCGAAGCTGATGTGCGGCAAGGGTCCCAAAGAGTGCGATTACTCGCGCCCGATTGACGAACCGGGACCGGCGGAGCTGGAAGCGGCCGAGGCCGGAGCGGAGGCAGAGCCGGAACCGGCGAAGCCCGGTGGTAAGCGTCGCGGCGGTCCTGCTTCGGTCTCGCCGTGACAGCGGGCCCGGCAGTTACGATCATCGGCGCCGGCCTTGCCGGGTCGGAAGCGGCGCTCAGCTTGGCCGAGCGCGGCATTCGCGTGCGCTTGCTCGAACAAAAGCCGCACGCGAAAACGCCCGCGCAAGTGAGCGAGAACTTCTGCGAGCTGGTGTGCTCGAACTCGTTCCGGGGCGCTTCCTTGACGAACGCGGTGGGGTTGCTCAAGGAGGAGATGCGCCGGCTCGGCTCGCACGTGATGCGCGCGGCGGACATGACCACTGTGCCAGCAGGTGGCGCGTTGGCCGTGGATCGCGAGCGCTTCTCCGCGGAGGTCACCGCGCGGCTGCGCGACAATCCGCTGATCGAGATTGAGACGGGCATCGTGGAGCGGCTGCCGGAGGTGCGCCCGTTGATCGTCGCGACCGGGCCGCTGACGGGCGACGCGCTGGCGGCGGACATTGCGGCGCGCGTGGGCGCGAGCGCGCTCGCTTACTACGACGCGATCAGCCCGATTGTCAGTGCGGAGTCGATCGACTGGGATCAGGTATTTCAAGCGTCGCGCTGGGACAAGGGCGACACTGACGAAGACCGCACCGCGTACGTGAACTGCCCGCTGAACGAAGAGCAGTACAAGACTTTCGTGAGTGAAGTGCGCGCGGCGCGCCGAGTCGAGCCGCAGTCATTCGAGGACGTGCGTTACTTCGAG
>JBDTJC010000215.1:0-5726 GCA_039936055.1 Polyangiaceae bacterium | reverse complement strand
TGCGCTCGCGCAAATGGGCAGTGACTTCAAGCACGGCTTGGGCCCGCTCGCGCCCGGCGCGCACCTCACCCCCTATGCGGATTGCGCGCGCTGCCCGTTCAAGTTGAAGCACCCGTCGTGCGGCCTCTTGTGTGTGGAGTTCGCGCGCGACAAACTCAAGAAGGAAACCACCGGCAAGCTCGCCGCCATCCTGGTCGAGCCGATGCAGGGCACCGCCGGCAACATCGTGCCGCCGCCTGACTTCCTGCGTGCCGTGCAAGACGTCGCCAAAGAGAATCAGGCGCTGCTCATCGCAGACGAAATGATTACTGGCTTCGCGCGCACCGGGCGTAAATTCGGCATCGAGCACTCGGGCATCAGGCCGGACATCCTGACTCTGGGTAAGGGCATGGGCGGTGGTTACCCGGTCACGGCCGTCGCCACGCGCGGGGAAATCGCGCGCGCCGAGCCCTGGTCCAAGCCGAGCTTCTCCTCCTCGAGCTACGGCGGCAATCCGCTCGCCGCCGCGGCCATGGCTTCGAGCCTCGGCATCATTCGGGATGAGGGTTTGGTTGAGCGGGCAGGGCGCGTCGGGTCGCGCTTCAAAGCTTCTATTGCGGCACTTGCTGAGCGTCACCCCGCGATCGCCAACGTGCGCGGCGAAGGCCTGTTCATCGGCTTCGATCTCGTCAAACCTGGCACCACGGATCCCTGGACGACCGCGGAGTGCCGTAAGTTGTTCGACGCCAGCCTGCGCCGCGGGGTCGTCACCATGACCTACGCCCCGCGCGTACGCATCAACCCGCCACTGATCTTCACCGAAGCAGAGGCGGACGAAGCCGTTGCCGTGCTGGATGAAGCGCTCACTGAAGTCGAGGGACACCGCGCGCATGCTGTCGCAAAGAGCGCATGATGCGCGTGTCTCGGTCGCGGCTCCGCAGCTGCCCGTCGTAGCGAAGGCGGCCGTCTCTTCGGGTGCTGCCACCCTGGCGGACGGCGTCGTGTATCAGTTGCTCCTGTTCGTGTTGCCGCATCATTACGCTATCGTGGCGGCGGCGGGCGCCATCGCCGGCGCAGTCGTGAACTTTCTGATCAACCGCCACTACACGTTCAGCAGCAGCGCCGAGCGCGTTTGGCCGCAGGCGCTGCGCTACGCGGTGGTTTCGCTCACCACGTTCTTCGCGTTACGCCTATTTTTGCTGGGCAGCATCGAAGGCCTCGGTTGGTCCGCGCGCGTCGCTTGGTTACCCGCTAAATTGGCAGCCTTCGTGCTCGTCTCGTATCCGGCGCAGCGGCTCTGGGTGTTTTCGGCAAAGGCCCGAACATGACTGGCTCGCCGACGGCGTTCAAGAAGCGCGTGCTTTCGCACGTGCGTGCGCTGTGGCCGCGCTACCCGTGCTGGCCAGCCGCGCCGTTCTGGCTCTTGGCGCTGTTTTGGGCCGTGCAAGGTAAGCTGCGCTGGGATCACCTGGTGGTCGCGCTGCTGGCCACGTTCATGTCCTATTGGTCCATTTGGACCAAGCGCCTGTATCTCGGGATTCTGCCCATCGGTCTGGTTGGCGTGCTGTACGACACGATGCGCGCCGTGAAGAACGTGGGCCTGACACCGGGCAACGTACACGTGTGCGACGTGCGCGCCATCGATCAGCGCTTCTTCGGCTTGAATTGGAACGGCACGCGCGCCACGCTCCATGATTACTTTCAGGCGCACTCCAACCCTTTTTTGGATGTGTATTGCGCCATCCCGTACGGCACGTTCATCGCGATCGTGATCCTGTACTCCGTGTACCTGTTCCGTACGGACTACCCGGGGCTCTTGCGTTTCACGTGGTCGTTCCTAGCGCTGAACGTGGCCGGCTTCATCACGTACCACTTGTATCCGGCCGCACCGCCCTGGTACTTCCACCACTACGGGTGCGCGGTGGATTTGACGACGCACGCCAGCGAAGGGCCGAATTTGGCTCGCGTGGATGGCTGGATGGGCATCCCGTACTTCGCCGGTATGTACGGCCGCTCCAGTGACGTGTTCGGCGCGGTGCCCTCGCTGCACGTCGCCTACCCGCTGCTGATGACGCTCGAGGGCTTTCGCCGGCACAAGTGGCTGGGCCGCGTGCTCTTGGTTTGGTTCTACCTTTCGATGTGCTTTGCGGCTGTGTACCTCGACCACCATTGGGTGTTCGATATCGTGCTCGGCTCGTTGTACGCCGTGGTCATCAGCATGGTGATGCGTCGCTTGTTCAAGTCACGTTTCGCGCTCGAGCTACCCGGCGCGCCCGCACACGGAGTCACGCAGTGAGTTTAGGCTCGGAAGAAGGCGCGGCGCCGAGCGACCGCGTGCGCCGCTATGTCGCGTGGGCGGTGCGCCGTGGTCCCGTGCTTTGGGCAATTGCGCTGCTCGTGGCGGTGCCCGCGCTGTATCGCACCGTTCAGCTGTACGCGAACCTGAAGAGTGACGTTGAGGAACTGCTGCCGCGCAGCGCGCCCAGCGTCGCCGCGATTGATGAGCTGCGTCGGCGCATGCCCGGCGTGCGCTACTTGGGCGTGCTCGTGGATGTTGGCCGCCCTGAGAACCTGCCGGCGGGCGAGCACCTAGTGGACGACTTGGCCGCGCGAGTTGGCAAATACCCCAAGAATCTCGTGGCCTCGGTGCGCACGGGCGTGCAGGTAGAGAGCGCCTTCCTGAAGCAGAACGCGCCGCTATACGTGGACCTACCGGATCTAAAGACCGTGTTCGAGCGCATCTCGGACGCACGCGATCGCGAAGTCTCCAAGAGCATGGACTTGGGCATCGCTGGCGACGAAGCCGACGAAAAGCTCGACTTCAGCGACTTGCAGAAGAAGTACCAGAGCAAGGGCTCTGACCGCTTCAAGAATGCGCGCTTCTCGAATGCGGATCAGCACCTGACATTGATGCTGATCGAGGTCGCTTCCCTGACCACGGGCTCGGATCTGGGCAACGCGCTGTTCAAACGAGTTCAGGCGGACCTGAAGGCTTTGGGCGGCCCTGACAAATACGCGCCCGGCATGCGCATCGGTTACACGGGTGACGTGGCGATCGACATTGAGGAGCTGTCCGCGTTGGTTTCCGATCTCAGCGTGTCTTCTTGTGTGGTGATCGTGCTGACGCTGATCGTGGTGCTCACGTTTTTCCGTTGGTGGAAGAGCGTGCTGGTGCTGCTCGTTCCGCTCACGCTGGCCGCCTTCTACGCGTTCGCGCTCGTCACCCTGCCGCCCATCAACATCGACGGCTTGAATTCCAATACGGCCTTCTTGGGCTCCGTGATCGTCGGAAACGGCGTGAATTTCGGGATTATTCTGCTCGCGCGCTACGTGGAAGAGCGGCGTTTCGGGCGCTCGATTCAGGACTCGCTGGTCACAGCCATCTGGGGTTCGCGCGCGGGCACGGTGGTCGCGGCGCTGGCTGCCGCCACTGCTTACGGCTCATTGATGCTGACGCAGTTCCGGGGCTTCCATCAGTTCGGCGTCATCGGGGCGCTCGGCATGGTCGCCTGCTGGGCGATGGCGTTCCTGCTCAGCCCGTCGCTCATCGCTTGGTTGGACCGCGATGGCAGCAGCCAGAAGAATGGCCAGCACCGTCCCGTGATTATGGGCCGCGTGGCGAACTTCGTGCAGCGGCACCCGTTGCCCATCGTGGCCGTCGCTTTCGTGCTCACTGCGTTCTCGCTGTACCGCGTGCGCTCGATTGACGGCTCCTGGATCGAATACGACTTCTCCCAGCTGCGCCGCGCGGATTCGCACATCTCGGGCGAAGCGTACTGGGGCCATCGGATGGACGAATTGCTCGGTCGCTACCTGACGCCGCTGGTCGTGATCACTGACTCCCCGCAGGTCACCGCGCGCGTCAGCGCTGAACTCAAAGCATCTACGGCGAACGGTGTGCTCAAAGACTTCGTCTCGCAAGTGCAAGACGAACACGACGTGATCCCCGGAGAACAGCCGCAAAAACTCGCGGAAGTGCAGAAAATTCGCAAGATTTTCACGCCCCGCATCAAGGCCGAGCTCACGCGCGAACAGCGCGACGCGGTCGAGCCGTATCTCCCAGAAGACAGCTTGCACGTGCTGCACGCCGATGATCTGCCGCATACGCTGACTGCGGGCATGCGTGAGCGCAATGGTCGCGTCGACCGGGCGGTGCTCGTATTTCCAAAGCCGAGCGACGCCGCGTGGCACGGCGAAGCCTTGGCGACGTTCACCAATGAGCTGCGCCGCATCGGCGGTACAGACGCGCGTCCCGCAGGTTCGATCCCATTGTCCGCGGACATTATCTCGTCGATCTCGCGGGACGGCCCGCTCGCGACCATCGCCGCGTTGCTCGGCGTCGTCATTCTGGTTACGGTGATCTTCCGCTTCAGCCGCTCAACGCTGTTGATCATCGGTTCGCTATTGATTGCCGTCCTCTGGCTGACGGCGGCGACGTTGGTGCTGCACGTCAAAGTGAATTTCTGCAATTTCATCGCCTTCCCGATCACGTTCGGGATTGGGGTGGATTACGCGGTCAACGTGATGGCTCGTTATCGCCAAACCGGCGAACACGACGTGATCGAAGCGATTCGCTCGACTGGCGGCGCAGTGGCGCTGTGCTCCATGACCACCATCATCGGCTATGGCTCGCTGCTCTTGGCCCAGAACCGCGCGCTGTTCCTGTTCGGCTTGGTAGCGGTGCTCGGCGAGCTGATGTGCCTGATTTCCGCGGTCGTGGTGCTGCCCGCTGTGTTGGTGGCGTGGAGCAACCGCCGCGCGGCTCCGGCGGCCTCGAAGCGCTGACTGGAACAGGCGCGCGGGGCGGGTACAATTGCGGAATGTGCCGCAACATCCGGCCTCTGTTCAACTTCGCGCCGCCCGCGACGGAAGAAGAAGTCCGCGCCGCTTCCCTGCAGTACGTCCGCAAAGTGAGCGGCGTACTCAAGCCCTCCCAAGCCAACCAAGCCGAGTTCGACCGCGCCGTCGCCGCGGTGGCTGACTGCACGCGCCACCTGATCGAGACGCTGGTGACGAACGCAGCGCCACGCGACCGCGAGGTGGAGAAAGAGCGCGCGAAGGCGAGGAATGTGCGGCGGTTTGGGGCGAACGGGCGCGGGTAGCGTCGGCGGCGAACTACCGTGGGCGGTCGGTGTCCAGCAACGCACCTCGCATGGCGTGGCGGTTCCCATCGCTGGGCGGTGCGCTGTGTCGAGCGGAGCGCTTTGTCTAGACGACGTGCGGCAGGCAGTCGCGGCTCCGCGCCGCCATTCGCACCGATTCCATAGGCGCGGAAGCCAGTGTCGTTCGCGCGGGCGGGTGAACTCAAATCGTTCGCCCCCGTCGCCGCCGCGGCGTCGACCGGTTGCGAGGCGTAGTGGCGGCGCGGAGCCGACACGCCCTGCCGCACTTCGCCCGGACAAAGCGTACAGCCTTCGCCCCGAAGAGCGAGCGCCTCCCACGTAGCTCACGGAGCCGACACACCCCGCCGTCCTTCGTCTAGACAAAGCGCGCAGGCTTCGCACCAAAGGCGCGCCTCTCCTGCGTGGCTAAGCGGAGCCGTGCCGCGATGGGAAACGCGGCGCACTGCAAGGTGCGTTGCTGGATCCCGAGCGCCCCCTGCCGAAAGCGGCGAAGGGCTTATTTCTTCGCGTCTTCGCCGTGTTTTTCGAGGAAGTCGTCGTAGGTGCCGCGCCAGTCAATCAGGCCGTTCGGGGTGAAGGCGAAGATGCGGTTGGCGAAGCTTGCGACGAGGTCACGGTCGTGGG
>JBDTJC010000214.1:0-4683 GCA_039936055.1 Polyangiaceae bacterium | reverse complement strand
GCTCGGCCAACGCCATCCTGCCGCACGACATCCCGATGGTGCAGCTCGGCACGTTCATTCTCGCGTTCGGCTGGTTCGGCTTCAACGCCGGCAGCTCGCTCGCCGGTACTGACGGCCGCATCGGCATCGTCGCCGTGAACACCATGATCGCCGGCATGGCGGCCACGCTCAGCGGCATCCTGTACATGTGGATCGTCGTCGGTAAGCCCGACCCGTCCATGATGTGTAACAGCATGCTCGCCGGTCTCGTGGCGATCACCGCGCCGTGCGCGTTCGTCACGCCAGTCAGCGCGTTCATCATCGGCGGCGTCGCCGGCGTGCTCGTGGTTTGGTCCGTGTTCTTCTTCGACAAGCTGAAAGTCGACGACCCGGTAGGCGCCATCAGCGTTCACGGTGTGAACGGCGCGTGGGGCGTGCTCGCGGTCGGCTTGTTCTCGGACGGCACCTACGGTGGCGGCTGGAATGGCGTCGGCGCGACGGACTACATGGGCGTCGCGGGCAAAGGCGTCACTGGCTTGTTCTACGGTGACGGCAAGCAACTCATCTCGCAGTTCATCGAGGTCGGCGCCTGCATCGGCTGGAACGTGGTGGTCGGTGGTGTGATCTTCTACGCCCTCGGCAAGGTGATTCCGGCGCGCGTCAGCGCCGCCGTCGAAATCGCCGGCTTGGACGTTCCGGAAATGGGCATCCCTGCCTATCCGGAGTTCTTGCCCCCGGTTGCTCCGGAGGACGTTCCGGAAGAGCAAATTGCCGCGGCAATCCGCTCGCTCGCACCGGCCAAAGCCGGCTGAGCAACGCGCTTCTAAGCGCAGCACGTCGAGGTTGCCCGGCTGGTCGAAAGACCAGCCGGGCAATGTCGTTTTCCTTACCTTTGCTAGATCAGCAATCTTGGCGAATCCGCATGACTCGGAGTGAGGCCTGGATTGGTCCGCCATCTGGACGCGCCACCTCCAGCAGGTTCGGCACAAGCTGATCCCAATGCGCCACTCCTTCCGCGAATCGGAGTTTCCGCGATGCCGCGCGGACGCTAATTGGTGGTATGGAGAAGGCTGACTTGCGGTCGTCGGAATGGCGCCGCGCGAGGACAAATCAGGAGCTCGCCACTGATGGTAAATCAGGAAACATCTTCAGACGCCGAGGTCTCGGACGCGCAGCAGCCGCTGCTCAATACCGACGACGAACCGCGAACCGTGCTGGCGGCTGTCGACACGTCGCCTTCGGCCGCGCGCGTGATCTCCACCGCCGCTCGCTTCGTTCGCGCATTTCCAGCCGCCGCGCTGCACGTCCTGCACGTGGCGCGCTCGTCGCGCTTGGATCACGCTCGTGTGGGCGTTCCAAGCCTTGGCTCCGACGCGCTCGAGGACGCCAAAGAGCATCTGGCCTACCACGTGCGCCTGGCCCGCAGTCAGTGCCGCAATTCCGTTACGGGTCACTTCCTCGCCGGTGATCCGACTGGGGAAATCCTCCGCTATTGCCTCGAGCTCAAGGCGGACATGCTGGTCATCGCCACCAACGATCACGCGGGGTTCGAGCGGTTGCTGCTGGGTTCGATCGCGGAACGCTTGATGCGCAAGGCGCCGTGCAGCGTCGTCGTGGTCCGCCCTCGTGGCGCCCACTGAATCTCGCCCCCCTCAGGTAACGCGCGTCCGGCGAGAGCCAAGGGCGCGCGCGCTCACGCCGGTTAGCGAACCAGCTGTAGCGCTCGCGCCAACCCAAGCGACGGTTAGCTTGCAGCTGCTGGCGCGCCGCTACTGGCCGGCGTGCCGGTAAGCGCCTGATTCACTTCGTCCAGTGCCTTCGACATGACGGCTTCGATGCCGCCACCGCCACCGCCGTGGTGACCGCCGCCGTGATGGTGATGCACCCCGCCGCTGTGTTCGCCGCCGCCCGGCGGCTTGAGCGAGTCCAGGTTGCCGGTGCTCGAGGCCTGCGCGAAGTCGTCGCTCAGCTTGCTCAGGAACTGCGCTTGCGGCCCGCTCGCCGTCGAAGCCGCAGTCTTCAGGTCGTCCGAAATTTGCTCAGTGACCTGCTTAAATTTTGCCGGGTCTTGCTGCTGCAGCTGGCTCAACTTGGCCATTAGCTCACCGGGCTTCGACACCGTCGTCGACGACGCCGGTGTCGAGGCAGCACCCTCCGCAGCGCCGGTGTTGTCCGTATTCGACGTGTTGTTCAGCGCAGTCAGCGCGCTGAGCGTGCTGGTACTGCCGATGCCATTAATGCTCATTGGGATCTCTACTTTCGCCCGCCACCCAACACACATGAACGGGCCAAGCAGTCACGACTTTAGCGATTCGTCGTCACTACACACACCGTTACAAACAGCGTCGGGCCATTGACGGCGCGGAACGCCACGCATCGCGAGGCGCCCCGGCCGAGCTTACGAACTGTTGCGGGCGAATCTCAGGGCAGGCGCTGGGACAAGGCGCCGAGGTAGTCCTTCTTACCCACCGGCACCCCGTTGTGCCGCAAGATCGCGTACGTGTGTGAAGCGTGGAAGTAGAAGTTCGGCTGGACGTGCTCGATGAAGTAGTCCTTGCCCGTCATCACTTTGCCTTCCCAACGCGGCTGCGTGACCGAGCGGGTGGCAGCGCCTTCGAAGTCCTTCGCGGAGAACCCGTCCAAGTACGAGATGACGGACTTCAGCCGCAAGCGTAGCTCGTCCAGCGTTTGCTCAGTATCCGCGTGCGACGGCGCTTCCTTGCCCGTGAGGCGCGAGGCACCGAGCTTTGCCGTGTCACAGGCGATTTGGATTTGACGTGCGAACGCCAGCTGATCCGGCGCCAAGCGGAAGGTCAAGTATGCGTTGGAGTCGAAGTTTCGTTCTTTCGCGTACGCCTCAGCCTTGTCCAACCAGGTGCCGACCTGGCCGAGCATCTTCTTCATTTCCAGAAATAGGTCGTAATACATAGTTACACGCTACCCTTGTTTGTTCGGTTGAGTCACCCGATGGCGCGCACGACGCCGCCATCAACCCTCAATGCAGCGCCATTCACGCCCGAAGCGCGCGGGCTGGCGATGAACGCAGTCAACGCCGCAATCTCGTCCGGCGTTTCGAAACGCTTGAGCAGGGACGTAGGCCGAGCGTGCAAGAAGAAGTCGCGCTCGACGTCCGCCGCGCTCTTGTCCTGCTGTGCCGCGAGCCCTGCCACGAAATCAGCAACGCCCTCGCTCTTGGTCGGCCCGGGTAGAATGGAGTTCACCGTCACCGCAGTGCCCGCCGTCATTTCCGCCAGGCCACGCGCCACGGCGAGCTGCGCGGTTTTGGTGGTGCCGTACTGGATCATCTCGACTGGGATCTGCAAGGCGCTCTCGCTGGAGATGAACAAGATACGCCCCCAGTTGCGCGCCAGCATGCCCGGCAGGTAGGCGCGCGACAGGCGCACGCCGCTGAGCACGTTCACCTCGAAGAAATGCAGCCAATCTGCATCCGTGATTTGCGCGAACGGTTTGGCCTCGAAGATCCCCAGATTGTTCACCAAGATGTCGACCTCCGGCAGCGCTTGCACCATCGCCGCGCAGCCCTCCGCGGTCCCCAGGTCTGCGCCGATGCCCCGCAGATCGGCATCCGGCAAACCCCCGTCACGAATCGCCGCGAGGGCCTTCGTGACGCGGTCCTCGCTGCGGCCGTTGACGATCACGCTTGCTCCCTCAGCAGCGAGGGACCTCGCAATCGCAAAGCCAATTCCCGCCGTCGACCCGGTGATCAAAGCGCGCTTGCCGCGGAGTTCGAAATCCATGGCTGGCGTACATCGAGCCCCGCGCGGGCGCTGTCAATGCCGGAAGCCGAGCGAAGCAGCTCTAAGTCCGCGAATAAACAGCGGAGTTATTCTGTTAGAGACTCGTAAAAGTAATACGTGGCGGCGTACTCGACACGCTGCTCGGCATCGGCGTTTAGCGCATCACAACCGCCCGGCGCTGCCTTGCCACCCTGAGTGTCGACCCGCTGCACGTAGCTGACGTGGCTGAGGATGCCTGCGCTGCCGCTCGCTTTCGCGGAGAGCAGGAGCAACGGAATCGCAGTAGCATCCGGCGCGTCAGCCTTGGCCTCGAGTTTCCCCAGCACGCGGCTGCCGTCAGTCGACTCCCAGGTTGGCCCCGCGGAGTGCTTGAGCACCGCTTTGCCTTGGGCATCGAACAGCTCGGCCTCCGGTCCCACGAGCGCCCACTCGAACGCCTCACCGTCACCCGCCTTGGCGCGGCATGCGTAGATCTGCGCGCCCGTCCCGCGCAACTGCAGGATGACCCGGGTGTGATTCGGCGCGGCGATCGCGGGCGGCGTTGTAGGAGTCGCTAGCGTCGGCTGCGTGTTGCGCAACACGCCACTCGAGGTCGGCGCGGGCGGAACCGCGGGGGTGACCGGGGTGGGGGCTGCTGCCTGACATGCGGCGCAACCGAGCAAAAGGAGGATGTATTTGAGCTGAACTCGCATCGGGATCTCGGAAAAAGAATAGCAGCGCCAGAGCGGTGTCCATGACTTTCTGAAGGGATGGCCGGGCCGGGGTCAACGTCGCAATCCGTTGATTTCAATACGCTTACTCGACAAGGGCGAAAAGCAGGCTACGGTGCCGCCGCAAAGCGGCCCGCAAGCCAATGTCTGGCGAGTGCGATCCCCGCTTCCCTTCCGCGGTCGGTTTAGCTACCTGGCCGCTCTCACCAACTCACCGAAGAGGCCACCGTGGCAAC
>JBDTJC010000213.1:0-53032 GCA_039936055.1 Polyangiaceae bacterium | reverse complement strand
GGGAATCCCAGTCCCGTCGACCCTCCGCTTCCGAGGTCGAGAAGTGGATCTCGGCGGGCAGGCGGTGAAGGCAGTCGTCGACACTAACGTGGTGGCGTACTTCCTGCTTGGAACGGCAAAGTTTGTTACTGAGACACGCGAGTTCTGGGATCAGGCCGATGAATTGGTGGCTCCAGCAGTGTGGGAAGCAGAGATCGGAAACGTGATCTGGATGGCGGCGCGCGCCAAGGTGATCACGGAACCGGATGCCACGGCTAAGTTGGCTCTTGCGGCACGCCTTGGGATTCACTCGGTCAACAACAGAACGCTATGGCATGGCGCGCTGGTTCGCTCCCTGAGCACCGGCGTAGCAGTTTACGATACGCTTTTCGTGGAGCTCGCAGAACGCGAAGGGCTTCCAATGGTGACGTTTGACGAGAAAGTCTTGAAGGCCTTTCCGACAATCGCGAGGCGTCCCCGAGATCTCCAGTAGTTCGCAGTGCGGTCCGGCCAACGTACTGCTGTTAAGCTGCGGCCGCATCCAGAAACGGGCGACAGTCACCGGAGGCCACGAGCGAGCCCGTGGTACATCACCACGGGCGACAGGCACGACGCTGGCAGGTCACGACGAGCCGCGGCCGTCTGCTTCAACAGCTTGTTGGGCAGCGTCGCCGATTTGCATCTTGCCGATCCAAAGGTCTAGCAGGTGCGAAGGCATTCTTCTGGTAATCGTGAGCGTCTGTCGGCGGAAGTCACTCAGCGTCGCCTCGCCTTCAAACTCGGCCCGTTCGCGCTGGAGTAGCATGTGCGACACGATGTCGACGAGCTGAAGAAGGACGGAATGGGCGCTGTCCGCGAAAACTGGTTCGCCAAGATTGTGAGAGTTGGCGATGCTTAAATTCTTAGCGACACGCGGATACTGTCGGAGATGGTGAGTGCTGCGCACGGTGCCCGCAAAGGCCCGGATAAGCACGGGATCGACTCGCGGGGCACGACGAGGCATGTCGCCTCCTCCTGTCGCGGGCACTCCGTCCATGACTGGGACGACGAGCGTGTCAGCCATCATTTCTTGGAGCCACGCCTCGATGCCGAAGAATGTGACGCTGTAGAGCTTGGGGTCGAGGGGCATCAGCTTTGCGATCGCGCGCCGGTTCATGTAGGTGACGCGGCGGACGCGAAGTTGGTGCTCAGCTACAAGGTCTGCGACGCGCTCAAAGACTGCAAGGCGAGCGGAGTCGATTTGGTCGCCATGTAGGTGGGCCACGTCGGTAAGCAAGGACCGTGCATGAAGCTCGATCGCAGCGGGAATGGTATCAGGAGGGCTCGGTTGGACGTCGACGACGAGCTTGCACATCGCATCTCGAACGGAAGCGTATCGATCTGCCGGAATCAGAACACCTGTCAGGGCTGCCAGATCGAGCGACTCATAGGTGCATTCATCGAGGAACAGAAAAGCGGTGCTCATCTCTCTCGGTTCTCGTCCGCCCAACAGGTATTATACAGATCCGCCCATCTCCGCCATCGCTAGCAGCGGGCGTGTTGTGTTGCGGCCTGGCTCAGCGGCGCCGTGTGTGGCGGGGGGGGATGGGCGGGTCTGTATAGTTGGATAGTGGACGCGCGAGGGGGGCGGTGGGGCGAGGCGAGGCGGAGGCGGGCTGGAGGCTGTCGAGGGGGTTTTGGACGCCGAGGGTTGCCTAGCGTCGCCGCGGCGACCAAAGCGACCAAGGCGCGCGCACCGAGTTGCAATGCCCAGATCTGCTCGAACTCGGACGGGGCGTGCTCTGCCGTGATGCGCGGGGCGTACGATGGGCGGCGCGCGACGCGAGCGGGGCCGACGCGCCTCGTGCGAACCCGCTCAGTACCCGAATTGAAACCCGAGCGCTGGGCCGAGACGGAACTGCGTGCCGAGACGATGTCCAGCCGCGGCGTGTTGGCGAGCGCGCGCTGATACCGTCGGCGAGCGCGCGCTCAGGCCGTCGGCAAGCGAGAGCAACTTCCCACGCGGTTTTCGCGCGAAACCAATGTAGGCGAGGGTCGTCTTGTATTCCGTCTGTATACTGAATCGCGGGTATCTAGGCTGAATTGCGTGTCTTGAGCGCGCTCCGCGCGGCATGATTCTGGGCGGTGGGAACAGTCAGGAGCAGCTCAGTGCGCAAACCAATCTCTCTTCTTCGTTCACCTCGAGCCCGCGTGTGGGGGTCTTGGTCGGTCTTCGCTGCGCTTGGCTTGGCGTTCGCTTGCTCGTCGTCTAGCAAGCACGGCTCGGGCGCCATGGGCAGCTCGGGGGCGTCAGCCAGCGACGCTGGGACGTCCGCGGGTGGTGCCGGTGATGCGCAGCCTCCGCCCTTCAACGCGGTGTCACCGGCGGTGTACGTCGTGAAAGTGAAGAACCTGCTCGTCGGGTTGCCCGCGACGGACGCCGAGATCAGCGCTGTCACCGCCGACGCGAACGCGCTGCCGGGCCTGATCGCCGGCTGGCAGAAGCTGCCCGAATACCAGAGCAAGATGGAGCGCTTCTTCGAGCTTGCCTTCCAGCAAACGCAGATCTCGATGACGGATCTGGCGGATCAGTCCTACCCGAAGCAGCTGGTGATCAACGTCGCGACGTCGCCGTTGTTGCTGCAGAACGTGGAGCAGAGCTTCGCGCGCACGATGCTCGAGCTGAACGCTCAAGGCCGTCCGTTTACCGATAGCGTCACTAGCCCGAAGCTGATGATGACCACGGCGCTGAAGGAGCTGTACGCCTTCCTCGACCAGTATGAAGTGAACGACGACGGCAAAGTGATCGACGGCTTCCACACCGACCATCCCAAACTCGCCGTGGTCGCCGAAGCCGCTCAAGGCCCGATCCCGATCGCCGACACGTTGGACCCGACGAGCGCGAACTACATGCACTGGTACGATCCGGATCTGACTGGAGTGGGCAAGGTCGCTGCTTGCCAAGTGGACCCGATCGAATATCCGAGCAGTTCGTTCGCGATCCATCGCCTGCTGTACGGGTCACTCGATGGTTGGAAGGGCCCGGGGGGCGTCGCGTGTCCGCCCATTGGCGGCAGCGCCACGGCCGCGCAGCTCACGCTTGCGGATTTCACGGACTGGAAGCTGACGGAGCTGCGCGCGCCGAAATCCGGCGAAGCCACCAGCACGTTCTACGACTTGCCCGCCCTGCGTGCGGCGTCGGAAGTCGTTGTCTCGTTGCCTCGGCTCGGCTTCTTCACCACGCCGGCGTTCTTCGCTAATTGGCAGACCAACACCAGTAATCAGATGCGCGTCACTTTGAACCAGACGCTGGTCGTCGCGCTGGGCGCTCAAGTCGACGGCTCGGACTCGACCGTGACGGCGGGTGACCCGCCTCCTGGTTTGGACACGGTGCACGCTGGCGCCGGAGCATGCCGGGCCTGCCACCAAACCCTCGACCCGCTACGGTCGATCTTCTCGGCCACGTATTCTTGGAACTATCACAATCAGCTCGACAGTACCTGGTCGGGGCAGCCGGGCGTGTTCGCGTTCCACGGCGTGCAACAGCCCGTGGCCAGTATGAGTGACTTCGGAGGCGTGCTCGCGGCGCATCCGCTGTTCGCAAAAGCCTGGGTGCAGAAGCTTTGCTACTACGCCAACTCAGCCGCGTGCCTGGACAATGACCCGGAGTTCTTGCGCATCACGCAATCCTTCCAGGATTCGAAATTCAACTGGGACGCGCTGATTGCTGAGCTATTTTCGTCGGCACTGATCACCAACGCGACGCACACCGCGACGTTCGACGTGAACGGTGAAGTGATTGCGGTCTCGCGCCGCGACCACTTGTGCGCGGCGCTCGATAACCGCTTGGGCTTCACGGATGTGTGCGGCTTGCATGCCGTCACCGCCGCGGCCGCGCGCGCCATCGTGCCCTCGATTGCTGCTGGGTTGCCGTCCGACGGCTACGGTCGTGGCTCCACAGCTCCGGTGCTGCCGAACCAACCCACGCTCTTCTACCGCGCTGGGCTGGAGAACATTTGCGAAGCCGTGGCCGCGCAAACGATTGACGTTGCTGCCGCCAAGCAACTGCCGAACGTGACGCAATGGTCGAGCAAGAGCCCGGACGCAGCGATCGCGGACTTCGTGAGCATCGTGATGGCGCTGGCGCCTAGCGACCCGCGCAGCGGTCCGGCCACGGACCTGCTCAAAGCGCACTTCAGCAAAGCCACCCAGGGCGGCGCCACCGCTAGCAATGCCCTCAAATCCAGCTTCATTACGGCGTGCCTCGCGCCTTCCTCGGTTTCGATTGGGCTCTGAAAGGACCACCCAGATGATCACTCGTCGCCAAGCGTTACTTTCGACTCTGTTCGGCACCGGCATGCTGGGCCTGCGTGCGCTCGCCACTGGCCTACCCGCATCATTGTTGCTCAACCCCCGCAAAGCCCTGGCAGACATGCCCGCCTCGGGTTGCCCGGACACGAGCAAAGCGCAATTCATCATCTTCAACACTTCCGGCAACGGCGATCCGATCAACGCCAATGTTCCCGGCACGTACGACGACCCGAACGTCGTGCACAGCGTCGACCCGACCATGGCGCCTACTTCACTCAAGATCGGTGGCAAGACGTACACCGCGGCAGCACCCTGGGCAGCGTTGCCGCAAACAGTGCTGGACCGCACGTGCTTCTGGCATTTGATGACCAACACGCCCGTTCACCCGAAAGAGCCGGATGTACTGAAGCTGATGGGCGCGACCGCAGCCGGTGAAATGCTGCCTTCCTTGCTCGCCAAACAATTGTCGGCTTGCCTTGGTACGATTCAAGCGCAGCCGTTGTGCCTAGGCGCCACCTCGCCCGCGGAGGGCCTGAGCTTCGGAGGCTCGGCCTTGCCGATCGTGCCTGCTTTGGCTCTAAAATCCACGCTCACGAGCGCCGCCGGACCGCTCACGGATTTGCAGCCGCTGCGCGACGACACGCTCAATCAACTGTATGACCTATATAAGAACGGCGCGACGCCCTCACAGCAGGCGTACATTGACTCGTTGGTGATCTCGCAGCGTGAAGTGCGCAACTTGGATCAGTCCTTGCTGGATTCGCTGTCGGCCATCACGGACAACAGCCCGGCCTCGCAGGTGATCGCCGCCGTCACCCTGATTCAAATGAAGGTGAGCCCCGTGCTCTCGATTCACATCCCGTTCGGCGGCGACAATCATCGTGACATCGGGCTTGCGGACGAAGGCTCGCAAACCGTGGACGGCGTGGCCACCATCGCGGCACTGATGAAGGCACTCGACAGCGCCGGCCTCACCGACCGCGTGCTGTTTGCGTCGCTCAACGTGTTTGGGCGCACGCTCGGCCCGGGCAACACGGACGGCCGGCAGCACAACCAGAATCACCAGGTGTCGATCACCATCGGCAAGCCGATACTCGGCGGTGTGGTCGGCGGCCTCGCGGTCGTGGACAAGGACTACGGCGCTACCGCCATTGACTCCAAGAGCGGCGCGTCGAGTACCAACGGCGATGTCGACGCGCTCAACACTTTGGCGTCCTACGGCAAGACGCTGCTCTCTGCCGTCGGCGTGGATTCGGCCACGATTGACGCGCAGATCAGCTACGGGAAGGTGATTTCGGGGCAGCTCGCCTGAGCCGCCGAGAGCGGGCCGCCGGTCGCGGCGGGCCCGCCGGCTGGCACTCTGTTCGCGATGTGGTACCGGTTCCAGTATGAGAACCGAGCTGTGTCTGCGGGCTGCGGGGTTTTCGGCGCTGCTGGCTTCTTTTGGGTGTTCCGCAGGGGCCGGCCCAGGCAGCCAGGCCACTCGCGATCCGGGTACGGGGAGCGGCGTGGTGCTGGCTGCCGGCGGCGCAGGTTCGACCGCGAGCAGCAGCGAGACGACGACGATCGACACCTCCTCCTCCGACATGAGCGATGCCGGCGCGGACTGCGGAAAGACGCTCGCTGTGACGTATCGCGACTTCAGTGAGGCGCACCCGGATTTCGAGAGGGCGTTCGCCGGTGACGTGGTGCGACGCGGTTTGGTGCAAGCCACGCTCGGTCCCGACCAAAAGCCGGTGTTCCAGGACAGCATCGGGCACCCCCCGCTCGCCGGCAGCCCGACCGGGATCAACACGGATTGGTCGCCCACCCAGCCCGTGATCGAAAGCGCCGCCACGTTCGCAGAGTGGTACAACACCACCTCCGGCGTGAACATCGAGCTACCGAAGACGATGAAGCTCGAAGAGACCACGCCCGGCTCCGGCCTCTGGGGTTACGACAGCAGCGCGTTCTTCCCGCTGGGCCCGACGGAAGGCTTTGGTATCACCCCCAAGGGTAATGACCTGGGCATGAATTTCCTATTCACCACTGAAATTCACCTGGTATTTACGTACTTGGCCGCCCAGCAGTTCACCTTCCGCGGCGACGACGATATGTGGATCTTCGTCAACGGCAAGCTCGCGCTCGATCTCGGCAGCATGCATGGCCCGGAAGTGGGCACGATCGACTTCGACGGCCAGGCCGCGTCGCTGGGCATCGCGGTCGGCGGCAGCTACACGATGGACGTGTTCCACGCCGAGCGGCACACGCGCGGTTCGAACTTCAAGATCACCACCAACATTGCCTGCTTTACGCCCGGCATCGTGAAGTAGCCGCTCAATCCACGACTTGGCCTGCAAGCAGCGCTTGCAGGCGTGGCACCAGGTACTCTTGCACGGCCTTCGGGCCCCTGAGCGAGCCGGAGACCATGCGGCCATGATTGCGGCCGTCCGGATCCGGCAGCGCGAGCACCGGGATGTACTCGTACGAGTAGCCAGCCACCTTGAGCGCGCCGGCATCACGGTCCTGGTCAAACTCCAGGAAGCGCAGGCCGTTGAGCGAACCGTTCAGCTCGCCTTTTTGGACGGCGGCATGAAAGCGCTGACAGGGCTCACACCAACTCGCCCCGACATACACGAGCACGCGCAAGTGTTCGGCCTCCGCGATCTCGACCTGCTGCTGCACCCAAGGTTCGATCGCGCCGGCTTGCCCGGGGTAGCGCAGGAAGCTCGGGGGGGCGAGGCTCGCTGACTCGGCCGAAGCGTCCGGTCTCGCGCTCGTGACGGCACTGGCCTTGCTGGCGCCGTGATTGGCGGAGTGGCCGCACGCCCAGAGCGGGAGCAGTAGGACTGGAATGTGAGCCAGAACCCGGCTCAAGCGCGATGAACGTAGCGGCACGGCGCAAGCGTAGGCCATTTTCGCGCTCTAAGCACGAGGCGCGACCCGTGAAAAGTGCCGCTTTGTCAGCGCCGCTCTAGGCCCGAGCACTTGTTGTTGGGCCTGCGCGACCCTAGGTGAGTCCTGTGTCGCCGAGTCGTGTGTTGGTCGCCGGTTTCGTGGCGCTCGCTGTTTTCGCGGGGTTGGGCGCTGCCTTCAGCTCGGCCGCGGAGCAATCGGCGCGGCGTTTTCCGGTCAACCAGTTTCGGGTCGTCGCGCGCGAGTCGGGCCCGGTGAACTACTACAAGCTGTTCAAGGACGCAGATCCACCGTTCATCCGCGCGGAATACCACCCGCCGTACGAGACCACAGTGCTGGGCGTACAGGTACCGGACGCGGACCGCGCGCAAGCACGCGCGCTGAGCTGGCGCTGGCGCGCGGTGAAGTTGCCGCAAGGCGGCAACGAATGCCAAGCCGGCAAAGGCGATTCTGCCGCGGTGGTTTACGTGTCTTGGGGGCACACCTTGCGCTGGTACGCGCTCAAGTACGTGTGGAGCGCGGTTGGCCCAAAGGGCGCCACGTGTGACCAGAAGAGCAATCCATTCGCGGCCCAAGACACCGTCGTGCTCGAATCCGGCACACCGCTGAACGAGTGGAAGACCGAACACATCGACTTGAAGGCGGAGTTCCGCAAGCACTTCGAGCACGGTGATCCCCATGCCTCCGTGCCGGATTTCATGGGCGTCGGGCTGATGAGTGACGGGGATCAAACCCACAGCGAGAGCTCCGCGGACTACGCGGATTTCGTGCTCGAACGCTGAGCCGCCCTCTGCCTGTCGCGCAGCCGTAGAAAGGGCGCTTCCAAATAGCGGTGGCTGAGCCCCGCGAGCGCGAGTCCGAGCGGCAGTGAGAGCAGGAACACGAGCCCCGCGGAGCCTGCGTGCGCGGGGAATGCGCGGCGTACGAGCCCGATGGCGGTGGAGTTCAGCAGGTACAAGCCGTAACTCACGCGACCGATGTAGCTCAGTGCGCGGTTTTGTAGCGGTCGCGCTAGCGCGTGCCCTTCGCGTATCACGCATGCGCCCACGAGCGCCGCGAGCGACACTTGAAACCAGAACAGCGGCGCGCTCGGCCACGCTAGCAGCGCGAGCACGGAGCCGAGTGCCAGCGGCGCGCTCCACGCCTTACCGAGCGCCGCGTACAACGCGCTAAACGCTCGTCGACTATCGAGCAAGAGCGCCAGCACTGCGCCCAGCCCAATCGGCGCGGCAAAGCTTGTCACTATGCGCAGCGCTTGCCCCCCTGCTGGCAGCAGCGGCGAGAGCAAACCGCGCTCCGCGGCCGCGTCGCACGAAAGCACGGCGAGCATGGCCAACAGCGCGCCGCTGCGTGACAGGCCGCGCACGAACCACGGCCAAAATGCGTAGAATTGCTCTTCGACGCACAACGACCACGCGAACGAAAACAGGATCGGGAAGCCCACGCCGAAGTCCGCGAACCAATTGGCGGTGAAGCTCGCATAGTAGGGCAAGGTGTGAAAAAAGTGCGCGCGCTGCGGCGCGCCAGCGGGCAGCGCACAGGCCAACGCGAAGTACGCGAGCAACGCGGCGTAGTAGAGGGGGAAGATGCGCAGCGCGCGGCGCGCGTAAAACCCCGACAGCGAGATCTGACCGGTGCGCGCTTTCTCGCGGAGTAGCAACGTGGTGATCAGGAACCCGCTGATACAAAAAAATAGGTCGACACCCGCAGGGCCTTTGCCCAGCAACCCGGCCAGTGGGCGCGGCGTGGAATGGTGCCAAATGACCGGCAGAATGCTCAGACAGCGTAAGCCGTCGAGCGAACCGAAAATGCGCGTCGCCAAGTACCGGTCGTGAGCTTGGCCCCCCGCTCCGACCCGCGGTTGCTCGCTCACGCGCGGCCTCACGGCGTGCCGCTCACCAGTCGAGGCGCAAGCGCCGCAGGTGCGCTGTGCCTTGCTGTACGTCGGTCAGGTACACGTCCGAGCCGTGCACGATGGGCGCCACACTGGAAGGCGCGCTCATGCTGCTGCGAATGCGCACGGCGGCAGACGCTTTGCCGTCTTCAAAATTGATTGCGTACAATTCGCCGCGCGCGCTGGCGTCCACCGAGACGATCGCGTGGCAAATCTGTTCGTTGCAATCGAGACCCATGGCGAGCGGAGTTCCGCCATCCAAAGCCACGTTTTGCACGCCGTCGGTGACGCGGCCTGTGGCGTCAAGCTGCGCGAAGCTCACGTGCGCGGGCTCACCGTCCGCGTTTTCGGCTGCGGCTTCCAACCACGCGACGACGGCGCCGCCCGCATGTGCACGCACGACAGGCGCGAACGAATGCGCGCGCGTCTTTTGGAGGCACACTTCCGGAGCCGCCCGTGCCGCGTCAGTGCCGCGCAGCGCGGCGACGTAAATGTCAGCTGCGCCGGCTTGTTCGCTCTCGCGTGAATCAGCCCACACCGCGAGTGCGCCGCTCTTCGTGGCCACGAGCGACACGTCCGTGGCCGTTCCGGGCGCCTGCGTGATGCGTTGCTCAGGTGCGATGCGGTTTAGCGCGTGATTCACCTTGGTGGCGTAAACTTCAGGATCGGAGCTGCGCTCGTCGACCCAAGCGACGAGGTAATCTGCGCCCGTTTGCAACGTGGCCACATCGCTCAGATCCCCATTTTTATGGGTGAGCATGCGTTGTGAGATCTTCTTGCCCAGCGCGTCGACCAGCGTCAGGAACACCTGCGGCTGGCCGCCGTCGAGGCCAGCCCAGGCCACCAGCGCGTCCTTCTGTTGCGGGTTGCCGCTGATTGAAAGCCCGCCCAACGAGTGCGCGCGCAGCGTGAGATCTTCGGCAGCCGCAAGCGCCGCAAACGGCTCCTTGTTCGCGAAGCCTTGCAAGGAGATGCGCGCGCGCAGCGGTTCGTAGCGGCCGTCCGCAGTCGGCTTTTTTAGCTTCACCCAGGGCGTGGTCGGGTCGAAGTCAGTGACCCAGCCCAAGAGCGCGCCAGCGCTGGTTTCCGCGAGCGCGATCTCCGAGAGCGGTTCGGTTTCCGCCAAGGCTTCTTCTGCCGCAATGCGCGGCGGCGCTGGCAATTCCACGCGGCTTGCGGGTGCGCGATAGGCATCGGAAAGGTGCTCGAGTCGCGTCAGTGCGACGGCCGAGGGCACGCCGGTCTGCGCGCTGAGGGCGAAGCACGCGGCGTTCGGACAGCTCAGATTCCAGGCCAAATTCGAGCTTGCGTCAGCGGCCTCGGGCCACAACGGCTCGTTGCTAAGGATCGCAAAAGTGTTGTCGAACTCGACGAACTCTGGCGCGATAGGCGCGCTCGCGGTGCAGACTTCGGCGCGCGGGCAAATCGGCGCCAGCGTGAGTACGGCGACGCCGCGCTGCGTCGCGACGACCTCGGGCATGGAGCCGTCCATCTTCCAGTACTCGAATACGCCGCGTGGGCTTGAGACGCGGCCATTGGCTTGGAACTCGGCCACCTGGAAGCTTCGGTAAGTCGCGACTTGCTCGTCCAGCGCTTCCCACGCCAAGTAGCCACGCTTACCGCCCGACGCGGGTGGAATGACGCGCAACACGGCCTGCTCGCCGAGCGGAGGCGTGGCCGGCGCAGCGCTCCCGACGACTTGACCGTTGCTGTCGAAAGCGGCGGAAAATACGCGGTTTTCCCCGCCGCGGTGGTCCGACCAAGCGAGCACTACGTGGTCGCCGAGCGCGGTCATGTCCAAGTCCAAGTCCGCGCTGATCTCGCTGTTTACGACGATGGGGGGCGCCGCTTCAGTGCCGTTCAACAGCGTGAGTTCGATCGGGCCGTGCGCGCCGTTGCCCTTGCCCACGTGAGTCACAGCGAGCGCGATGCCTTTACCGAACGCCACTGCTTGCCAGGCGCCCGCGTCGTGCGCCAACTGCCGCGGTGCGCCGGCGAGCACCGCCTTCGCGCTGACGTCCGCGCTCCAGATCTCGGCCTTGCCGGTGCCGCTCGCGGCCCACAGCACGGTCGCGCCGGTCGCGCTCGGGATCGCTTCGACCCACAGCACGGAGTTGGGGGTGCGGCCGACTGAGGTCGGCCCCGCGAGCAGCGCGCCCGTGTCTGACAGTGTCGCGAGCTCGATCACCTCGCCGTCGCTGGTTTTATGCGTGCTGAGCAGCGCGAACCCGTCGTGCAGCGGGCGTACGCTGACTAACCCGAGCTCCCGCGGTGCTTCACCCAAGGAGACGGGCAGCCCGGCACTTTGGCCGTGGGCAGAAAACGGACGCGCTGACCAAGTGCGAGCGCCGGACTCCATGCTCGCCCACACCGCAACGCCCCCTTCCGCATGCATGCCCAAGTACGGGCCGAACGTGCCCGCGGGCACGAGCGCAATGGGCGCGGAGGAGAGCTGCGGCACCGCGGGCGCGACGCTGACGGCGTGCCGAGTGGTCACGGTTTGCGGAGTGTTCAGCGCGTCGTTCGCGCCACTGCCTCCGCATGCGGAGAGTAAGATTGCGAACGAGAAGCAGAACGGAAACGAGGTACGCACGGGGCGCGAAAGCTACCAGAGCGCCCCGGGGGTGTCGCGCCGCGCGACGAGGAATGATCATCGGGAAGATCATTTGCGCCCACGGCGTTGGTAGCCCGGGTGCTGCCTCCGTGGCAGACCCTGCGAAAAGCCGCAAAAAGGGCGGTGTTGGCTGTGCCGCCAGGCTTCAGTTCAGGATCCGGAGCTCTCGTACCGGCGCAGCCCGGCGTTCCACGCGGCGTGTGCGACGAAGACGCAGGCCAGCGCGGCAAAGGGCGCGATGCCCAAGCCCCACAGCGCCGTGGTTTTCCCGAACTACACGCGCCCTGGCAGGTACTGAAAGGTCCCGAACGGGATCACGACCAAGAGCAGGTTTTTCGGCCAATTCGGGTAAACCGCCAGCGGATAGCGGCTGGCCTGCAGCAGTTGCTGCGGAACCATCATTTGCTGTGAAAACGGCCCGATGAACTTGAACGACAGCGAGGCGAAGCGCCGTTCGAAACCTTTCAGCGAGCCATCGAATAGCAATTTGCCGCGAGCCAGCAGCAGGATGCGGTCACACGTTTCGGTGATGTCCTTCCGATCATGACTGAGAGTCATGGCGATGCACTAAGCGGAAGGAGCGTCTAGCTTGGTGAGCAGTTGGCGAATGCGCTCGCGGCGCGCCTCTTGATAGTGCCACTGACCGCCGCGCATCTGGCCGCGCGCCAAGAGCACGAAGGCTTCGACCATGTCCGGATCATCCCAAGGCACGTCATGGAACGAATCGGCGAAGTGCGGGCTGTTCACGTTGCGCACCCACTCTTGGGGGAACAGCGCGACTTTCTTGGGTAGCCCCGGAGGATCGCCATCCGGGCTCGTTTTGCCCTCGATTGCTTCACGTAAGCGCAGACACAGATCTTGCCCGAGGTAGTCACCCAAATGGCAGATGGGCGTAGGCCTTGAGTTCAGTTCGATCAGGTGCGCGTTTTGGGCGCCGTCCAACACGAAGTCCAAACTGGCGAAGCCGCTGTAGCCGAGGGCGCGGATCAGCGCCTGCGCGGTGCGCATCATCTGTGGGCTCTCGATGAACTCCACGACCGAGCTCGGGCCGGTGGAGCCGGGGTGGGTTTCCACTTTGATCGCGGATAGACCGGCCAGCACTTCACCGCGCCAAGCGACCACCGCGCGCATCGCGGTGCGCCCCTCGACGAACGCTTGCAACTGCATGCCGTGACGTAGCGCTGCCGGGTTGTTGGTGGCCACGCGCGCCAGCGCGGCGTCCAGCGCCGCATCGTCCTCACAGACCGACACGCCCAGCCCGGCGAAGCTTTCTTCGGCCTTGAGCACCACGGGCAGACCGTGCTGTTCGGCGAACGCGAAGGCTTCCGCGCGGTCGTGCACGACGCGGTATGCCGGCGCGCGCACCCCCAAACCTGCCGCTAGTTGCGCCATTGCGCGGCGATCCCGCAGCACGCGGTGCTTGCTGAAATCACCCAAGGAATCCCGCAATAGGTAAAGTAGCGGGTCGCTGTCCGGCAGCTCCAACCGTGCGGTGGCGGCTACCGCCTGGAGCAACTCGGTTGCTGCCTCGTCGCCCGGGATGACGATGTTCGGGCGCTCAGCGACCAACACGCGTCGCGTGGCCGCGATCAGCTCGTCCTCGGGACCGCTATCCGGGAGAAAGATTTGCGCGCAGGTGTTGCGGCAACGGTCGAGCAGCAGACTAGGAAACGTGACCGCCGTGACGTCACACCCAGCCCGTTGAAACGCCTTTGGCAAGCGCGCGGCCCCCAGCCAATTGCGGATCGAAAGAATCAGGACCTTCGGAGCATTCGAAACAGTCATGAGAACCCCAAAAAATACGGAAAAAGGCGAAAAAAAAGCCGCCATGGCTGGGCCAGGCGGCGTTGGGGGAGCAATGCTCGGTTCCCTAACTAGCCTGGCCGGACCCCCAAAAAACGAAGGCGTAGACAGCGTGCTTGCCGCCGCTGACGCGGCGAGCGCGAATCGCGCTCGGGCAAATGACGTTGCTATCCATCACCCGCATGATGAGGAATCACGAACTGAACGTCAAGCGTGGACTTGTCCGCATTGGTTTGAACAAAAGATCTCTGCCGATCTTTCTCAATCGACGTGGCACTCACGGATCGCTATGTCCTCGTTGCTCGCGCAGGCGCCGTCCCCCTCATGATTGAAGCTCCGTCGGAACCTCCGGGTAGCGCGCCTTTGGCCACGCCCCTACCAGTGGCGCCGATCGGCCCATCTCCGGAACCGCTCCCAGACGTCGTGCTCGGCAGCGAGGCGGAGCTGCCCGGTTTGTGGAAGGTGACTTGGCCTCTCTTCATCAGTCTGGCCCTGTCTTTGTCGCTGATTTTCACGGATGCGTTCTTCCTGAGCCGGATTTCGGACGAGGCGGCGGGCGCCGCTGGCGCGCTCAATCCGCTGCTCAGCGCGACGGTCGTGCTGTTCGCTGCGATCGGGCAGGCGGGCGCCAGCGTGGCGGGGCGCTTGCTTGGCGCGCGACGCCACGCAGAGCTTCCGGCCACGTACCTGGCGCTGCTCGGCTTCAATCTTTTCGCCGGTGTACTGGTCAGCCTGGGGCTATTCCTGTTGCACCCGTACTTGCCCGGCTGGCTCGGCCTGCGCGGTCAGAGCGCTGAGTTTGGCAAGACGTACTTGGGCGTGCTCGGCAGCTTTCAGTTCTTGAAAGCGGTGCAGCTGGCCTACGGCAACATCCTCAACTCACGCGGCGAGACACGCTGGGTCATGATTGAAGCGGTGGCCACGAACGTGACGAACATCACGCTCAACGTGGCCATGCTCAAGGGGGTGTGGGGTTTGCCTCACCCCAGCGTCGCGACTGTCGCGGGCGCAACCGTCGTGTCGCTCGGTTTCGGCATGCTGTTCACGATTGCCATCGTGCATTTGCGCTTCAAAATCCGCTTCCCGGTGCGCGCGCCACTTGCCGAATTGCGTGCCTGTTTGCGGCCCATTTTGCAGATTGGCTTGCCTTCCGCGAGTGAGCCCGTCGCGTATCAATGCGCGCAGGTCGTGATCAACCTGATCGTGATAAGCTTCGGTGCCGCAGCGCTGGCGGCCCGCACGTACGTCCTCAGCTTCATCACGATCAGCACCGTGCTGTGGTCCATCGCGCTGGGCATCGCCACGCAAATCTTGATCGCGCATCGCGTTGGCGCGGGTAAATTCGAAGAGGCGAATCAGGAGCTTCACCGCGCGCTCAAGCTCGCCGTGGGTGGCAACCTCACGATAGCGCTCGGGCTCGCCGCCTTTCATCGCCCGCTGCTCGGTTTGCTGACACAAGATCCGGCGGTGTTGCGCATCGCGGGGCCGCTGTTCGGCGTGGCGATCCTCGCGGAAGTCGGCCGCGCCGTGAACATCGTGTGCGGCGGCGCGCTGCGCTCGTCAGGTGACGCGCGCTTCGTCGCCGTGGTCGGCGCGAGCATGATGTGGGTCGTGGGCGTCGGGTCTGCGTTCATCCTCGGCTCGGTCCTGGGCCTCGGTCTCACCGGCGTTTGGTTGGCCATGGCCTTGGACGAGACCACGCGTGGCATCGTCAATTATCGCCGCTGGCGCGGCGGGCACTGGCGCGTTACCTCAGCGCTTGCCGCGGTGCGGCACCCGCCCAGCGGCGGCTAGTGCTGGCTAGTGGCGGCTAACGGCGCAGGGTCACGTCGCCACGCCACTTCGTCCAGAGCGCGATCAGGCGCAGCACCGCGAACGCATGCGTGGGCGCGACCAACAGCGTGAGTAGCGATAGCGACCCGGCCCACAGCGCAAAGAACAACAATGCGAGCCCCGACCAGATCAGCGCGCGCAAAAATACCGAGCCAGCGCCGAGTGCGCCCGCGCTCAACGCCAGGCGTGTCGAGGAAACAGCGACGGCCAGCGCAAGGGCGCCCGAAGCGAGCGCACACAGGAAATCACGTTCCAGCCAAAACGGTCGCTCGGATGAGCCGAGGCGCGGTGCTTGGTACCAATGTGCCGCACACAGCGCCAAACCAAGCGCAGCCACAAAGCCTAGGGCGCTCCGCGCCAACTGCTTTCCTATCACGGGAGCAACACCTGATAGCTACGCCCTGGTGAGAGCACGTGCTGGTCGCTGCCGCTGCTGTGCACGCGCTTCGAGTTTGAGAGCTGCCTCGTGGGGTAACAACACGCGAGCGTGAACGCTGCGTCCCATTTGAGCAGCGCGAGCACCGCATCCACGTTGACGTGCGCGTGCACGAAGGTGACGAAGGTACGCATGGGCGGTAGCTGCGCGAACTCGGCCGCGACCGCTTGAATGCGACCTTTGCGCCACGCAAAGCGCTCGATAGCGTAGGAGGTGCGCCACTCATCCAGGATCGCCACGTTGATCTCGGGGTCGATGCTGATGTTCTCTGCGCTCGTTTTGATCGAGAACATGGCCGCGGTTCGGCCGTGCGCGCCGTCACCGACGTGCAGCACGCGCAGCGGCTCGCCCTCTCGAATCAACGGCCGCAAGTGCTCGAGCGCGGAAAAGCTCTCCGTCATTTCCTTGGCGGGCTTTTCCCCCTTCGCGAACAGCGGCCACAAGGCGGCGAAGGACTCGCGGCGCATCAAGCGGTCCAGATATGAGCTCTGACCGCTCGAGGCGGCGCCGTGATCGCCGCTTGCGCCAATTTCGTCCGACACGCTGGGACAGTAGCGCGGACCAATCGCGAATGCTGAAATCTCGTTGCCGCGGCGCCCGCGCCGTTCCTACTTTCCGACGCTTCGCCTGCTTGGGACTTGAATCAGCTCGGACTAGGCGGCGTCGCTTGGGCGTTTGGAAGGCGAAGATGCGAGGTTTGAGTTGGTTGGGGGTGCTCCTGGGCGGCGGGGGCGTCGCTAGACTCGCGCGCAGCTCACCCAGCAGGGCCTGTGGCGTCACGCCGGCGATCGTTCGGCACTCGGCGATGAGGCGGGCTTGGTCGTAATAGGCGGCAGCGTGGGCGATGCTAGCCCAGCCTCCCTGGGCCTGCTCGCGCGCAGCGCGGAACACGCGCCGGAGGCGCGGGGGCTTGGCGAACGTCCTTGGCGCGCGCCAGCCGCTCGCAAGCGCTCAGTGCGAGTCGCCCCGACGAGGCACACGCCACGAATAGCCTCGGCACTCAGCACATCGCACATGCCGTCCGTGCCGCTTCCGTGAAGCGCCTCATCTTCACGAGCACCACGGACGGGCTTGCGTCAGCTCAGAACTCTAGGTAGCCGCGTTCGCCGGGTGAGAAGAATGTGGCCATATCCCACGGCGCGAGCGCTTCGTTCGCTTCGAGCTTGAGTACGAGGTTCGGGTTGGACAAGAACGGTCGACCAAACGCCACAAGATCGCCTTTGTTCTCCGAGAGATCCGCCTCGGCGTGAGCGCGGTCGTAGCCACCCGAAAGAATGTACGCTCCTTTGAAGGCGCTGCGGATGCTCGCTTTCACCTCCGCCTTAACGGGTGGAGCGCCCATCGCCGAGTGGTCGACGACGTGCACGTAGGCGAGGCCGATGTTCGAGAGCTCCGTGGCGAGGAAAGCGTAGAGCGCGTCGGTCTCAGCGTCGGGAGCGAGGCCGCCGTTCACGCCGTATGGCGATAGGCGAATGCCAACTTGTTCTTTGCCGATGCGCGCGACGACAGTGCGCGCTACTTCGAGCGCGAAGCGCGCACGCCCTGCCACGGTTTTGCCCCAGCCGTCATTGCGTTGATTGCTGGCGAGGTTCAAAAATTGCTCGATCAGATAGCCGTTGGCGCCATGCAGCTCCACACCGTCGAAACCGGCTTCAACGGCCAATGCGGCGGCTGATGCGAACTCTTCGATCGCTTGTTGAATGTCCGGCTCGCTCATCTCCTCCGGAACGGGGTATGGCTGCGGGCCTTCTGCGTCCGTGTACATGGTTCCCGGGGCGGCGATCGCCGAAGGCGCCAAGATGCGCGTGCCCTTGGCCATGTTCAACGGGTGGCTGATGCGGCCCGTGTGCATGAGCTGCAGGAAAATGTGCCCCCCTTTCTCGTGCACCGCGCTCGTGATGCTCTGCCACGCTTTCGATTGCTCTTTCGAGTAGCAGCCCGGTATGCGCGCGTAGCCGAGGCCGTTGGGGGAGGGCGCCGTGCCTTCGGTGATGATGAGGCCGGCCGAAGCGCGCAGGCCGTAGTACTTCGCCATCAACTCGTTGGGGAGGTTGCCGATAGCGCGACAGCGAGTCATGGGCGACATGACGACGCGGTTTTTGAGCGTGAGCAGACCGAGTTGGAATGACGTGAAAAGGGGAGTTGTCATGAGAGTGCACCGTAGAGTTCGTCCCTGTGGCCCTGCAAGGCGCGGTTCTTCGCTTGGACGCTCGAATAAGGAATGTGGCCGATCAGCTGGTCGCGGCTGATCGAGCAACTGGATGGGGTGTGTCCTGCGGGTGGACTTAGTCGTATGAGTATGCGAACACGTCGGTGCCGCCCTCGGCGGTCGCCGGCTGGCGCCCCGCTGGGAAGGGTTCGAGCGACGTGGGACGGAAAGACATGACGAGTCCGATGCATCTGGTAGTTGGGGCAGGTCCGGTGGGGCTAACGATGGCGGCGGAGCTCGCGCGTTACGGCGCTCGCGTTCGGGTGATCGATAAGGCTGCGGCGCGGACGGATAAGTCGAAGGCCATCGTGCTTTGGCCGCGCACTTTGGAGCTCTTGGATCGCGCGGGTTGCGCTGCGCGCTTCGTGGCACAGGGCTTCAAGGTGCACGCCACCCACTTGATCGCCGGCGGCAAGCACATCGCGCACGTTCGCTTGGATGCGGTGGAGACGCCCTATCCGTTCGCGCTGATGTTACCGCAGAGCGACACCGAGCGCTTGCTCGAGGAGCACTTGAATGGCCTCGGCGTGCAGGTCGAACGGCAAGTGGAGTTGCTGGGGTTCACGCTCGAGCCCGAAAGTGTGGGCGTCACGCTGCGCCACGCGGATGGGCGGCAAGAGACCGCGGACGTGTCGTGGCTGCTCGGTTGCGATGGCGCGCACAGTACCGTGCGCCACGGCCTGGGCATGGAATTCGAGGGCGAGACATTACCGAGCCGTTGGATCCTGGCGGATATCCACTTGACTGGGCTGCCTTCAGCGGAGGATGAGCTCAATATTTACCTCCACGCCGACGGCGTGCTGTTATTCTTCCCGCTCTCGGGCGGCCGCTTTCGGCTGATCGCAGACGCGGGCGGGCAATCATCGGGGGCATCGAGCAGCGCGCCGACGCTCGAAGAGGTGCAAGCGATCATCGATCGCCGCGGGCCTGGCGGAGTGCGCGCCTCGCAGCCGGTTTGGTTGGGCGTGTTCACGATCAACGAGCGCAAAGTGAAGAACTACCGCGCTGGTCGCGTGTTCCTGGCGGGTGACGCGGCGCACGTGCACAGCCCTGCAGGCGGGCAAGGCATGAACACCGGCATGCAAGACGCCATCAATCTGGCGTGGAAGCTAGCCTTGGTTAGCCGAGGCGAGGCGAGCGCCGCCGCCCTACTGGATAGCTACACTCTAGAACGCAGTCCGGTTGCCAGTGAGGTATTGGCCGACGCCGGCAAGCTGACTTCTATCGCGACCTTGCGAGGCGGCTTCACGCAAGCCCTGCGCAACCAGATCATGTCGCTGGTGTTCGGCCTATCTGCAGCCCGGAAAGTGATGACCGAAAAGCTCTCGGAGTTGTCGATCGGCTATCCACACAGCCCACTCACGCGCGATCTGCACAGCCACCATTCAGGTCCGGCTGCCGGAGCACGAGTGCCCGCAGTAAGCGCAGGCCAGCCCATCGGCGCCGGCAATGCGCCGCGCTTCGTCTTGTTCGCTGAACCCAGCCCTGAGTCGGCAGCGCTAGTCGCGCGCTATCCCGGCTTGCTCGACGCTGAATTGCGCAAGCCGTTCAGCGCAGGGGGAATATGGTTAGTTCGCCCGGATGGTTATGTAGCGGTCACCGCGGCGCCCGGCGCTTGGCGGGAGCTCGAGGCGTATCTGGCTCAGCTGGCCGTTGAGGCCTGATTGGTCGAGCTCTGGCTCAGTGCAGCAATCCGCTGAGGCCGAAGATGCCGACGCCGAGAACCGCATGTGGCTCCCGCGGCACAGTGTGTTGACCGCTGCACAGTGCGAAACTGCGCGCGCGGCGCTTTTCTGCTGAAGTGCTCGGCTTGGGTTCTTGGCATCGGTTTCGCACTAGGGGTCAGCATGCAGTTCGTTCCTGCCGCACTGGGTCTTGCATTGCTGCCGAGCATCAGCGGTTGCTTCGCCGCAGTAGGTCCTACCATTGGCTTGGACTTGCCGACTGGGCGAGCGACCCTAGGCGTGGAAGCCTCCGCAGAGACCTTTACCGTTGCGCATTCCGTCGCGCTGGGTGGGCAGCACAGCGAGCCCGCCGAGCGGGTACCTGTGAATGCGCGCGAGCAAACGAATGCGCGTACCGCGAGCAGCACGGCATCCACCAAGGATTGGTCGACGCACACCTACTTGCTCTGGGAGCCGGGCCTTGGCGCCGCGCTCGGCGACAACACCGCGAGCAAGTTCGTTTGGCTGGGCGGCGGCGCGAGCGTGGGGGTCCGCCTGAACCGCTACGCCGACGCGCCCATGGACGCGAACCTGGTTGCTGGCGCGTGGGCGAGCGGGGGACATGCGCTCACCAACCAGGAAAGCCACGAATGCGGGGCGAGTGACACTCGGCCATTCGTCGCGCTAGTCGTTGGCATCCGCGGCTCCGAGCTGTACGCCTCACCGAAGCTCGGCGTGATGCACGTACCGGGCCTCTGCATAAGACTCTTCGACGATGGCGCTAGCTTCTAGAAATTCTGAAGCAGCCTTGTTGCTGATTGCCTATGAAAAGAGCGAGATTGCGAGCGTGACCGCCGCCTACTCAACGTCCGCAGCTGCCGACGCCGTCCAAGCCACCATCGTGACGGCCTATGCGCCGTGATCCTCGCCGGGGGCTGGCGGACGGACTCGATCGAGGTCATACGGGAGTCGGGTGATGAAGCGTTTCTGCGTTAACTCTTTGGTCGGCGTCGGGGTGTTTGCGGTGTCAGGGGTTGCGCTGGCGCAGGGCTCGCCGGGTCAGGTAACGCTGCGCTGGAGTGCGCCGGATGAATGCCCGGACGACGCGCGACTCGTGCACCAGATCGAGACGCTGCTTGGCCAGAGTTTGCTCGAGACCAAGGGCCAGTCGTTGGCGGTGCGGGCAACCGCACAGGGCAACACCGCCCATGGTTACTCGGGAAAGCTCGTGTTTTCGAGCGCGCAGGGCGTTGAAGAGCGTCTCCTCGTCCATCCAAGCTGCGACAAGCTGGTCGAAGCGATTGCGTTGGTCATTGCGTTGGCCATCGACCCTGAGCGCGTGCAGACCACGCAAAACGCGCGGGAAGCAGGTGCCGCTCTCGCTGCACCGAGCGTCGCTATTCAACCGGCATCCTTGGCGCAAGTTGCGAACAGCCAGCCCTTGCCAGCGCCTCGGCCGCGCATACCCGAAACGAACTGCGCGAGCCCGTCGCCCCCGGCAAAGCGTTCGCCACCAAGCCTGCGCGGCTTGCGAGCGGCGCTACACGGCGTCGCGGGCGCCGGGCCGTTGCCGGGCTTCGGCGGAGGATTGCAGGCCGCGCTCGGTTGGCAGGCCGAATATTTTCGATTGGAGCTCTTGGGCCGCTACTGGGCCCCGCGTGATCAAGCGATCAGCGCCGCTCCCAACACTAGCCTGGAGCTCGGGCTCGCGACGTTGGGCGCCCGGGCCTGTTGGCTGCTACCGGCGAGCGCTTGGCGGTTCTCGGTCTGCGGCGGTGGCGATCTCGGCAGCGAGCGCGGAAGGGGGGTCGGCGTGGAGAACTCGCGCTCGCGCGACTCCGCCTATGCTCAGTTTTCTGGCGGCTTTCAAGTTGCCTACACCCGCTCTCGGCTCGTTCCCGAGGGCGGCTTGGAGGTGTCCGGCGCACTGCTCCGGCCGCGCTTCGGGGTCCGTCGAGACGGCATCGATGACCAGGTGTTTCGTCCGGAAGCTTGGGGTTTTGGAGCCTTTATCGGGTTCGCGTTCGAGCTTTGAGCGATGCCCGTCGATTTCGAACGATCGACAAATGAAATGGCGTTGCTCGAGAAACTAGTGGGGGTGGGAGCTGCGACATGTGTACCGGAAGAGCGCGATCAGGCCGAAGCCATGTATCGCGAACACTTCGCGTTCGTGTGGCGCAACGCGCGGCGCCTCGGCTGCAGCGCCGAGTGGGTCGATGACGCCGTGCACGAGGTGTTTCTGGTCGCGACGCGACGGCTCGAGGAGTTCCAGGGGCGCTCAGCCCTACGCACCTGGCTGTTCGCCATCACGTTCCGCGTCGTTGGGCGCATGCAGCGCGACCGCGCGCGGCGCACTGCGCGGACCGCTCGCTACGCATTGGAGCAACCGGAACGAATAGCGGACGCCGCGAGTGAAACCGAAGCAGCTCAGTATCTGCGGCGGCTACTACTCAAGTTGAGCGAGCCGCAACGAGTGGTGATCATCTTGGCCGAGCTCGAAGGCTTCACGTCGGCGGAAATTGCCGAGACTCTCAGCGTGCCCGCGGGCACGGTGGATTCCCGGCTGCGCGCTGCGCGTCTGCAATTGGCGCGCATTCACGAGCGCGCTCGAGTGAAGGATGAAAGGTGGCGGCAATGAGCACTGAGCGAGAGCTCGAAGCGTTATTTCGCGCAGAGCAAGCCGTAACTCCAGCTGCCGACGCGGCCAACCACGGCTGGCAGCGTTTAGCCTCGGATGTAGCGGCAAATGTTGCTCCGCTGCCGCTGAGCACGGGCGCGCTGAAGCTCGCCGCGTGGCTTGTCCCCAAATGGGTCCTGCTGGGGTTTGCGGTGGGGTTGGCCGGTACCGGCGCGAGTGCCACGCTGTTCGGCGCGAGCGCGCCGAAGCGACAGGTGCAAGCGCTACCCGCGCCTGCCGCAGTGCGCCGCCTCCCGACTCAGCCAGCGCTGGTCGCCTCCGCCAAGACCCAGGCCGAGGCCGCGGCGGTAGTCCCCACGGCGAGCGGTCCCAGCCGCGTCGCGCACGTGGCCCCCCCGGCAGCCAGTGCGTCGAGCGCGGCAAACGCTGCCACCTTCGACGCGGAGCTCAAGCTGATCTCGCGCGCGAAGGGCGAGCTCGATGCCCGCAATCCGCGTCAAGCTCAGGCCTCGCTTGCTGAGCACGCGCAGCGCTTCCCCAACGGCGTCTTCGCTGTCGAACGCGAGGCGCTCGTTATCCTCGCAGGCTGTCAACAAGAACCGAACAATGATGCCGCTGCGATCGCGTTCGCCGAGCGGCATCCTGGCTCGCCCCTGATCGCGCGCCTGGAGCGCGCGTGCCAGGGGAGTGCTGATTCTCGAATTCACCAAATGGCGCCGCACAGTCAGGGGAACCAATGATCGAACCAAGCCGAGGGAGCTGAACGATGAACAAGCGATGGGTTGCGTGGGGCTTTTGGGGATTGTCGCCGTTGTTGGGAGCCCTGGCGTGCTCCGGCAAGAATGTGACTGATGTGGGGGACATCAATTCAGCCGGCCATGCCGGGACGGCCGGTTCGCACAACGATGTGGGCGCTGCCGCCGCCCCCGATCGAATCGGCGAGGGCGGCGATGCTGGCGCACCCAACCGGGCTGGAGGCGGCGAGGGCGGCGATGCTGGCGCGTCCAACCTGGCCGGAGGCGGTGATGCGGGAAGCATGACCGTGTCGGAATCTGGCGGCGCCAATGGCGGCGCCGCAGGCACTGGCGGCGTCGTCGAGACCAACGGCGGCGGGGGCGCTGGCGGCGTCGTCTTTCAATGCTCGACCTGTGCGGTGGTGGTGGCTGACCAAGACGTACGCAGCGTCACGGTGAGTGGCGACAAGGTGTACGGGGTCGCCTACGGTCGATACGATAATCTGGGCAACTACGACTACAACGGCCAACTGTTTGCGCGTGACGTCAGTGGAGGAGCCCAAAGCCTGGTCGTCGACGGGCTGCCCGGGCCCGAAGAGGTGAGCGTCAGTGGTGACTACGCCTATGTGTTCGTCGATCACAGAACGCAGCCAGGCCTCCCGCAAGGCCTGCTGCGCGTGCCGCTTTCAGGGGGTGCTCCGGTGGAGGTTAGTACCGGCCCCGTCAGTGACGCCGCGTCCACACTCAGCGCTGCACCCGGATATGAATATTGGGTTTTGAACGCGGGGCTTGTGCGAACAGCGAACGCCGCGAACGCCGGCAAAGAGGTAGTGCTGGACCCTCGTGGTATCGTGCAGGTCACGAACGATGGCACGACGCTCTTCTTTCGCGACACCACGGGCATCTGGGCGAAACCGTTGGCGGGCGGCGATCTCGTGCAAATCTACGCCTACTTAGACCCGCTGTACGCCGACAGCATCGGCCTGGCCGTTACTGGAAGCTACCTGTATTCGATCGGCGTCCCGGATCGGCACTCGGACGACCCAAACACCTATCTCCTGCGCATGCCGAAGACGGGCGGAATTTGGACGCGCCTGGCAATCATCGTGGAAGGCAATATTTCGGAACTAGCGGTCGACGGCGAGCGCCTATTCCTGGGTGGGTATCCGGGATCAGGTGACCGCTTCAATCTGTATCAGTCCACACTCATGGCGCCCGAACCATCGACGCTGCTGCTGACCTACACAGCAACCCGCCGCTGGTCGTGGGCCATCTCTGCCACAGGTATCTTCTACGGCGACGACCACGGGCTCTACTTCACACCTGGGGCGCTGTGATCTTCGAAGTCACGACCGGCGCTGCGAACACCGGACTATCGTCGCCGAGCCTCGTCGCACACAAGACGTCGGGCTCAAGCCCGAGCTGCGGCATCGAGTCGAACGACCCGCCGGACACGACCATGCTCAACACGCCAAACGGGTTGGGTGGGTTCACGTCAACGCAGAGCGACGTCGTCGCTTACGTGCAATTGATGGGCAAAGTCTGCAACGACGTCTTCGCTGCGAACTGACCAGACGCGAGCACGTCTGCTCCCTCTTTTTCTTCCGCCGGTCGCGTCGCGAGACTCGCCCGGCGCTTTCAGCGAGTCTCGTTAGTTCCAGCGGGCTCGGCAGGACGCGCAGGGTGCGTGTAGCGCCACGCAGCCCAAACGAGCCACACGCCGACGGCCGCAATAGCTGCAACCCCAAGGTGTCGCCACCGCCAACGAGGCGTTTCGGCGAGTGCGGGTGTCTTAGATGGGTCGTGCGGACGGCGGAAGTGCGACAAGGCACACAAGTACGGGCGGGGCACACCGGAAGCAAGCAGCGGTGCTGGGTTCTCACAGAGTCGGCTCGGCTCAGCGCCGTAAGAAGCCTGAATGACTTCCGTGCGTTGCTGCGCCGCATTCACATTCCGGCTGGAGCCACCCCGGAGGACAGCGCTCCGCCAACTATCCACGCGTCAGCCAGCGACCCCGCGCGCGCCGCAATCACCCCGCCGCCCGGCACGGATGCACCGCCCACTGTGCCTCCTGCCTCGGTCGCACCTCCTGCCTCGGTCGCACCTCCCGCCTCGGTCGCACCTCCCGCCTCAGCTGCATCGCCTGCCTCAGCTGCGCGGCCCGTCATCACACCGAAGCAATAGTCTTGGGAGCGCGCAGGCGGAATGCGGCGCCCTAGCACGACTGCTATCGTTCGCGCATGGTGACCAAGAAGAAGCCGGCGGCGAAGCCTGCGGAAGCGAAAAGGCCGGAGAAGCCGCTCGTTCAGCTTGCGACAGCCGAGGCGTTTCGCACTTGGCTCGCGAAGCACCACGAAAGCTCGGCTGGTATCTGGCTGCAGCTCGCCAAGAAGGGCAGCGAGCTGGCATCGCCAACCTATGCTGAGGCGCTCGACGTCGCGCTGTGCTTCGGTTGGATCGACGGACAAAAAGGCGCCATCGACGCGCACTCGTGGAAGCAGATGTTCACCCGGCGCGGCTCGCGCAGCATTTGGTCGAAGATCAATCGCGAGCACGTGGCACGCCTCATCGCGAGCGGCGAGATGACCAAACACGGGCTCGCCGAGGTGGAAAAGGCGAGGGCGAATGGGCAGTGGGAGCGCGCCTACGACTCGCCGAAGAACGCGACGCTGGCGGAAGATTTTCAAACGGCACTTGCTGCGAATCCGCAAGCCAAGGCCTTCTTCGCGACACTCAACGCAGCCAATCGCTACGCGATCTCGTTCCGCATTCAGAACGCGAAGAAACCGGAAACGCGGCTGCGCAAGGTGAGCGAGCTCGTGGCAATGCTTGGGCGGGGCGAGAAGCTGCACTAGGGTACAGCCAATCGCGGGCCGCTAAGGCGTGCACAAGAACGCCGCGCCTGCGGGCACACCGAGCTTGGCTGGGCCGTAGAATGGAGTGACGGCCGTGCCGACCTCGAGCGTCGCATCCTGACTGTCGGTCTCGTAGCTGAAGGTCGCCGCGGCACCAGCCTGCGAGGCCTCCGCGAGCACGAAATTGAGCGTCGTGTGCGTGGGGATCGAAACCCCGCGACCGACCGACTCGACGGCCCGCTCGGACATCGAGTCGAGCGGTCCGAGAAACAGCCGGAAGCTGTCGAGCGAAAAGTCGTGGTCGTGGGCGATCACGAGCACGGTCTCGTCCGTGCTCGCGCCGGTGTATTCGATGTGGAACGTCTCGGTGCTGGTAGCGTGCATCGCTGCTGCGGTCGCTGGCGTGACCGGAGTGAGCACCGAGCCTTGCTCCCCTACGTTGAAGCCCTTGCTGGAAATCGGTCCTTTGACGACGCCCATGCGCTTGCCGGATGCGTCCTCTTGCACTTCGACCGTCACGGCGCTGCCGTCCGCTGCGCTGTATTGAAGAGTCCAAAATTGCCCGGTGCCGTCGTTGCCTTGGCCGGTCCCCGCCTCGAACTCTTCCTGCAAATTGCCACTCGCACCGACGAAGAGCCGCAGCGTGCTGTTGCTCTCGGTCAGCACGTAGACGGTGCCGTCCGTGTCTTTCCCCGCGTCGACGATATCGCTCGCGGAGAGCACGACCGTGCTCGTGACGGGATCGAGCGGCGCGCACCCAGCTGACACAACCGTACCCGCGTCGGTCGTCGTGTCCCCACTCCCCGCGCTTCCCGTTTCGTCGCTTCCCGCCGTGTTCCCCGAGCCAGCTTGACTCGTCGGCGGGTCGCCGAGCGGCAGATCCGTCGACACGCACGCGGCAAACCCCGCGCTTGCGAGCAACAGACCCAACGCCGTAAGCCCACGCAACCACTGTGTCGAAGTCACCATTCGTCGCCTCCGCTCGGATCTATGTCCACTCACGCGCGCGATCGATCCGCGCGCGCTCGTCACTTCGTCGGCTCTGCGGCGAGTCCGGACAACAGCTGCTGTAACATGGAGGCGTGCGGGTCCGCAGGGTACGCATGCAAGTAACTGCGCGCCAAGGGCGCCGCGGCCTGCATTTGACCGCTCGCCGTCAGCGCCTGAATGCGTAGGACTTGAGCCTCGCGGTCGAGCGTGCCCGTGCGATCGAGCGCCGCATACTGGTCCAATGTGGTCAGCGCGCGCGCCGAATTTCCGGCGGCAAGCGCGCGCCGCGCTTCGTCGATCGACGACACCTCGCGCCCGAGACGCCCGCGCGCCGACGAGAGATCCAAACTGGGCGACGCCGCGGGCTCGTTGATCGGGGCAGCGCGCGCCGCGTTCGGGCGCGCGAGCTCAGGCAGCTGGGACAGTTCGGCCGCGCTCCGCACGGCATTGGAACTCGCGGCACCAAACACCGCTGCGATCGGCTCCGGCGTTTCGGCGACTGGTGCTCGCTCGGGCTGCGCGCCCGTCGCACGCGCCAAGGCACGCGCGCTGGGTTGCGCCACCTGCTCGAGCGAACGCCCCGCGACAGATGCCGCCCGCGTGGATGGCGCTGGCCTGGAGGTGAAGTAAACCGTGCCGCCCGCCAAGCAGAGCCCGCTGAACAAGCCAATGCCCAGCCACTGCCCGACAACCGCGAGCACGCTGGACGCGGCACCCGCGGCACCCGCGGCACCCGCGGCACCCGCGGCACCCGCGGCAACGAGCCCCGCGCCGCTCGTTCCGGCTCCAACCCCCGCTGCTGCCAAGGAGCTTGCAGCGGCAGTGCTCGATGTGACAGTCGCCAGCGCACCCGCGCTCAACCCGAGCCCTGCCGCGGCGTGCCTCGCTGCGCCGCGCCGCGGGTTGTCGCTCAGGGCGGCATCCAACAGCGCGCGCGCCGCGGGATAACGGCTCGTTTCTCGCAAACGTGACGGTTCGGTCATGGCAATTCTCGCATGGCGTGGTGGTTCGCAACCCAACCCTCGAAGCGCGCGCGGCCGCGGGCAAGCCGCGAGGTGGCCGTGCCCAGCGGAATCGCCAATGCGGCGGCGATCTCGGGCAGTGAAAAGCCTTCCAGCTCGTACAGCACGAACACCACGCGCTGCTCATCCGGCAACTCGGCGAGCGCGCGATCGAGCTCCGCACGGCGTTGCTTCTGCGCGAGCAGCTGCTCGGGGTTGCGCTCGGACTCTGTCGGCGCTTCGAGCTCGCCGTCGGCGAGCACTTCGCGCGACCGCTCGCGTTGGCGGCGCGCGTTCGCCGCAGTGCGAACCGCGACGCCGAGCAGGAACGACCGCTCATGTCCAAGCTCAACGCTGGCGAGCCGGCGAGAAAAGGTGAGAAAGACTTGTTGCGCCGTGTCGTCCGCGTTGCCTTCACTGACGCCGAAGCGGCGCAGCGCGCGCCAGACCAACCCGAAATACTGACTGACCACCGCGGCAATGCGCAGGTCCTCCGCCTCGCTACGCTGCGCGGGGAGCGCGCGCTCGTCCGCGAATTCGGGCTCCGCGTCAAGCACGGGCGGAGCTACGGAGGGAGCCGAGGCGTTCATGGGCGGGATCAGCCGGGCAATGTCCGGTCAGCTGCCCAATCGATCCACCGAGCTTGGCTCAGCGCCAGGAGGCGCTCAGGCCCAGGTTGAAATCCAGAGCAAAGTGCGGCACTTGCTGCACAGAAGCGGGCCCGATCGTGAAATCGTCGTGGCGCGGCAACGCGCGCACGCTGGTGGCAGCTTGCAGGGCAAACAGCGGCGACAGCGCGAAGGCACCCTGAAGCGCGAGGCCCAGCCCGAACCAAGTCATGCTTTGATCTCGCGGGTGCTCGACGCCACTGGCGGCGCCACGAAGCTGGCCAAGCTCCGCTTCCAGACACGCCGTGCCGGACCAGCGCCCGCGAGCGAGACCATTCGGGCACAGGTCAAGGCGAGCCGCGAACAGCCGAAAGCTCACGGCGACGTCGAGCGCGCGAGCGCGCGTGCGTTCGGCGTAGAGCCCGCTCAAGCGCACGCGCGGCCCAAGCGCGCCCCACGCAGGCGACGCGAGATCGAGGCCGCCCAGGGCCGCCGGAGCGAGGCCGGGAGCGACACCGCTCTCGAGGCCACCACTCACGATCGCGGACCAGCGCCAGCCAGCCGCGTTGGTCGAGCGCGGCGGTGAGGTTGAGGTCGCCACGGAGCGCGCGCTCGAGGCAACTGCGGCCAGTGAGGGGCTCTTTAGCTTCGGCGCGGGCAAGGCCAACTGCGCTGGAGCTTCAGCCGCGCTAACGGACTGCGACTCGGGCGCTGCAGGCGCTGCAGGCGCTGCGTGCGAACGGGCATCGGCTTCGAGCGCCATCGCGGCAATGACGGCCATGGACGCCACCGCTTCGGTGCAAGAAGCTTCGGGAAGCTCGCGCTGGACACTGGTGCCATCCGGCAAGCTGACTTGAATTTGGCTGACCGCGCCCGTGTTCGCGGCCGGTAACTGCACCCGTAGTTGAGCGACGCCAACGCCCTGAGTAACGCGCCGAGCGCTCGGCAAGCGAGCTCGCAGCGCGGCCTCAAAGTCGAGCGGGCTCGGGCAACCGGGCGCGGCTGCGTAATCGAGCGAGAAATCGATCGGCGCGGGCTCGCTCGCGAGAGCGTTCGCCGGCACGCTCAATACCGCCAGCACTAGCCAGACCGAGCTCTCGAATCTCGCGATCAACACCAGAGCCGGTGGTATCGCCGTTCACACTCCGGCCGCAACAGTCCCGTTTTCAGGCTGACTGACGAGGCGCAGCACGAAGTCCGGTGTGGGGCGGTCGCGCGACGGGGGCACTCAACCGGCAGGGGGCGGCATCCTACCCACTCAAACCGTCAATTTTATTGCTCAAGCCGGTGGGTGGCCCACAGGATGCCATTTAGCATCAGAGTTCGGAAGGCGGGCTCTTTGTCGAAGCGGTCCTTGTTGTGGCCGCGAACGGTGTAGAACATACGACCCTTGCTGACCTCTTTGATCCAGACAATCGGACGGTTGTCGACGGCGAGGCGCGCGAGGATTTGAAAGCCTGGTTGAGCTCCGATGTCGCGATTCATGTGGTACCATTCGTCCACCGTGCTCCACGTCGCCGGCACGCCCCGCATTACCGGGTGAGTGGCGTACGTTGACACTACCTGCACGGTGCCGTTCGTTCCGTCATTCTCGTGGCTGACGAAATAGCCCCCCATCAGTGTGTTCGTGAACCAGGGGAACCCGTTCGAATTCTCGAAGTCTGACGCGGAGTGCACCCCGCCAAAAGCGCCGCCGCTTTCTACGAACTTCTGCAGTGCGGCCATCGCCGTCGCTGACGTCGCCTTGTCTTTGACGTTCGGGTTGTTGCTGAAGACGGTGCCGGTCGGGCTACACGAAAAGACCATGGCGTACTGCTTCAAGTTGGCGTCCGTGAAGTCCGTCAGATCATTTTTCGCATGATCCGCCGTCCACTGGCTTCCGGGCTTCGTGCCCATGGGCATCATCGCGTCCGGCGTTGCGCCGAGGTTGGCCGGTTCCTTGACCTTGCGGTCGGCCTCGACTTGAGTCCTAAAGCTCTCTAGGCCCACCGTGAGATCGCAAATCGGAATCGAGTCGTGCGCGAACTGGAGCGCCGTATCCAAGACGAGGATCTTGAAGGGGCCGGAATAGGCGTCCGTGCCGCCGCTGCCGCCACCGCCACTCGTCGTGCTGCCGCCGCCACCGCCACTCGTCGTGCTGCCGCCGCCACTGCCGCCCGGCGTGCCCGTGCCGCCGCTCGCCATGACCCCTCCGGCATCCGTGCCGCCAGTAGGACCAGAGCCCCCCTGGGCCGCGCTGGTTCCGCCGCTCGCGTTGCCGGCCGTGGCGCCCACCGTCTGAACGACGGCGCCCGTTGCGACATCATTGCCTACCCCGCCCCCGAGGCCTCCATTCTCCGACTGCAGGAGGGCCCCCGAGCCCCCCCCGCACGAGACCAATGTCACAACCGAGAGAAGTACACAGGCGCTGCGAGCGTTTTGCATACCAGTAGGAGCGGCCATCGGTCGCGAACGGCTCATCGGAAAAAATCGATAGTCAAAAGCGCTTTCGGTGAGCCACCTGCGAGCACTCGACGCACCTACCTACGAGGCCTGATGTCCCAGCCGCGGGTCGCCCGCGCCCTGTTGTCGGTCGTCCGGCCGCTCGCTCCTCCGACGTCGCCGAGTCGCGTGGAGCAATCGGACTCTGCGCTCGTGGCGGGCGTTCTCCTCGGCGACCGCTGGTGCAAGCGAGAGATTTACGTTCGGCACGTCGACTACCTCGCGGGAATGTGCACGCGCCTGCTGCGGTCCGCGGAGGCAAGTGAGGATGTCGTACAAGATACGTTCGTGATCGCCTTTTCCAAAATCGGGTTGCTCCGCGATCCTGAAGCATTGCGCGGATGGCTTGCCGCCATCGCGGTCAGTCAGGTGCACCGTCGGTTGGCGCGGCAGCGGGTACTCCGGTTCTTCGGTCTCGATCGCGGGCTCGACGACGCTCCTCTCGACGAGTGCGCGCGCGAAGACCTCACGGTCGAGGCGCGCTCGGAGCTCGCTGCGCTTGATCTCGTCCTGCAAGGGCTACCGCCCGGGCAACGCATCGCCTGGATGCTCCGGCATGTCGAAGGTGAAGCGCTCGACGCGGTCGCGGAAACGTGCGGCTGCTCGCGCGCCACCGTCAAGCGCTGGATCGCGCTGGCCAACGCCCGCATCAAAGAGCGCGTGCACATCGTCGCGGACGAGGATGCATCATGACGGAGCTCCGTTCCCCAGTAAAACACGCGCTGCGCAACACCACGACCCAAACAGCCGTGGCGCGCATGTGGAGTCGGATCGAGGCTCGCGAGCGTACGCAACCGCGCAAATCTTGGCTTCGGGCTTGGCCCGTCGCAGCCACCCTGGTCTTGGCTGGCTCGCTGGCGTTCGCAAAGAGCTGGCCTCGAGCTCGGCGTGACCCCGCCCCGCCCCACCCGGCCGTCACGAGCGTCAGTGTGACCGCGCTCAAAGCCGCGCCGGGCATTCCTGTGCCCACACTTGCACCTGCACCGCCGCTGCCCGCGTCTCCGGCTATCTTGAGTTCGGTGCGCTCCGTGAATCGCGTGCCTGCCGCGCCGGCCACAGCTTCCGAAGCGGTTGCGAAGGAAACGTGGCGACAGTTTGCCGCGCGGGGGGAGCATCAAAAGGCCTACGCTGAGCTCGGAAAAGGCGGAATCGCGCTCGAAGCGCAATCGGCATCCGTCACGGATCTTTTCGCTCTGGCGGATGTGGCCCGGCTTTCAGGCCATCCAACGGAGGCCGTGGGACCACTCGAACGAATACTCGCCCATCAGCCGACGGACGCCCGCGCATCCCTGGCCGCCCTCACGCTAGGACGGATTCAACTCCGGTCCTTGAGCAACCCGCCAGCGGCGGCTCAGTCGTTGCAGCAGGCCCTCTCCCTGAACGTTCCTACCGGACTGGCGGAGGACACCTACGCACTGCTCATCGAGTCGCTCTCGCGGTCCGGCAATGCAGGCGCCGCTCGGGATGCTTATTCGCGGTTCGCCGAACAATTTCCCGAGAGCGCGAGGGCTCCCGAGTTGCGAAAGTGGTTACGCGATCCATGAGAGCTGTGCTCGGCGCAGCGGTCCTCAGCGGGGTTTTGATGAGCAGTGGCACGGTGGCTGCAGAGCAGCCAGCGCCCGCCAGCGCGCAAGCCATTCTCGTGCAACCGGTGACGTGTGGCGAGCTTCCCTGGTCGGTCAACGCGTGGCTCGAGCTACTGCGCGTTGAGCTTTCGGCGGACGGAATAGAAGTGCGCTCGGCTGACGCGAATCTGACCTCCGAGAGCCCGGTCGTGGCCGTCGAGCCCACCAAATGCGACCAAACGGAAGGAACGGCAACGCTCACGTTCGTCTCGGGTGATATTCGACTGACCCGCAACCTCGACCTGGCAGACGTCGAGCCCATTGCTCGGCCGCGCGTCGTTGCCATCGCCTTGGCGGACTTGATCCGCTCCGGCGTCGTAGCCCAAGCGCCGCCGCCCGCGGCACCTAGCAGCCCGATACGACTCGACGTTCACATTCAACTTGAAGCACCCGTGGCACCCCCGCCTCTCGTGCTGAAGCCTCTCGTGCTGAAGCCGCTCGCTCCAGCTTCGTCACTCGCGCTCTTTGCCGCCGCCGAAACGAGCCTTTTCGCGCGGGACAACGCGGGCCTACTCGGCGCGCGAGGCGGCGTCCCAATCCAGCCGATCCGTGAGGCCGCTCTAGTCATCGACGCAAACGCTCTCGCCGGCAGCGCGCGAGATCCGCTAGGCGAGATCCGCGAGACAGTCGCGACGCTCGGGGTGAGTCTGCTTGGCACGGGTGGCACGCACGGTGCCTCCTTCGGGGTGGGTCCGCGCCTCGAAGCGGGCGTCGGCTGGTTTCGGGGGCATGCGACCGGCCCACTGGTACGCGCTTCGAGCACGAGCTCGCCGCTCGTCTTCTTGTCGCTCTCGGCGATAGCGTCATTTCCCATCTGGGCTCCATTTTCAGGATTCATGGGCTTCGACATCGGCACGAGCCTCTATGGCTTCAGCGCGCGAGCGGACCAACACGAGGTCTCAAATCTCGGCGGCCCAACGCTCTCAGTTCGCACTGGGTTCCTGTGGAACTCCGCTCAGCGTTGATCCGCTCGAGACCTGTCAACAGTTTTGCCTCTTTGATCCGATGCAACCCGGCGCTGGCAGTTGTGCGGTCACGGCCGCCAGCGCGACCTCCGTCGACATCACTTGTCCGATCGCCTGCATCGGTCGTCGTCCCGCGGGTCTTGATGCCGCGCGCGCGTCCGTGGCGTGCGATCTTGGTGCCTACTTGGCGGAGGCCGCGCGGCTCGCAGGGGCGTCGGTCGACGCGTTCCGAATCCTGCGCGATGAACTGCGCGCGCACGGCGCCCCCAAAAAACTAGTTCGCGCAGCAACGCGCCGCGCGGGATGAAATCCGACATGCGCGCTCGACACGCGCGCTCGCGCGTCGCTTCGGGGCTGTACCCCAATTCGCCAAGATAGAGCGAGGCAGCCCGCGCTCTATCTTGGCGATGGCGCTCGAAAATGCAGTCGAGAATTGTAGTGGGCGCACCGGCGTACCGGCGACGGGCAAGGCCTAGACACGGAAACCCTCGCTGCTTCAGAACGTGCCGAACAGCCGCAGCTCCCCGCGTTTGCCGTCGGCGCTCAGAGCCGGTGAAAGCCCCAGTTGTGGCGTGTGCTTGGTTCCGTGCTCGTCGCCTCGATCGACCGTTTGCGGTCCAACCGAGTTGAGCGTCGCGTCGACCACACTGGCGACAAGTGCCCCGACAACGACCCCCTCTGCGGCGCCTTGGAGTCCGCAGTTGCCATAGTCTTCTGTGCCGGGCGTCGGACACCTTTGCGCGCCCAAGCCGACTTCTCCCGCGACTATCGGCAGCACCACGCGCATGGCCAAGCTCGCCACGGCAGCGCCCACGCGGTGATGACCGAGGTGGATGATCGGCGCGGCCAAGAAGTAACCGCCACCGCCCACGACCATCAACGCGTCTGCCGTGCTCGATTGGCCGTAACTCTGATTCGCGGCGTCAACGGCGAGCACGAAGAAGCCGAAGGAGCTCGCGTCCGCGATCAGCACCTGCCAGCCGTACCAGCGCTCCGTCCAGGGCTGCACGCCCGGCGCTGCTGTCGGCTGAGTGGGCGCGGTCGCCCTCTGCAGCCGCTCCGGCTGTGCGCGGGGGGCCCGCACCGGCTCGGCCGCCTGAGGTATTGGATTCACACTGGCGGGCGCCGGCGGGATCTCATCGAAACTCGCCGTGGGCGGCTGCTGCGCCGTATTTTGCGCGGCTTGTGCACCAGCCGCGTGCGCAAAGACCAACCATCCAAGGACTGCCGCAGCGCAAAAACTTCTGACCACGACGACCGAATAGCAACGGCCGTGCCAGGTTCTTTGGTTGGGTATCCGTAGCTAGCGCGCGCCAGGCGTTTCATTCACCATGCCGCGGCCATGCAGAGCGCGCTCTTGAATCAACTGGGTCAGGTCCTACGAGAAGTCTCCCAGCGCGAGATTGCACCGCGCTTTCAAAAGCTCGCGCCGAGCGACGTGATCGGAAAACCCAGCGCCGAAGATCCGTATGATCTCGTCACTGCCGCTGATCGCGCGGCCGAAGCTGCACTCACGCTGCGCCTACCCGAGCTCGTGCCGGGGTCAGTGGTGGTCGGCGAAGAGGCGGTTGCGGCGGACCCCCGCGTGCTCGAGCGCCTGCGCGAGGCGACTCCCGTGTGGGTCGTCGATCCGTTGGATGGCACGAAGAACTTCGCCGCCGGGCATGGCCCATTCGGCACCATGGTGGTGTTGGTCGAGCGCGGCGTGCTGCTCGCCGCGGGCATCTACTTCCTCGAAGGCGACCGCATGTTCCTCGCCGAGCGTGGGCTCGGGGCGTACTACAACGGTGAGCGCATCCCGCAGCGCGCGCCTGCCAGCGGCGTGCTCGCGGGCTCGGTTTACGTGCGCTACATGCCCGAGCAATTGGCAGCCTCGTTGAGCGCGCGTGCCGCCGCACATGTGCAAGTTCCGGGCGTGATTTGCGCCGCGCACGAGTACACGCAACTCGCCCTCGGCTTGAAGGACTACGTGCTCTACTATCGCCTCTTGCCTTGGGATCACGCGCCCGGCGCGTTGATTCTGCGTGAGGCCGGCGGCGTCGCGCGCCACCCGGATGGGCGTGACTACGACGTATTCGACAAGCGTGAGCCCACGTTGCTCTCGCCCGACGAGGCCACGTGGCAACGCACGCGCGCTGAGCTGTTCACTGGGTCTTGAGCTCGATTTCGTGCCGAACAAGGCCGTCCCCGGCGTCACATAGACCGGGGATGATGTCGCCGTGCTTGTCCAAACGCTCGTGGATCGCGGTTGTCCACACTGGGAACTCCGGGTGCGTTTCTTGCTCACGCGCAAGATCTCGAAGTCGCGCGCGAAAGCGTTGGCACGCGCCTTGCGCTAGGGTCGGGCCATGAGCTGGATCGCACTGCTGGTGACTCTTGCTGACATCACGAGCGCGTCCGCACCGTTATTGCCGAGCAACAGCGCTGCTCCCGTCTACCACACACCGGTCGAGCCGGTCGAGCCGCTCGAGCCGGCCGAGCCGGCTGAGGGCTCCCCCAAAGACGAGTTCGCCGCGCACCCGGTCACCATCGAGTCGCGTCTCGGCTTCGGCTTACCCACCGGGGTGTTCGGCGGCGCGCTGAGCTATTCGCCGATCCCAGCGTTGGGGCTCGATTGCGGCGCGGGCGCGAACTTGAAGGGACTGCAGCTTGCCTGCGGTCTGCGCGCTCGGCTGGTGCTCGGCTCCCGCGCGCGTTCGTTCGGTGTCGATTTGAGCCGCGCGTTCACCTTGACGTCGGGCTTGAGCACGGGTCCGTACGAGGACAACCACGTCTTCGAAAGGTTCACCGCGGCCGATGGACCGGGGCCAGCGAGTCGCAATTATCAGCGCGCCTACTGGTGGAACACGGACATTGGCGTCGAGGAGCGCTATGAAGGCCTCGTGCTGCGCGCCTTCGGCGGAGTCGCTCTGCTGCTGAATCCCGGCGCTGGCAGTGATGTCCTCACTGCCAGCGACCAGCGGGGCGAACCTGCGACGACCACAATCGGCTACTTTGGCATCGGCATGGGTGCTGCACCATGACGGGATTTCCAAGAGGCGCCGTGATCTCTCCGAGTTCTCAGACCGCCTCTCACACGCGCTCATGCGCCCCAGGCGTTTCGTTAGCCTGAGTGCTATTTAGTGCCGAACAACCGGTCCCCGGCGTCACCTAGGCCGGGGATGATGTAGCCGTGCTCGTCCAAGCGTTCGTCGATCGCGGCGGTCCACACGGGGACTTCGGGGTGCGCTTCTTGGAAATTCGCCAGGCCTTCGGGGGCCGCGAGCAGGCACACGAATTTGATGGAACGCGGGTTGGCGGTCTTCACGCGCTCCACCGCTGCGACCGCGCTGTTGCCGGTCGCCAGCATCGGATCGACGACGATCACGTCACGGTCAGCCATCTCGTTCGGTAGTTTGAAATAGTATTCGACGGCGCCCAGCGTTTCGGGATCTCGGTATAGGCCGATGTTGCCGACGCGCGCCGAAGGCAAAATGCGCAGCATGCCTTCCACCATGCCCGTGCCGGCGCGCAGGATATTGAGCAGCACCACCTTTTTGCCGTCGATTTGCGGTGCTTGCATGGTGGCGAGCGGGGTCTCGATGGTCGTGTAGGTGAGCTTCAGATCCCGCGTGACCTCGTACACGAGCAGCATGCTGATCTCGGTCATGAGCGTGCGAAAGCCGCTCGTGCTGCGGTCTTTCTGGCGCAGCAAGCTGAGCTTGTGTTGGACGAGCGGGTGATCGACGACCGTGACGTTGTTCATGGGGCTCCCTTGTGCGGGTTCAGAATACCGTGCCGTCGCTCTCGATCAGTAGCGGCGGGCTGCCATCAGCGCGTTGCTCAAGGGCGATGGCGCGGCCGGCGCGCCAGGTGCCGCCTTCGAGGATGCGGGCCAAGGGCAGCTCTTCGGCCGTGACCCCGAGCTGAGCGCGAATCAGCGCCGCGGTGCGGTCGAGCAGCGCGAGCGTGAGCGCGCGCCATTCGATGACCAGATCCGAGCTCACCGCGTGCACGCGCGTGAGGGCGCTCGGATCGCGCAGCGTGAGCACCTGGGCGTCGAAGAACAGCCCGCCATTGCGGTACTCCGCGAGGCCCGTGAGCGCGTCTGCGTTCGTGATCGTGAGTCCTGCGGCTTCCAGCGGCTCAAAAAGCGAATAAGTGAGCCACTGCGAGAGCTTGTGGAAGGGCACAAAGCCCACGCGCGAATGGCGCCATACGTCACCCAGGCTTTGACCGGCGAGCTGCTGACGGCCGTGCCAGATCGGCCCGAGCGCGCGCAGTACCGCGCCGAGGATCGCGCTGGCCTGGATGCGTTCGCCCCGCGCCGAGCGCTTCAGCCAAATGCCCAAGTTGCCGAGTCGTGGCGAGCCTGCGCCGAAGTATTCGGGCGTAGTAGCGACGACGTCCCCCAGGCGCTGCAGCAACGCCGCGCGCCCCTCCAAACCGGTGAGCGGGTTTTCGTCACTGACCTGAAAGGCCGCGCCGAGTTTGTCTGCCGTCAGCGCGCGCAAGCCCGCGGCGTCAGCGAGTGGCGCGTGCGAACCCCCTCCTCCTCCTCCTCCTGCTCCTCCTCCTCCCAACGAAGCGCCATTCAAGTACAGCTCGTAGCTAGCGACGGCGAGCCCCTCGGAGCGCGTGTACACGCCGCCATCCGCGCCGCGGTATTGCCAAGTGCGGCCCGCGCCGGCGTCCAAGAGCACGCTGCTGATCACCAATTCGAAGCGCGCGGCGAGCTGCTCATCCGCCGGTAAATCGGCAATTTTCGCGTCGAATTCGTGCAGGCGGCGTACCCCGCCCACGTCGAAGTGACGATAGCGCCCGTGATACGGAATGCGCGACAGATCTGGATACAGTGCGCGCGTCACGTCCAGCACGTGCGTTGCGACGGCCGGCAAGCGCGCTTCGTGCAGCTCCCAATGCTCGAGCTGTGCAGCGCGGGTGAGCTCGAACAGCTGCTCGGTGCGCTCGCGCATCGCGCGTGGTGCCTGCAGGTAGTCGTACTCGGCCTGCTCGGCCTCTAGTGACTTGGAACTCACGCTCAGCCCCCCTCGTAGCCGCGCCCTTTGGGTTTCGCGAGCTCGTTGCCGTCCGGTACTGCGCCCTCGGTGAAATAGCCCGCGGCCATTTTGGCGTCCATTTCCACGCGAGCGTCTTCCGGGATCAGCTCGTCCGGGATCGCCACGCGCTCTTGAATCTCGATGCCCGCGCGTACGACCGCGTCGTGCTTCAGGTTGCTCATCGACACGAAGCGATCAATCTTCGTGATGCCGAGCCAGTGCAGCACATCAGGCATTAGCTCTTGAAAGCGCATGTCCTGCACGCCCGCGACGCACTCCGTACGCGCGAAATACTGGTCCGCGCGGTCGCCGCCGGTTTGGCGTTTTCGCGCGTTATACACCAGGAATTTCGTCACTTCCCCCAGCGCGCGGCCTTCTTTGCGGTTGTACACGATGACGCCGGAGCCGCCCGCCTGCGCCGTGCGCACACACTCTTCGATGCCGTGCGTGAGGTACGGCCGACACGTGCAAATGTCGGAGCCGAATACGTCCGAGCCGTTGCATTCGTCGTGCACGCGCACCGCGAGCGGCTTGGTCGGGTCGGAGATGCTCGCGACGTCACCGAACATGTACACCGTGGCGCCACCGATCGGCGGCATGAACACTTCCAAATCACTACGCGTGACGAGCTCGGGGAACATGCCCGCGGTGTGCTCGAAGAGCGTGCGGCGCAAATCCGATTCGTCACAGCCGAAGCGCGCGGCCACGCCCGGCAGATACCAAACGGGTTCGAGCGCAGCTTTGACGACCATTACCGAGCCGCCCGGCTTGAGGATGTGACCGTCCACCTTGAGCCGCCCCGCCGCAATCGCCTCTTCGAGCTCGGGCAATTGAATGTGCGCGCGTGTCACGGCCATCGTGGGCCGAATGTCGTAGCCTTGCTCGAAGTACGGCTTGAACACCTCGCTCACCATCGCCCCGAACGGATCGAGGGAAACGATCTTGGACGGGTCGAACCAGCTGGGAAAAGGCCCAATAGCGTGGGTAGGGGAGGTGTTGGTGAGGTCCGGTTTGCGCAGCGGGTCGAGCGCGCCAGCGGCGACGGCTACGGCGCGGTACACGGAGTAGCTGCCGGCGTGGGTGCCGATCACGTTGCGTTGCGCGGTGTTGGTCACCGTGCCGATCAGCGGCCCGCGCACCATGGGATCCTGAGCGCCCCACAGTACCGGGATCGGCTTGGGTCCGGGCCCGCCCGGGTGGGACGTGAGTTGAATCGCCTTGGGTCGTTTGTGAGCCGTCTTTGCGGTCATGCGTTGCGCCTCGTCACGACATCCAGGTGGCGTCTTCGGCGAGCGCCCATTTGGTGGTGATCTTTTTCAGATTGCTCCAGAGTTCGACGCCGGCCGGGCCGGTCATGTCTCCTTGCCCGAACTTGGAGTCTTTCGTGCCGCCGAACGAGAACGGCTCGCGCGGCACGGGCACGCCGATGTTCACGCCCACCATGCCGCTGGTGGCGCGCTCCGCGACGTAACTGGCCACGGCGCCACTCTGCGTGAAAATGCTGGTCGCATTACCGTACGGACTCAACCGTTCCAAGGCCAACGCTTCGTCCAAGGTTTTTACACGAATTATCGACAAAAGCGGCCCAAATAGCTCAAGCTTCGCGCTCTGCATGTCTGGCGTGACGTGGTCGACCACGCTGGGCGCGAGCCAATTGCCCGACTCACAACCGGCGGGAGCGCTGCGCGTTCGGCCGTCCAGCAAGATTTGGGCGCCTTCCCGTTGGGCTTGCGCGAGGCCCGCGCTCAAGCGTGCGAATGCGGCAGAGTCGATCAGGGCGCCCATGTCCTTACCCAGTTGGATACGGCTGGCAGCAGCCACGACTTTATCCACGAAGCGATCGGCGTCACCCACCACTACCAGCACACTGCCGGCCATGCAGCGCTGTCCGGCGCAGCCAGTAAACGAATCCACGATCGACTTCACGGTGAGCGCTTCGTTCGCGTCCGGCGCGACAATCAGGTGATTCTTGGCGCCGCCCAGGCACAGCGCGCGCTTACCGAGCGCCGTAGCGCGCGCATGCACGGCGCGCGCGGCTGGCGTGGAACCAACGAAGCCCACCGCGCGTACTTCTGGGTGATCGATCAACGCCTCTACCGCACGTCGATCGCCCTGCAGCAGGGAAAATAGGCCCGGCGCGTAGCCCGCTTCCAACATCAGCGCGCCCATCCGGCAAGCGCTGAGTGGCACCTTCTCCGACGGCTTCAAGATGAACGCGTTGCCCAGCGTGATCGCGATCGGGAACATCCACATCGGGACCATCGCCGGAAAGTTGAAGGGCGCGATGCCCGCCACGATGCCCAGCGGTTCGCGCCGGTATTCGCACGTCACGCCGCGCGACACTTCGAGCGCGCCACCGCGATCCAAGTTGGGCAAGCTCTGCGCGAACTCCACCACCTCCAAACCGCGGAGCAGCCCGGCGCGCGCTTCGGCTTCGGTCTTGCCGGATTCGAGAGCGACGGTTTCGGACAGCTCGTCGAGCGCTTGCGTGAGTAGCTCGTGGAAGCGAGCCATGGGTCGCACGCGCTCTTTGAGCGGCACCTTGGCCCACGCCGCTGCGGGCTCGCGAGCAGCGGCGACCAGTGCGGCGACGTCCTCGGCTCCCGAGAGCCCGACGCTGCCGATGCTCTGCCCCGTCCAGGGACTGGTGATGTCCAGTGCTTCGCCCGTGCTCGGCGCGCGCCACTCGGAGCCTACGAGGTTGTGTGCAGTGACTCGGCTTCGTTGGAAGTCCAAGCTACGTATTGTTTCCTGCTTACCCGGAACTGTAAAGTTTTCACTCGCTTAGCCCCCCGCACACATCCCACTTGCCCACTTGGCGCTGCGAATTTGTATCCCTCCCAACCCGACCTAACCCGGCCCCAAGATCTCGCCCGATCCCCCGCCCGATCAGCCGCTCCCGATGCCCGCCCCATGGTTACTCGGTCGCATCCGCCGCGCCTTCCGAGCCCGTTGACGCCACATTGCCATGAGCCTCCGGTACCCCGTCGATGTTCGCGTTGGTTCTCGCGTGATCGTCGTGCTGGCGTCGGTACTAGTTGTCGAGCGCCTTCACGTCCGCGATGTCCTGGGGGCGTCCGGCGGCACGCTTGTTTTTGAGGAGGGCGCCGCGGCCGATCACTGGTATCTCGCAGCCATCCAGGTCGAAGCTTTCACCGTCCGCGACAGCTTCAGCAAACGTGATGCCGTCGGCGCGATTGATGATGTCGATCCTCCGCGGTGGAACGCCGAGTTGAAGAACTCCGTCGTAAGAAGCGAAGTCTTCGACACTTACCTCGAAGGCCGAGAGCGGCGCACCGAACGCTGCGAGCGCGGCATAAACTCGCTTGGCATTGTCCGTATTCGCCTCGACCAAGATGTCGAGATCTTTGGTGGCCCGTGGATAGCCGTGGAACGCGACCGCATGGCCGCCTAGTACGACAAAGCGAGCCCCCGCCTTGTGCAGCTCGACGAGGAGATCGCGAAAGTCCTCGAACAGCTCGATCATGCGCCGGTTCGTGGAACGAAGCGCACCACCATGCCCTCGCGCGGATACCGGGTGTCCAGACGGGCGAGACTGAAGCTTTCAGCCGTGAGTCGCGTTGCTAGCGAGATAGCCTGTGCACCGCTGATCGGCGTGAAGTCCACTTCACCGTGGCCGAGCTGTGCCTTGCGAATGACCATCACCGTGGACCGCTTCGCTGCCCGCTCTTGTCGCTCTTGTCGCTCTTGTCGCGCTTGTTCTTCGAGCGTCACGACTGCAGTCTAGCACTGTTCCGCCTCGACGCGCCCCTACGCCCGCCCCCTGAAACTCTCCACCGCTAGGGCCATGACGGCAAATAGTTCGACGAGTGCTTTGCCATGGCGCCACATGGGTGCTGGCAAGCGCGTCGCGCGCGCCGGCACTGGGGAGCACGGACCGATGCGTTCAGCAGGATGCTCCTACGCTGTAAGGCGCTGAGGTCGACGAAGACCCGGACGCGGGTCGCCGGTTTGAGCGGCTTCTGGCTCCATTTCTGAGCCAGAAGCCGTCGCACGAAGCGTCAAAATGCTGTGATGTTCGGCGTGTATTTGTTTACGGTCGGGTCCTTCAACCAAGTCCAGACGTCATCCGGCGTCCAGGTGCAGGGACACCCGGGCGAGCAGTTGCCGTGGGGGTATTGCGAGGTGACGTTCGCGCATTGGTCAAAGAGGCTCGAGGTGCCGTCGGCGGTGGCATTACCGTGTCCCGCCTGGTCAGCGCACCAGCGAACCGGGCCGCTCGAACAGGTATAATTCGTGCAAACGTGGCCACCGGGATTTATGAATTTGCCGGGCGTCGGCGGTTGGGGAGGCTCCGTCGAGACCGTTCCGGTCGTCGATGCGGCCACGTTTCCGGTTTCTGACGTCCATGCCGTGCATGCATTGCGGTCGGTGAACCAATTGCGGACAGTCTTCGAATCGTCAAATCCACAGGTGCTGTCGGTTACGCCGGCCTTTTGCCAGATGGCGATGGGGTCGTGATTGGGACAAGTGCCGTCAACGAGAAAGCTGCAGGCTTCGAACATCACGGCCGCTCGGAATTTATAGCCAACGGGATTCGTGTTGGTATTCGCGCGGCTACACGCCAGGGCATGGCTCATGCCACCCCCGTAGCTGAAGCCGCTGGTGATGATGTTGGACATGTCGACGCAGTAATTGGTTGAAATGGCCTTGACCATGTCGTCGGTGAAGCCCAGGTCGCCCGTGCCCCATCCGCCACCGCTCCATTCCGGTGCGACGAAGATCGCACCGTTCTTCGACTCCCTCTGCAATCCCCAATAGGCCGTGAAGTACCCATTGTCTCCGCCAGTGTCCATGCCGGCTGCGGTCTCGCCGTTTCCATGGAAGGCGAAGACTAACCAATAGGGATGACTGTTGTCGTAGTTGTCTGGAAGCCTGAGGGCGAAGTTCCGCGACTGGCCGCCGCTCGTAATGGTCGCCCAGCCGCCCTTCCCGGTGCCCTGGTTCGGCCCGCCCGGGGTGGCCGAGGCATTCTCGTTCGGCACCGTCCCGAAGGTGAGCGTCGCGCTCTTGCCGCAACCGGCGCTCGGAATGACCATACCGGTCTTGCCGCCGCCCGAGCCGCCGGTGTTGACTGTGCCACCGGAACCGCCCGTCGCAGAGCCGCCGCTGCTCTTGCCGCCGCTGCTCGCACCGGCGCTGCTCTTGCCGCCGCTGCTCGCACCGGCGCTGCTCGTGCCGGCGCTGCTCGTGCCGCCGCTGCTCGTGCCGCCGCTGCTCGTGCCGCCGCTGCTTTGTCCGGCGTAGTTCCCTACTGAGCCTGCACTCGCTGTAGCAGAGCCGCTCGTTCCGGGGCTTCCCGAGCTTGCTGCGGTGGTCCCACCTGCGCTCGTGCCGCCCGTGTTCGTGGTCGCGGTAGTGCCCGCACTTGGCACGCTTCCGCCCTGCGCGACGTCTCCTTGAGTGCCAGCGCTGTTCGAGCAACCTGACCCCAAAATACCCGCCGCAATCGAGAATGTGGCAATGACAGTGCGCAATTGTGGTTTCACCGTTACTCCGTTCGCCGCAAGCGAGCTGCGGCAGCGCCGATTAGGCTCCGCGTTTATGTAGTAGCTCGATCAGTGCGGTTCTGTTCGGCAAAGTGGTCTAAATTTCGCACGGTCCGCCCAAAATTCGGAAGCGGTCCGATTCCGTTTCGACGATATAATTCGCGTGTGTGCGGGGCGTGTCGTTGTGCCCCGCAAGCACCGGTTGCGTCGTGGTCTTTCGGGACGAAACGCTGCTGCCGCGTCCCGGCGCGCGCGCGACGTTCGCTCTTGCGAAGTGAGTGCGGGCAAACCGCTGGCCAAAGCAAGCGCAGCGATGATCACCATGAGGAAGAGCTCGCTTCCTCCCACGCCCCTGACCAATGAGAGTTCGGTAGACCCACGGCGTTCGGGGTGCCGGGCAGAACGTCGTGCCACCCTAGAGATCCCGGGGACTCGTACAGAGCATGCCAGGGTGTCAATGAGGTGCTCTATGGGATAGCGGGCACCGGGAAGGCGCTGCCAAGCGTTGTTCGCCCGCACTCGCCTAGCAACGCCGTTGCCGGTCGTGTCCGCTGCGTCCGCCGAACCCGCGATGACAGTTGCGATCACGAACGTAGCGCTCGCGCCTTTGTCGTCGCGCGCGCTCAAAGCCGCATCGCCTGAGCACGCCGCGGCCACGGGTCTGCCCTCAGTGGCCGAGTTCCAACCCGCCGAAGCAGCACCCACCGGCGGGCTGGGCGGCGGCGACTTCACACAGCAAGCCGCCGAGCGCGCAGGCCATGAGCGCCACCCGCGACGACCAAAAAAAGGCGCGATGATGGGTGACACCAATCATTGGTCTTGCCAATTCATTGCTCGTTTTGAAAGGGCCACCCACGAAACGGAGCGGCTCTCGCCTACAATTGCCACACCGCGAGCGATGACTGTGCGGATCCAAGCAGCTGAAATCCAACTTCAGCGTGGGCCGCTCTGCTTCCGTCTTGACCATGAGCATGACTTGGCCAAAGCTACTCGTGGGCTTCCCCGAGCCCAGCCGAAGGCGGCGTCGCCGGCACGACACCCGCAAGAAGCGAAGAGGGCACGGCCCTTGGCGACGCACACTCGCTGTAAGTGCTCCTTGAATCCCGGTGCCGGCCGGCCAATGTCGATCGAACGCTCAGATCGCCATCCTCGAGGACAGCGCACTACACCGATGGGAAACCGCCACCGCCATAAGAAGATGAGAGCCGAGGTGAAGGCTGCCATGGCTGCCACGGGAGACAGCTACCAACAGGCGCTGTGCCGTGTACGCAGCGAACGGTGGCCACCTGCTGCCCCGTCACACGACGTCGACCTCATTCCCATCGCATATTTCGGCATCCCGCTCACGCTCGCGACGTTTGAGATCCTCGGGGATCTGTCGTGCCTCGTGCTGTCGGAAAGCCGAGTTCCGCGACCATTTCCGAAGAGCCCGTTCTTCGCTTTGGCGCGGCAACGTAGTCTGAGCTGAACGGGCATGGTCCAGAGCGCGCGGCGACCCAATGAGGTCAGCCATGAGTTCGAGTCCCGATTTCATCCAAATATTTCGCCGCCAAAGCTTCTGCGTTCTGCCGCAATTTCTGGAACCCAAGGAGCGAATCATCTTGCGAAGGGCTTGTGATGCCGCGCTGGAATGGTCGCGGGCGCACAGCGTCGATACGTCGCACACGACCCCGCGAATCTCGTTGCTGACACAAGCCGCCTCATTCGAGGAAGGCCCAGCCCTGCTTGCTCCTGTCCTCGTATTCGCGAGCGGCCCGCGCGTTTGCAGGCTGCTCGCGGCCGTGAAATCAAGTGCCGCCGCGGGGATTCCGCAGCTCAAGGACGCTCACTATTATCACGAGCAAACCCAACACGACTGGGATGGCGACTGGCACCGTGACAGCCAATTCGCCCGCGCGGATCCGGAACTGGAGCGCAAACTCGTCGCCAGCTCGTGGTCCGTGCACTTGCGCGTTGCCTTCGAGGACGACGATCGCCTCGAGGTCGTACCCGCATCACATGCGCGCTGGGACACCGCCGACGAGCTCCGCATCCGCAGAGGCAGCCAGCGCGCCAGCAATGAGATGCCGGACGCCGTCCGCGTCTCGCTCCGAGCCGGCGATGCCTGCCTCTTTCATGCCTGGTCGATCCACCGCGCCACCTATCGACGAGCACCGCTTCGACGAACGTTGGACCTGCTCTTCGCCTCCACCGAACCCTCGATCACGGTGTCGTCGCCGTGGCGCTGACCAGCGACCGGCGCTTCGAGGACGAAAACGCGCCTCGACTAGCCATGGTCTAAAGGCCACGCTCCGCCTTTGAATCGCGCTCAGCGGTCCCTGAGCGTTCGTCCGCGATACGCGCTGCGTCGTTCGATAAGCCGCGCTCCGTGGGCGCTTTCGAACCAGTTCGACTCGAGGTGTCGGGGGAGCATCGAGGCGCACAGCACGTCGCGTAGCGCGTTCGTTTCCCAGGTGACCGACGAGTGAGCTACCTCCGTGCGAATGAAGACAGCGCTCGCGTGCGAGAGATCTCTGCGCGAGAGCGTGCCTTCCCGGAGCTCTTCGGAGACGAGCACTCCCGACTGCTCGAGGGCTGCGCGAAGGCCGTTGTTCTGCACTTCGGTGGTGCTGCCAGACGTAAAGTAGCTGACCAGCTTGTGACGGCTCGCCGCTGGCTCGTCGCGCCTCTCGATCACCCAATCACGGAAGACTTCGCTCTCGCCGTACAGGGCGTCGAATAGGTAGGTCTCCGAGACGCTCACATTCCCGTGCAGGAGGCTACACGCGGCGGCATGGTAGCCGCCGGAGTGCGCAGACACGCAGATCCGCCCGTGCCGAGGCCGCTCCGGAAAGCGCGCCTCACCCAGCGTCCCTTTTCCGAGTCGCGCCGCGGTCGCTACCGCGCCGCCCAGCAAGCGCGCGAACCCACCGGGTGTGGCGAGCTTCCCGCACGACGAATCGGCCGCAAACAGCGCCAGCTGTGGGACGACAAGGACGGCATTTTGTCGACTGTCGACGAGTTGCTCGCGTAGCTCATGCGCCGCGAGGGCGCGCTCGGCGCTGCTATTGTGCCCGTGGAAATGCACGAGCGCAGACACGCCTTCGTTCGCGTGAAAGCGATATTTTGCGGGCACGAACACGATCACGGTGTCGTCGCCGTAGCCCTCACCAGCGAACGGCGCCTGCGGCAATCCGAGCACCAGCGTCGTGCCGAGCGCGTCGCGCACCTGACTCTTCAGGCGCGCTTGGGCGTCGGCTCGCCCGCTCTGCGCGAACGCGACCGCAGACAGCAGTGGAGCTTGAGCTAAGGCGGCCAACACCGTACGGCGACGCATGGTTCATCCTGCGTGCCAGAAGGCGCGCGGCTGGGCCAAGAATCAGGCGTTGCCAACTGAAAGCGGCACAGCACCTGGGTCGATGTGCGCTCCGGCTCCCGCTGGACGTTTTGCTAGGCGCCAAAGACCCAGCTCTGCCAAGATCGCCAGGTTCGAAAAGAGTAGCGGCGCGAACGGCGGCGCGCCGTAAACGACGCGGTCGTGGAACGTCGCGCCGGGACGGGTGTAGACGTCTGCGTAGAGGTGAAACGCGAAGCCGAGCGCGCCGAGCAGCGCCTCACCGAGCATGAGCCAAGCGCCTAGTCGGCGCAGCCGCGCGTCGTCAGGCCAAAGGACGACGCACAGCAAGAAGCTGGTCCCGAAGGCCGCACCCACCACCGAGAGCCATTCAGTCCTCAGGAAGAAGCCGTTCTGCGCATGGTCGAGCAACGACAAGCCCAAGTTACCGGCGAACCCAGCCCATGCCAGGAGCACCACCCAGCGCGCCCAGTACGGGCTATCCCGCCGCTCGAGGCGGTTCAGTAGCAGCAGCAGCCCCACGCCCACGTAAGCCAGCGGAGCCACGAACGGCGCCGTGTATACCAACGCCTGCAAGGTTTGACGCTCGAAGAATAGGCTCCGCAAGTGAAACAGCATCCCCAGCACGCCCAACAAGACCGCGCCGGCGCCGAGCACAACTGAAAGACCGCGTGACCGCGCGCGGTAGCCCGTGCTGAACAGCGCCGGCGTGAGCAGCGCGGCGGCCAGCACGGAAAAAATGATCGGAAGCGTGACGGCTGAGCTCGAACTCGTGAACGATGGCCGACGTCTCGCGCCGATGACACTCGGCGCACTTGCCCGAGGCCGTTACCAGGGCCGCGCTGGGCTGAGCAGTCTGTACTGCTGGGCGCCTCGAGTTGACCACTAGCGCTGCGACCACCAGCGCGACCCCCAGGAAAATGGCGACGAACACCCCACGAAACCCGCCGCTCGCTGCTGTCATGCGCGCAGCATCCCTTGCTTGCGCCCGCTTCTCAAGCTGCGGCCGGCCGGCTTCAGCAACTCGCGGCCGACTACGAACAAGAAAAGGCGGCGATCTCGGTTGGTAGCTCAGCGAATGAGGCAGCTCTCGTCGTAGCTCAGCGTGCCGACAAGCAATGCCGCTCTGGCGAGCAGCACGCCGAGCAGCGAGGTTCGCCAACCTCTCATCGTTCCAAGCTAGCTCGGTTCCGGTGCTGCGTCCTGGCGCGTTCGCTCGCGCGTCATCTACCTCGGAAACGGTCGCGTCGACGTGCCGAGGGGCGTGACGTGCACCGCTATCCGGATCTCGCCGACGCCGAGAACGTATTGCCCCTCCGGTAGCTTGACTGGCTCGCTGAATGGCTTGTGGCCGGGGCAACGGCGTCGCAGAGCGTGGAAGGCGCCCGATGAGTGTTTGAGCCACCACGAGCCGCGCGGGCCGCGGATGGGTCTTGGCAGGCACTCACCCGCGCTCGTTATCGTCGTCGATATCGGTGTCATGCAGAGATGCTATCGGGCGTGCGCTCCACCAGCTAGCGGTCCCGCGCTAGGGTATGACAGGAAATGTCATCACAGCACACGGACATTCGATGAACCAACGCTCGCCCTGGCGACGTAGACACCCGAAGGGCCAACCAACGAAGGCGCTGGCAAACCCGGGCTTCGAAGCGACTCCAGGTCAAGGACAGGAAAGATGCGGCTGAGGCTTTGCTTCGATGGACAGCCGGAGAAGGCCGTGTTTTAGAGCAACGCAGGACGAGAAGTGCGTCAGCGGAGACGTGGCGGGGTCCGTTGAACGGTGCGGGTGACGGTGAGCTACAAACGTCTACTTTTGATTGTGACGGTCGCGTTGGTTTTCGGTGCCAGCGTTGTGCTGTCCGTTCTGAGCTTGGTCGCGCCTGCCGCGGCGCCCCCGGGCATCGTGGCCGCGCCTGCGTTGCACGCGCGGCTCGCGCGCCGACTGCTGTTCGTGATTGTCGACGGGCTGCGCTACGACGTAGCCAGCGATCCCGCGCGCATGCCGCATTTCGCCGCGGCGATGCGAGCTCACACGAGCGGCGAGTCGTGGGCGGGGCGCGTCTCAATGACTACGAGCGGCGTGCTCGCGCTCGGCACCGGACAGCGCGGCCGCCTCGAGCAAGTGATCCGCAATCTGTCGGCCAAGCCGCCGCCTTACAACTCGTGGTTCGCCAACGCGCGGCGCGTGGGCGTGAAGGTAGCGGTGGCTGGCGACCCTGCCTGGTCCGAGATGTACGGCAAGGATCTCGCCGCAGTGCGCCTCGACCCCGAAGGCGTCGCGGGGGACGCTGATTTCAACGCTCAGACGTTCGCCGGAGCGCGGGCGCTGATCGCAGGCCCGTACGACGCGGTCATCGCTCATTTCGTCACGCCGGATCACCAAGGGCACAGTCACGGCATCCGTTCCAAGCGCTACACGAAGCACATCCACGGCTTCGACGCCGACTTGGCGCAGTTACTCCGCGAGCTCGACGCGAGCTGGACCATCGTTGTCACGAGCGATCACGGCGCGGCTGACACGGGCACTCACGGTGCGGACGTCCCGGTGCAACGGCGCTCGCCGGTGTACGCGTATGGGCCCGGTATCTCGAGCACGCTGCGGCAACACGAATCGATCGATCAGCTCGATCTTTCCGCGACGTTGCCGGTGCTGCTCGGCGTTTCGCCACCCGCGCACGGAACCGGCGCCGTGCTCGCCACTTGGCTGGACCTGCCCGCGGCCGCCGCCGCTGATGTCGCCTGTGACAACGCGGGGCGTGTGCTGAGCTATGCGAGTCGCGTCGTAGAGCCGAGCTTGGCGCAGCGTGCGCGCGACGCACTCGCCAGCTGCGCCAAGGGCAACGCCGCTCAAGTTCGGGAGCAGGCAGCCGTAAACGCCGTGCGCATCGCGGATGAGGGCGTGACTCGCGCGACTGGCCTGACTTCGCCGGCTACTTGGCGCTGGCTGGTCTGGATCAGCGTGCTGGCCTTCAGCGTGGTTCTGGCGGTCTTCGGGCGCGCTTGCGACCTGCGCGTGCTCGTCGCGGGCGTGCTCGTGCTCGTGGTGACGGTGTTTTTGGTGCGCAATGTCGAGCGCTTGCCGGGCAGCTACCCGAACCTGACACGCGGCGCGCTGCTCACGTTGGGCAACGCCGCGCTCTTGGCGCTCGCGCTCTGGCCGCGGCGCGTGCTCGATTATTTTCGGCGGTTCTGGCCGTACACGCCCGCGCTCCTGCCAGGCGTGCGGGTCGTCGGCTATCCGGCGGACATCGCGCCGGAGGCGTACATCACGCTCCTGATCGTCTCGCTCGTCTTGCTGGCGAGCTCGTCAGTTAGCCTGGGTGCTGCCGGATTTTGGCGTGGCTTCTGGACGCGCGTGCCGTGGTCGGGCTTCGTCGTGTGGCTGGGCGCGCTGTTGGTGTTGCTGCCCGTGCTGTACAGCCCGAACGGGACTTACAGCCACTTGCTACATCATGAAGGCGCTCGCCGCGCCGTCGCGTCCGTCGTGATCGGGCTCGGGCTGTATTCGTTGCGCAGCTCGCTCGGTGTCTGGCTCAAGCAGCTCGGCCCGCTGTTGTTGGTCGCGTTGGCACCCGTGTGGCTTCGCTCCGTGGTCGGACCGTGGCTCGGGCGTTCGGCGTGGTTTTGTCTGGCTGCGCTGTTCGTGTTCGAGCTCGGCCATCGACGCAACTGCGCACGGGCACTCTGGTTCGGCATGTGCTCATGCCTCTGGTTGTCGCGCGATTTCGAGAGCGTGCCGCTCGTCGCGATACTCGTCTTGAGCTGGTTGATTGGCGGCCTGGTCGCGTCAACGCACGAGGCGGAGGTGCCACTTGCGGCAGAGCTGTTGCTCGTGGCATCAGGCTTTTGTTTGTTGTTCGCGCTGCGCATCGGGTTGCAAGACGGTCTCGAAATTGGCGGCCTCAACTTCGGGGCCGGCGTCTTTCACGACCCGCGCGTGGGCGCCAGATGGGTGGGGCTCGCGCTGGTGTACGAGTATGCGCTGGCCGCTATTCTCGTTCTGCTCGCGCTGTCGCACGCCTTGTCTGTGAAGCGCGCGCTCGCGCTGGGCAAATGCCTGCTCGCCACGTTTCTGATACGGGCATTCGCGCTCACGTGCACGTTCTCCTTGGCAGGGTCGAGTTATTGGACAGCCCTGCGCATCATCAGCGACCTGCCGGCAACGCTCTGTATCGCGTTCGGTGCGTTGCTCTTTCTCGCGTGGCGCACGCATGAGGCGCGTCGCGCTCCCGCTCCCGCTCGCACCTCGTTCGTGTGAGTTTTCGAGGCTACGGTCGCTGCCTCAGCTCAGCCGGTCCCAAAACTTCAGTGTTCTCAGGGCAGTCTCGCGCCAGGTGAAGGTCGCCGCGCGAGCCAAACCGCGTTCGCGCAGCAGCTGCCGATGCGCGCTGTTCCCAGCCAAAAGCTCCAGAGCACTGGTCATCGCTGCTACGTCACCACAGGGCACAATTTCAGCGGCGTTGCCGGCGACTTCGTCCAGCGACGAGCCTGGGCTGGTGATGGTTGGCGCGCCGCAGGCGAGCGCCTCCAAGACAGGCAGCCCGAAGCCCTCGTACCTCGACGGGAACACGTGCACAGACGCAGCCCGATACAGGGCTGGCACTGCGCTTTCGGGCACGTAGCCGAGCAGCTTGACCTCGCGCGCAATCCCGAGCCGCTGGCAAAGCAACGTCAATTCGCGCACGCGCCACGGATAGAGGTAGCCCGCCAAAACTAGTGGCATCTGCCCGCACAGGCGACTCGCAGCGTAGGCCGAGACGAGCGTGGTCAAATCCTTCCGCGGATCGCCAGCGCCGAGGTAGAGCACGAACTCCCCTTTGCTGCCGAGCAATGATTCGACCAGCTCACGCTCGGCAGGCTCGGGTTGCGGAGTGAAGCGGTGGTGATCGACGCCGTGCCACACCACTTCGATCGCGCGCTCGTCGATGCCCAGGCGCTCACAGAGGTCGCGCCGTGTGGCGTGTGATACCGCTAGAATCGCGACTGGCCGCCGATAGCGAAGGCGCTCCAGCGCGGCAAACAGCTGCTCGTAGCGGGGGAGCCGCGGCAAGTACTGCTCGTGCATCACCAGCGGGATCAGGTCGTGGCACGTAACACTGTAGGGTTGCGCGCGGGACCAAGGAATGCCCTTCGGTTCGCTGAGGTGGGCGGCTGCCCTGCGCGATGACAGCAGCCGCGGTAGGTCGAACGTGAGCAGGGCAGAACGACGCAGACCCGCATTCGGCACGAACCGATCGGCGGGCTGCGCGCAGTAACCGGTTAAGTCATCTATGACGTCGAGCTCGTTGAATCTCGGATCGGCGACCAACCCGCGCACCACTGGGGCGGAGCTTGGCCCGAGCTCCGCAAGCCCTTGAACCAGGCCGCGAACGTAGCGACCGATGCCTCGCAGAGCCGCCGGGGTAGCGAGCGGAGTGAGGTCGAGTAGAACGGGGCGCATGAGGCGAACGGCGGTGCAGAGTACGGCCCTTTCTAGCACTGGCGAGAGCTCGCTCACAACGCGGCCACATGCGTATTGCGGGAGCAGTGAGGTCGCGCTAACGGACACGCCATGCGCTTCGTGCTCGACGCACGCTACGCCGGCCCGAGGCCCAGCGGGATCGGTAACTATGTGCGCGCCATCGCAGCGCGGCTG
>JBDTJC010000212.1:0-12590 GCA_039936055.1 Polyangiaceae bacterium | reverse complement strand
GCACGCTCCGCCCGCACCAGCATTTGCTGGAGCGGTTTCTGGCAGAGCGCTCGCCTGCGGAGGTCGATCAACTCCAGAAGTCGGTACGTTGGCGCATCACCGAACAAGAGGTGACGTTCAACATCCTGGGCGTGCCTGAGGGGACGAACCGGCCTTGGCATCTGGATGTGCTCCCGTATCTCGTGGAACGCAACGAGTGGCTGAACCTGTGTCGTGGCCTGCGTCAACGCGCACGGCTGCTGAACGAGATCATCGCTGATTGTTATGGCCCGCAACGCCTCGTTCGTGAGGGGTTGCTCCCGGCTGAGCTCGTGCTTGGCCATCCGGATTTTTTGCGCCCGTGTCACGGCTGGGAGCCGTTAGGGCGGCATCGCTTGCACCTCTATGCCGCAGACCTGGGGCGCGATCCGACCGGCAAGTTCACGATCTATTCGGACCGCACGCAGGCGCCGACCGGCGCTGGCTACGCGCTCGAGAATCGCTTGGTCATGGGCCGTACGCTGCCCGACCTATTCCGCGAGTACCGCGTCGAGCGCATCGCCAGCTTCTTCGCCAAGATGCGGCGCACGGTCGAAAGCCTGGCGCCCAAGAACAGCGGCGGACAACCGCGCGTGCTGCTTCTGTCTGCAGGCGCGCGTGACGAAAGCTCGTTCGAGCACGCCTACTTGGCCCGCTACCTCGGCTATGAGCTGGTGGAGGGGCGTGATCTCACGGTGCGAGACAATGTCGTCTACTTGAAGACGCTGTCGGGGTTGCGCCGAGTTGACGTGCTCCTTCGCCGCGTCGGTGATGCCTGGTGTGATGCGCTCGCGCTTCGCGGTGGCTCCACGCAAGGCGTCGCAGGCTTGGTTTCGGCGGCTCGCGCGGGCAACGTCGGGCTAGCGAATCCGCTCGGCTCGGTGATCACCGAGATGCCAGCGCTCAAGGCTTATCTGCCTGGCTTGGCTCGCGCAGTGCTGGGTGAGGAGCTGCACTTGGAGTCTGTGCCCACCTTCTGGTGCGGTGACCCGCAATCGCTATCGTTGGTGTTGAATTCCCTGGATGACTTGGTGATTAAGCCGGCATTCGGCGACCGCCGCGGTGATCCATTGGTGCCCGCGCAAATGGATCAGAAAGCGCGCGCGGCCCTGATTGACCGCCTCAAAGCCCGGCCGGATGACTTCGTGGCTGAGCGCTGGGTCGGCTTGTCCACGGTGCCGGTTTGGGAAACGAGCGGCGTCGTGCAGGGCGGCCTCGCCTGGCGCGCCTTCCTGTGCCGTGACGGTGAAGATTACGACGTGATGCCCGGCGGTTTGGCGCGCATCAATGAGTCGCCCGACGGCCTGTTCTTGGCGATTCGCAGCAGCGCCGTCAGCAAGGACGTGTGGGTGCCCTCGGCTGCGGGCAGCGCCGAGCCCGTGTTGCCGTCCATGCCGGATAGGCGCGTGGACTTGAAGCGCGGCGGTTTGGATCTGCCGAGTCGCCTGTTGGACGATATTTACTGGCTCGGGCGCTATGTGGAGCGCTGTGACTGTACCGCGCGCCTGTGTCGCGCTGGCATTGAACGAGCCACGTTGGAAGCCGCGCCTGATGCGCCGCTCGCCCTGGGCGCGATTCTAGACGCGCTCCAGCGCTCGGGCGTTACTCCGGCCGTGAAAGACGCGAAAGTCGCCGGGGCCGGTCCTGGTGCACCCAGCACCCCCGCCGAAGCGATCCTGCTGGGCGTCTTGTTCGATGCGGAATCACCCAATAATCTGCGGGGGATCTTGCGTCGTGTGCATGAGCTCACGCTCGGCGTGCGCAGTCGCTTGTCGCGTGATGCGTGGCACGTCTTGCGCCGGCTCTCGAATTCGCTCGAAGCACACCCCGCTCAAGAAAAGCTCGGCAACGCCGTGGACGTGCTCGATCAGATCTTGATCACTCTCGCCGCCGTCAGCGGCACCACGCTCGACAACATGGTGCGCAGTCATGCCTGGGCATTCTTGGACATGGGTCGCCGCGTCGAACGCGGCGCGTTGTCCCTGGTGCAGTTGCAAGCCTTGCTCCCTGCCGGCGCTTCGCGCGTGCATATGGAAGCATTGCTGGAGGTCGCGGACAGTTTGCTCACCTACCGCGCGCGTTACCTGAGCACCCTGCAAGTCGCGCCGGTGGTGGACTTGCTGCTCACGGACACCAGCAACCCGCGCTCGGTCGCGTTTCAGGTCGAAGCGCTGATGGAACATTTCAAGCGGTTGCGCATTGACGGTGATGTGACGCGCAGCCGCGCCGAGCGCCGCCTGATTCAGCTACAAAGCACGCTATTGACGGCGGATATTGAGCAAGCTTGCGCCGGTGACGGCTCGGGTCTGCGGCAATTGCTCGAGGAATCCGCCGCGCTCTTGTGGCAGTTCTCGGACGAAGTCGGGCACACCTTCTTCTCGCACTTGGCTTCCTCGCGCGCGGTCTCGCCGCCCGTGTGGATCAACGAGGATCTCGAGGCCAAATGAGGATGTTCAGCGTCAGCCACTCGACGCGCTACGAGTACGAGAGCCCGGTGGTGCACGCGCACCACATCGCGCACTTGGCTCCGCGCCCGCTGCAGTTCCAGCGCGTGTCCGGCTATTCGCTGGACGTCTCGCCCGAGCCCGCGAGCCTGTACGAAGAGCATGACTATTTCGGCAACCGTGCGCACTACATCGAGATCCTGAGCGAGCACGAGGCTTTGGTCGTCACCGCCAAGACGTACATCGGCTTGCGTGAGCGTGACGCCCCGGAGGGCCTGGCCGCGCGGGTGACCTGGGAGGAAGCGGCCGAGCGCTTGGCCGCGGATCGCGGCCTGGTCGAAGTCAGTGAGTACCGCTTCGATTCGCCTTTGGTGCGCGCGCATTCACTGCTCGCGGCCTACGCTGCGGCTTCGTTCGCGCCCAAGCGCCCCCTAGTGGACGCCGTGCTCGCGTTCAATCGCCAGATTTTCGAGGAATTCACGTACGATCCGCGCGCCACGGATCTGAGCACGCCGCTCGCGCAGGTGCTGCGCGACAAGCGCGGCGTGTGTCAGGATTTCGCGCACGTCGCCGTTGGCGCGCTGCGCTCGCTCGGGCTGGCCGCGCGCTACGTCTCCGGTTATTTGGAGACGGACCCGCCGATCGATCGCCCACGCCTGGTCGGCGCGGACGCTTCGCACGCTTGGGCGTCCGTCTACATTCCCGGCTTCGGTTGGTTCGATTTCGATCCGACCAACGCCGTGGTGCCCGCCACGCGCCACGTCACCGTCGGCTGGGGGCGTGACTTCAGTGACGTGAGCCCGCTCAAAGGAGTCGTATTGGGTGGCGGCGCCCACAGCATCAAAGTCGCCGTGGACGTCGAAGCGCTGGGCTGAGCCGCGCCGAGCGCACTTACTTCACGAACTTCGATAGCAGGCGAATGTACGCGACCTGGTAGCCGTCGCTATCTTCGGTCACTTGCCACGAGTCGAGGGGCCAATTGGTATTGAAGTCCTTGTACGACTTTTGCGGCGGCTGCCCGAGGGGTGGAGAAAGCGGCTCAGAAGTGCAGCTATTTCCGGTTCCGCAGCCCATGGCGCAGCATTCATCCACGGCGTAACTCGGGTTCGGGCCGCCGGTGAGGTAGCCGGGCGCGGGGCCATACGTGGAGACGCCGACCTTGTCCCACTGCTTGCTGCCGTGCGCAAACCAGGTGTGGTAAAACGTGCTGACGCCGTTCACTGCGCCATAAGCATACATGTTCGACAGGTACACGAAGCCGAGCGGGTTGAGCCCGTGCAAGTAGTGCACGTAACGTTCCGCCGCTGTGCGGGCGTCAGCATTCTTGCTGGCATCGATGCCGAAGCTGACCATGTCGTAGAACATCAGGCCTTGATTCGACTTCGTGCTGTTGCTCCCCCACACGTAGTCTTTCAAGTAGGCCAAGTACGGGTCCTTGTTGGCGGTGAAGGCGGGGAAGTTGTCGTCGCCGTTCATGCCGGCAGCGTAGCTCTTCTGAATGGCGACTTTGACCGCAGCCGTCGCCCCAGTGAGCGTCGTGTAGTACAGCAGTGCTTCCTGCGTGGCATTCTCGAACGGGTAAGCAAAATTGCCGTCCGCGATCAGGTGCGCGTTCTGATAGTTCGCCTCGAAAAACGTGCGGAATTGAGCGTCTTGCGTGGCTTCGTACAGGTAGGCTGAGGCCTCGAGCTTCATCATCGATCGACCGTAGTCGTCGGTCTCCTGCTGCCCAGCACCCAGGCCCGAGCTACCGGACGCGCTGTCGTTGTTCTTGAACAGCACGCTCGGGTTGGCGTCCGCCCAAGCCCACGCTTTCAACGCTCTGCTCTTCAGATCCGCAGCGTAGGTCGTGAGCGCGGCATTGCCTAGTGACGCGAATACGGTCGAGCCTAAGGCATACGCACCGGCCGTGCTCAGCGTCGCCGAAGTATTGGCGGGGCCGTAGTAGCTGGGATCCGTGGCGGCAGAAGGCGGGCTCGCGCCTGCTTCACCCACGATGCTCAAGACTGACCCATCCGTATTTTGCAAGCGAGTGAGGTAGTCCATGCCCCACTTGGCTTCGTCCAACACGTCCGGGACGCCGTTGCCGGATTCGGGGATGTCGTAGTCGTCGCGCCAGGCGGTTTTGTTCTCCAGGTACGCGCGCAGCAAAGACACCACATAGCCGGCAGTCCAGCTCGTGTACTTGTTGTAGTCGCCCGCGTCGAACCAACCGCCCCACAGATCTTTTTCGGTGGCGGCGTTGTTCTTGTCCGAAAAGAGGCGGCAATTGTGATCCTGGCCCGGCCCTACATGGTCAGCTTTGTCTGCCCAACCGGCGCCCGCCCACTGCGCGTCTTTCGCTTGCCCAACGCGTTGATAGAAGAGCATGCGCACCGCGCGCTTCAGCACCTCACGATACACGGTGTCCGAGATATCGAAGGTGTCGGAGCGAACGGCGTTGTCCACATCCAGTACGTAGTAGGTGCCGGGTTGCGTGACCTTGGAGAAATCAAACCACCACGCCTTGTCGCCGGACGAAGCGTCCGTAGCTCCGTTGTTCCAGGGCGTGACGGCCGCGGACAGCACCTGCTTCCCGCTCACTGCGTCGACCAGTGCGTAGCTCTTGCCGGGGGAGAATGCGTCGGCTGCGTCGAAGCCGGTTTGCGGGTCGCGCACGACACCGATCTTCTCGCTGTCGGGGCGATAGCCGAACTGGTCCACCACGATGAACTTGCTGAGTGGTTCTTTGGGCGGGGTGAAAGCGTTGCCACCGGCGTTGCCCGCGGCGCTGGTCATGCCGCCCGCGTCGACACCGTTTCCCGAGCTGCCTCCGCTATCGGATCCGCCCGGAACGGCAGCGCCGCCGTTCGCCGCGGATCCGCCTGCACCGCCGGTTGCGCCGGCCACGGCGCTCGTGCCGCCGGCGGAGGCGCTCTGTTTCAGACTGGAACCACAGCCCTCTCCAGCAGCTGAGGCGAGCAGTACACACGAAACCGAGACAGCAATGTGGCGACGCACTGCGCTCAGCGTGCCTCGTTATGGTTAGTCCGTCCCGCTAAAATCAAGGGACCCCGCTTTTAAAGTCCGTTGGCGTAGGGTGAGGTGCGCGGCGCACTCCGTAGTATAAGAGGCGCATCATGCCCGCCCGTAAAGTATCGCTTGCAGAAGTCATGGATCACAGCGGTGTCGCCTTTGGCACCAGTGGCGCGCGTGGGCTCGTGAGCGCCATGACTGACGAAGTCTGTTACACGTACACGCGCGGCTTTCTGCAGTACTTGGAGCGCGAGCGGGATATCACGCGCGGCGGTCGTGTGGCCGTGGCGGGGGATTTGCGCTCCAGCACGCCGCGCATCATGCGCGCTGTGATGAAAGCAATCGCGGATCACGGCTGCCTTCCGGTCAACGGGGGTCGCGTGCCGTCGCCCGCCGTCGCCATGTACGGCTTCGACAACGGCCTCCCGTCGATCATGGTCACCGGTAGCCACATCCCGGACGACCGCAACGGCATCAAATTCAATCGCCCGAAGAGCGAGCTGATGAAGCGGGACGAACCCGGGATGAAGGAGCAGCTCGTGGAGCTGCCGCCTGATTTCGACGCCAAAGGCGCGACGCTGAGCGCCGCGCAGCGCCAAGAGCCGGCAGTCGAGTCGAGCGTCGGAGAGCGTTACGTGCGCCGTTACTTCGAGGCATTCGGGGAAGGAGCGCTCCGGGGCGCGAAGATTGGCCTATTCGAGCACTCGGCGGTGGGGCGTGACGTGTGCTTCGAGGTGCTCAGCGGGCTGGGCGCCCAGGTGACGCGGCTCGGGCGCTCGGATGCGTTCATCCCAGTCGACACCGAGGCAATCCGCCCCGAAGACGTCGTTTCCGCGGCGTGCTGGGGCAGCGAGCACGAGTTCGACACCATCGTTTCGACGGACGGTGACAGTGACCGCCCGCTCGTCAGCGACGAACACGGCAAATGGCTGCGCGGTGACGTCGCGGGCATCCTGACCGCGAAGTTCCTGGGCGCTACGTTCGTAGCCACGCCGGTGAGCTGCAACACGGCCGTAGAGAAGTGCGGCGTCTTCACGCGCGTGGCCCGTACCCGAATCGGCTCGCCGTACGTGATTCAAGCCATGAACGGCGCGCTCGGTGGTTCGGAAAAGGTCGTCGGTTACGAGGCCAACGGTGGCTTCCTGACCGCGACTGATTTCGCGTTTGCCGGGCGTTTGCCGGCGCTTCCCACACGCGACGCGCTGCTCGTGCACCTGGCGGTGTTGCTCAGCGCGCGCGCTCAAGGCATCAGCATCTCCCAGTTACTCGCCGCCCTCCCGCAGCGCTTCACCGCCAGCGATCGTCTGGAGGATTTCCCGACCGCCCTCTCCAAGGAGCGCCTCGCCGCGCTCGCGGAAGGTGGGCCAGCGGTCATCGCCAAGGAATTCCCGAAATTTGGCGTCGTGAAGGACGTCTCCAACGTGGATGGCCTCCGCATCACGTTCGCTTCCGAAGAGGTCGTGCACCTACGCCCTTCGGGCAATGCACCCGAGTTCCGCTGCTACACAGAGGCAGACAGCGAACCGCGAGCGGTCGCGCTGAACGGCGAAGCACTCAGTGTGTTGCGCGGTTGGCGCTGAGCGGTCTCACCGCATCGCCCTAAGGTAACCACTTCGCCATCGGTCTACGACCGGCCAAACTGCAGCACGAAAGCGCGATGCGCATCGAGCGCGCCGTCCTCAGTTGTTGCGAACAGCTGAGGACGATGCCCGGTTTGGAAGCCGAGCACGGTGACGGTGCGCGCGGCAGCAACGAAACGCGCGCGCCAATCCTTCACGGCGATCACATATCCGTCGCCGTCGCGCCGAATGCGCCGAAACGCTTGCGGTTCCGGTCCGAGCTTGAGCGCAGCCACGAAACGCTCCCCAATATCCAGCCCAAAACGCGCGCTCAAGAACGCGAGTTGCTCCTGCGCAAGCGCAGAAAATTCCACCGCATGATCCGGTTGTGGATCACTCGGCGCTTCCAGCCAGCCGCTGCTCGCGTCGGGAATGCTGTCCACGTACGGAACGTACGGCTTCAAGTCCAATACCGGCGTGCCGTCCAAAATGTCCAAGCTGCGCACGGAGAGGGTCAGTCCCTCGACCTTCACCAGCTCCACCACACTCATGCCAATCGGGTTCGGGCGGTAGGGTGACCGTGTCGCGAATACGCCACGCTTCAGGCCGCTGCGCGGTGGCTGCACCTTGGGCTTCCAGGTGCTGTTCAAATGAAACCAGAACAGTACCCAGATGAAGTTGAAACTCTGGATGTCCTCCAAAGCCTGTTCGAAATTGCGCCCCGAAAAAACCTCGATGCTGCCTTCGACCCCGCGCGCCGCGCTCGGCTGTCGGGGCGCGTCGACGCGCTCGATGAAGGGCGACCGAACTACGCCGATGGGTTGGAGAGTGAGTGCGTTTTCCAAAAGCCGGCGATCAGAGCGCTGCGAGCACTTCCGCGGCGTGGCCTTCAGGCTTCACGTCCTTGAATACGCGCGCAATCTTGCCGTCTTTGATCACGAATGTGGTGCGGTGAATGCCTTCGCTGCCGTTCTTCTTCGGCCCCCAAACGCCGAATTCGTCCGCCACGCGGTGACCGGGGTCGGACAAGAGCGGGAAATTCAGCGCGTACTTGTCGCGAAATGCCTGGTGGCTCGCCGCGTCGTCCGGGCTGATGCCGAAGACGTGCGCCTTGGCTTCGAAGGCGGATCGCGCATCGCGGAATTCTTTGCACTCGATGGTGCAGCCCGGTGTGTCGTCCTTTGGATAGAAGAACAGTACGACGGGTTTGTCAGGCAGCGCGGAGAGCGCAACGTCCGACCCGCTGTCGGTCTTCAAGTTGAAGTTCGGGGCCTGCTCGCCTTCGTTCAGGATGGGCATGGGCGCAGTCTATCTGCCCGCGCGGGCCGAAGTCATGCGTTTGCAGGCAAACTGCTGACTGGCGCATGGATTTTGCCGGAGCCCTTGTCAGCGTGAATCGCGATGGACAGGTTCTTTGGCGTCCCCAGCTGAAGCACGGTTTGCCGGCGGCGGCGTGTCTAACCCCGCCAAAGAGTGCTCGGCGTGCAGGTTGAGCTGCCTGAATTTCGGATCGAGGCCAAAGTTCAAGGTTTGCCCGATAGCCCAGTCGTCTGCACCCGTACCTTTCGGATAGACGAGCGCATCGATTCCGAACGCGTGAAAGCGGAATACAAGGAAGGCGCGCTGCGTGTGCACGTCCCCAAGAGCGCCGCGTATCGCCCCCCTTGCGTCGAAGTTCAGAGCTCCTGACGCGCGCCTCCCGGAAGGCCATATGCAGCCCCGTTTTGGCGGCTTTTTTTGCGGGCGAAGGAGCGGCAATGCTTCCAAAGGCGGGCTAGCCGAGGCACTCTTCCGGGTGATGGCTGTTCACCCGTTGGCGGGCAAACCCGCTCCCGCTGAGATCCTGATCAACCCGGAAAAATTGCTCGCGGCGTACTACGCTGTGCGGCCCGATCCCGAGAACCCCGAACAACAAGTTGCGTTCGGCACCAGCGGCCACCGCGGTTCACCTGAGGACGGCAGCTTCAACGAAGCGCACATCCTGGCCACCACGCAAGCCATTTGCGAGTACCGGGCGGGGCAGGGCATCACCGGTCCGCTGTACTTGGGTCGCGACACGCACTGCGCGTCCGAGCCCGCTGAGCGCAGCGCGCTGGAGGTGCTCGCCGCCAACGGTGTCGAAACCATTTTGCAGAGCGGCGGCGCGTTCACGGCGACGCCCGGCATCTCGCACGCGATCATCGTCCACAACCGCGCCCGCAAATCTGGCCTGGCGGATGGCATCGTCGTCACGCCGTCTCACAACCCGCCGCGTGATGGTGGGTTCAAATACAACCCGCCCCACGGCGGCCCGGCCGATACGGACGTCACGGGTTGGGTGCAGGACCGCGCGAACGCGCTGCTGCGTGAAAACAACGCATCCGTGAAACGGGTCGGCTATGACGCAGCCAAACGCGCCTCGACCACGCACGAAGTAGACTTTGCGGCCGTTTACGTGGCGGATCTGGAGAACGTCGTCGACATCGCGGCGATTCGCAAAGCCGGCGTGAGGATGGGCGCCGATCCGCTAGGCGGAGCCAGCATCGCGTACTGGTCGCGCATCGCCGAGCACTACCAGCTCGACATCAACGTCGTGAATCCCAGCGTCGACCCGCGCTTCGCCTTCATGCCCGTGGATCATGACGGAAAGATCCGCATGGATTGCTCGAGCCCGTACGCGATGGCCAAGCTCGTCGGGCTGAAGGACAAGTACGCCATCGCCTTCGGCAATGATCCGGATTCGGACCGCCACGGCATTGTCACGCCGTCCGCCGGCCTGATGAACCCGAATCACTATTTGGCCGTCGCGATTCGCTACCTGTTCACGCACCGCTCCAAGTGGCCCGTGAGCGCCGCCGTCGGCAAAACGCTGGTCAGTAGCTCGCTCATCGATCGCGTCGTGAAATCGATCGGCCGCCCGCTGAAAGAGGTCCCCGTGGGCTTCAAGTGGTTCGTGGATGGCCTGGTGGATGGCTCGTTCGGGTTTGGTGGGGAAGAGAGCGCGGGCGCCAGCTTCCTGCGCTTGGATGGCCGCGCGTGGACGACGGACAAAGACGGCATCATCCTGAATTTGCTGGCGGCCGAGATCACCGCTGTCACCGGCAAAGACCCGGGCCAGCACTACGAAGAACTGCGCGCGGAGTTTGGCACGCCCTACTACACGCGCGTGGATCAAGCGGCGACCCCAGCGCAAAAGTCGCTACTCAAGAAGTTGTCCCCCGAGGCCGTGAGCGCGAAGGAACTCGCTGGCGAGGTGATCCAACACAAGCTCACGCGCGCCCCTGCCAACGACGCCGCCATCGGCGGGCTGAAGGTGGTCGCCGAGAACGGCTGGTTCGCCGCGCGCCCCTCCGGCACCGAGAATGTGTACAAGATCTACGCCGAAAGCTTTAAGAGCCCTGAGCATTTGTCGGCAATTTTGGATGAAGCCCGCAAGATAGTGAGCGCGGCCTTGGGCGCCTGAGGCGTTTCGATCCGGATCCGCACTTCACTCGTACTGAACTGGTGCGAGCGTCTCGAGTCGTTTCTTTTTTTGGTTTGGTGAGCTGCGCGTTCGGGTGCGCTGCAGCAACGGCGGAGCGCGCTCCGTCCGTGCTGGGAGCGGCCACGCCGCCCGCTGTGGATATCGCAAAGGCACGCGCTGCAGCCGAACCGCAGCTCTTCACCTGGGCGCCGTTCTCGAAAGAAACGTTCGCGCGCGCCCGCGCCGAGCATCGCTTCATCCTGCTGCACGGCGCGGCAGTTTGGTGTCACTGGTGCCACGTGATGGAAGCCATCACGTATCGCGACCCCGTCGTAGGACGCTTGCTGCGGGACCGCTTCATCGCCGTGCGCGTGGACATCGACTCGATGCCAGACATCGCGGAGCGCTACGGTAATTGGGGCTGGCCTGCCACGATTCTGTTTTCACCGGACGCGCAAGAAGTCGGCAAATTCCGCGGCTACATCCCCCCTGCCGAGCTCGCTGAGGCGCTCGAGAACGTGACCACTCAGCACGCCGCGTGGGCGCCAGGACGCAACGCCGAGCCGGGCGCTGCTTCTGCACCCGTCGCCGCGCTACCCTGGTTACTTCAGCGCGGCGCGTTCGACATGGACGCCTTCTACGACGTGACGCACGGCGGCTGGGGTATGCGCCAGAAAGCACCACTCGGTGCCAACGCCGAATTCGAGCTGCTGCGCGGCGCCGGCGGTGACGCCGAAGCGCGATTGCGCGCGCTGTTCACTTTGAAGCAACAGGCAGCACTGATCGACCCCGTGTGGGGGGGGGTCTATCAGTACTCCGTGGATGGCGATTGGCGCGCGCCGCACTTCGAAAAGTTGATTCCATTCCAAGCGGCGAATATCGAGGCATACGCGCAGGCATTTCAAAGCTCGCATGAACCGGCATTTCGCGCCGATGCAGAAGCCATTTTCAGGTACGTCGCGCGCTTCCTGACCTCGCCCAACGGCACTTTTTACGTCAGCCAAGACGCAGATGTCGGCGCCCACGACGACCACGCCCGGTTCGTGGACGGCCACAAGTATTACACCAGCAACGAACGCGAGCGACTCGCGCTCGGCATGCCGGACATCGACCGCCACGTGTACGCGTTTGAGAACGGTCTGATGATCGCGGCGCTTTGCCGATTGTATAGCGCAACTGGCAATGAGTCTGCGCTCGCCGCCGCACGCAAAGCGGCGGACGCGATCCTGATCTCGCACGTCGAGCCTCGTGGCACCGTGCTGCACGATGCCACGAGCTCCGACAAAGTGCATTTCCTGGCGGATGGCGCAGCGTTCGGGCGCGGCTTACTCCGCTTGTACTCCGTAACGCACGACGCCAAGTATCGCGCGGGCGCGGAACGCATCGCCAAGGGGCTAGAGGCGTTGTTCGATCCCGCGCTGGGCGCGTACTTCGCGCACGACGCCGACCCAGACGCGGCCGGCGTGTTCGCGACACGCCGTCATCCCTTCGAACACAACGTGCAAATGGCGCGCTTCCTCAACGCACTGTTTGAGGCCACGGATGACGCCGCCTATCGCGCCCGCGCCCAGGTCGTCTTGGCATCAATCTCGACACCCGCGGCCCTCGACGCGCAGGGGCGGTTGCTCGGTGAATACCTGCTCGCACTGAGCGAGCTCGAAACCGGCTCAGCAAAAAAAGACGCTACGGCTGATGTTTCGCCTAAACAATCGCCCACCGGACACTAACCAGCCGTTGGAAGCCCGGGAAAAGCCGCTAATGTTCGGGCCAGCCCAGTACCGGCTGTTCTTGATCTATCGGAGGTTTCTATGCGCAAACTAGCCGCGGCACTCAGCGTCCCCTTGTTCACCTTGGCCGTGCCGGCGAGCGCGCACTTCAACCTGGCCATGCCCCCCGGGATCGCCGAGGCGACTGAGGTGATCGGCAAGGGGCCAGCACCGTGCGGTCCCGACACCGCCACAACTGGCACGGTCACGAACGTGACCGGCGGGGCTGCGCTGACGCTGCTCATCCACGAGACGACTCCGCATACAGGCTTCTATCGCTTCGCGCTCGCGTTGACCTCGCCGCCGCAGTTTCCTGCTGACAATGTGGTCAAGGATCAGCAGGGTA
>JBDTJC010000211.1:0-6276 GCA_039936055.1 Polyangiaceae bacterium | reverse complement strand
CGGCGGCCGCGCGCCCCGCGAGCCGCAGCCGAGTGATGCTCCGTTCATCGTGGATTTCGATGTTCACGCCTCCTTTGCTAGATCCGCGCGCTGCTCGCGGCCAATACCGTTTCGATATCGGGCTTGCCACCGCGCCCTCTCTCCGCCAGTGTTTACCCGTGAGCCTGTCGCAGATTCGTTATTTCGTGGCGGTGGCCGAAGAGAAGAACGTGGGCCGCGCAGCGCGCCGCCTTCGCATTGCGCAGCCGCCGATCAGTCGGCACATCCGGAGCCTAGAAGACGAACTCGGCGCGCCGCTCTTCACCCGGACGGCGCGCGGGATGGAACTCCTTCCGGCAGGTGAAGTGTTTCTCGATCGCGCGCGCAAGATCCTGGATGCTGTCGACGAGGCTGCCAGCGCGACCCGTAGCGCGGCGAAGCCGGGCTAATCATCTGGCCCCATCCGGCACAGAGTGGCCGTGGCAGAACTCCGGCGCGTGTGGTGCACTAAGTACAGCGCGCGGAAGCGTTCACCGGTCCGGGCTTCGCGCGGTGAAGCGCTGTTCGAGATATTCTTTGAGTGCGACGGCGTTGTTGTGCTGGACGTCTTTGGCGCCGAACAGGAGTGTCACGGTGGGGCCGGTGCACGCTTCGAGGACGAGCTCGATCGCTTCCTGATTCTTCGCAAGCTCACGGATGTACTTCTTCGTGAAGGCTGCCCACTTCGAAGGGTCGTGACCAAACCACTGCCGCAGCGCGGTGCTGGGCGCTACGTCCTTGATCCAAACGTCGAGCGCTGCGTCGGCCTTTGATAGACCGCGGGGCCAGATTCGATCCACCAGGATCCGGCACCCATCAGCGCGAGCCGGGGTATCGTAGACCCGTTTCGTTTTGATGGTGAGCTTACGCCGGCGCGTCATGAGCGTGACTCTCGGGTAGGGCATTCAGCGCGACGTTTCAATTCTGGATTGGTCGAGCTATTCACGGCACTTCCCTCGGTTCCGGATCTTCGGTGCCGCTAGCGTCGTTATCGCCATGATGTGCGCTGTGCCATCGTTGGCACGACGCTGCTATCGCCTCGAGCACCTCGTGGCCCACCTTCTCCTGAACGACGGGGAAGAGCACACGTTCTTCAAAACGCACATGGTCTCGCAGCGTGGCGCCGAAGTCCGAGAGGCGAGTGCTCAGGGGTTCCGGCGCCTCCTGGACGAGGCGTCGCAGCGTCGCGTGCTCGTCGCGAATGCGTTCGGCCAACTCACGCTCCCCCGCCGCTTCGATGGCGGGCAGAACAAGTTCCTCTTCGATTGCAAAGTGCGGCAGCAGTTCGAGGCTGAAGCGCTTCACGATCTCGGCCCATACCTCCTCACGAGCGCTTGGCTCGTCGCGGTCCCCCGCGGTCAGCGCGCGACGTGCCAGCACGAGTGCCTGGTGGTGGTCGTCACTCAGCGCGCGAAGCCTGCGGTCACGTTTCAAGCCGCGCCTGGCTGGTGCCCTGGCTGCCAGCCCAGCGTCAGCATGAACGTGCAATCCGTCTCGGCGCACACGTCGTGCGCGAGACCGGGCGCGAGGACGAACAGTTGCCCGGCCGCAAGCGCCGCGCTTTGCTGAGGCATTTGCAAGTGAAGGCTTCCGGTTACCGCGTACACGAAAGCCGTAACGTTCACGTGGTGTTCCGAGAGCTTCTTCCCTGCTCGGAGGACAACCAGAACCACGCGCAGGTCCGATGCGCGCACGAGTGTACGAGCAGTATGCCCCTCGCGTGCATAAGCCGGCTCGGCTCGCAGCTCCTGTGCGAGGGCATCGAGATCGAACTTCAGTCCATGCGTTGGTGATTCGGGCGCCGTCATGAGCCTGCCTCTGTCCTCTTGTGCTGGTGATCTTGGTGAGCGCTGTCAGCTGTGGCGTGCCGACAAGCTTGTCGTACTACCGCCTCTTCGAACCGAGTGACCCACATAACTCTTCGTAAATACTTCATTAATCGTCGTTCCTCTCGAAGTCGGCTTTTGTGTGTCCTGCAAACGGTCAAAAGTGGTATTATGAATACAAGTTATGGCTAGGCGAGGTCAACAACCACCATGCAGCTCACCCTGTTCTCAGACTATTCCCTGCGAATTCTTCTCTATCTGTCGGCCCACCGTGATCGTCGCGTGGCGGTCTCGGAGATCAGCCAGGCTTACGGCATCTCGCAGCATCATCTGGTCAAGGTCGTTCAGCGGCTGATCGAGGCAGGGCTTGTCGTTGGTACGCGCGGTCGTGGCGGTGGTTTGAACTTGGGCCGTGAACCGGCTGAAATCAACGTGGCGGAGGTCGTCCGGCTTACCGAGCCCCACTTGAACCTCGTCGAATGCTTCGATCGTCCGACCAACACGTGTCCGATTGACAAGGCCTGCGGGCTTAAGGGAGCGCTCATGCGTGCCCAAGAGGCGTTCTTTCGTGAGCTTGACAAATATTCGCTGGCAGACTTCGCGCCGCGGGCGCCTGACTTGATTAAACTCTGGCAACGGCAGCTGAACGCGGTGGCGATATGACGCAGTTCCCCACTGGGCGCTGGCTCTCTGCATTGGCGCCCTGGCTTGGCGTCCTCGCATTGAACTGCAGCGCCGACCCCGGGAGTCCGCCGCCAGGCGGGGGCCCTTCAAGTGCAGGCAGCTCGAACGTCGCGGGGGCGTCCAGCTCGAACTTTGCGGGGGCGGCATCCAGCGCCGGCGGTGGCGTGTCCGTCAATCCGCTCGGTAGGGCTAAGTGTAACGCACCGCCAGGCGCCACTGGCTCTCCACGTACCATTGAGGAGGCGATCACGCTTCTCAACGCTTTGCCAAAGCCGACCAACGTGGCCTGCTTCGTCGAGAGCCTCGACCGACCGTTCACGGCCTACGCGACGAACAGCGTGTTCAGCGCCCAACCTGCGCTCTCCACGCGGAGCCCACGCGTCTTCATCAAGCTCAACAACCTGCGCATCTCGATCGTCATCGATGGTGACAGCAGCTACCTGCTCGAATTCAGCTACTTGCTCGACGACCTGCACACCATCAAGGGCGAGGTGAAGACCCCGATCGATCAGGCGTTAGCCCCGAGCGCCCCTTACGACCGCGTGCACAGTGGGGAGGGTACGACCTGCGGGGTGTGTCACTATGGCGAGGAGCAGGTTCTAGACATCACTTTTGCGGCGGCGTTCGCGTCCATTCCGTTTCGCCCTCGCCCGGAAACGTACGTGAGCTTGGATGGCCTAGCCGCGGAGGCTCGCGCGTGCGACTGGGTCGCCGAGCCTCACCGTTGCGAGTTACTATCGGCGCTCTTCGACAACGGTTCCGTTACCGAAGAGGCGTTTCCGCCGGCGATGCCGACGTTCTACTGAAGCGTGTTCGACTTCACCCACCTAACCTGTAGAACCGTCGGTTAGGCGCGGGCAAGGTGCGCGAGCCGGAGGAGCGGTGCCCGAGAATGGGTCGGGAATAGGCTTCGCTCGGCGCGGGTTGCTGTCATGTGTCAGACATACGTTCCATTGCTGCGTGCTGCCGCCGTCAAGTCGCGCAGTATTGCGAGCATTCGACGTTGATACGAGCGCTGACCATGAGAACTGCCACACGGTCGTGATGCGACATCACCCATTGTGGGGAGATGTCGCCGACTTGCTATCTGTGCACGCCTCGGCGCGGGCACATTGTGGGGTGGGTTCGAGCGAGCAATGAAAGACAACAACCATCAGGAAGCATCAGCATGTTTTTTAGCGACCCTCCCACCCTCACTGACTTCGATGTATCTCGCCTCGACGCCCTCTTCGAGCGCTTGAGCCGGCAAACTGTTCCCCCAGCCATACTCCCCGTCCTGGACGGAGAGCTCGACCGCGCGATTGTCGTGAAACCAGAGGCGATTTCGCCCTGTGTGGTAACGATGAACTCCAAGGTGCAGGTCCGAGACCTGGATACTGGTTTCACCCGTTGCCTGACTCTCGTGTTCCCCTCAATGGCCAGTATCGAGACAGGGCGCGTGTCCGTACTAGCCCCGATGGGCCTCGCGTTGCTTGGCAGTTGCGAGGGTGGCCAAGTAGAATGGAAAACGCCCCGCGGCGTGCGTCGCTCGCATGTCGAGCGCGTCGTTTACCAACCGGAAGCCGCCGGTAGATTCGATCTCTAGGCGCCCAATCCGTTCGATTGTACCGTGGGGACTCTCGCCACTGGGGCGTCGAAACATCTCACCAGAGCCAACGCTGAGGGGTCCGCTCGCGGTCTCACTCCCCCCAACCCGCTCCCTCAACCGAACCCGTCCACTGTGCCGGGCAGGCGTGGCAGCAGCCACGACACGGGTGTCGCTCGGCGGCCCACTATCGACCAACTCGCCTAGCGCGCCCTTTTCTTCGTGGCCCCCCAACCCCATCCCACTTCCGATTGCGAATTTGTGTCCCTCCGATCCCCCTCCCGATCCCCCTCCCGATCAACCGCCCCGGCTCCCGCTTCCGGCCCCTTCACCAATCCAGGCTGGCGCGTGAATCCAGGCTCGCGCGTGCGGGCCTGGAACACCGAGTGAGAATCAACGTCAGGTCGCAGGATACGATACGTCGAACGCGGTACCGACGCGCGCGAACGGCGTGAGCGAGGCCGGCTCGCCCTTCTCGCGCGAAAAGAGATGAATGACCGGAACGCCGTGCGCGAGCACATGGTCGGTCACGATTCGTCTGTGACAACGCCACCAGACCGCCTCCGCGCACATGATCGCGCATGTCACCTCCGAAGCCATGGCGAGCAGCTCCCGAAGCCCCGCGCGGAACGGAGCCGTCTCCGCATAGTCAGCGTAGTTTCGGAAGGCGCGCACCTCCCAGCCGGCGTTGATGCTCACCGCTACGCTCTTGCTTTTTCCTCGGAGGCCGCCCAAGGCAGCCAAGCGAACGTAGGTGATTCCTTCGTCGCCCAGTGTCGCGCGTAGTAGCTCCTCATTGAACTGTGGATTCGTTCGCGAACGGGGGATGGTGCGGATATCTACGATTCGTGTGATGTCCCATGCCCGGAGTATGTCGACAAGCTCGCCTACTGGGCGCGTTGAATGCCCGATCGTGTACAGCGTTCGAGCGACGGTCTTCCGCCCGGGTGCGGGGCGTTTGCGCCGTTGCGGAACGGTGGGGGACCTCAATCGCCTCGAGGCCATGGTCAAAGCGCGCTCATTGGTCGAGCCCGCTCTTCCAGTGTTGGGTGTCCATTGGGTCGCACCTCTTCGTAGAGCCGGTCGTCCAAACGCGACCACGCCACGCGGTCGGTGAATGCACGAAGCACTTATGGCTGCGCGTTCACATGCGAGGTGATGATTTGCACTGGCGCCGCGCACTGTAAAGAGCTATATAACATGCATCTTTAGGCGCCGTTGGATTTTCACCTTAAACAGTAGGATTCCGTGCAGACAATCGTTCTGTCGTCAGCAACGCAATTCGAGGTTTGCTCGCTCAAACGCCCAGGGCGCCGCCGGGCGCGCGCGCCCGCCAGCCTACGCCAGCTGCAACAACCGCCTCAGCGGCGCGGCACGGCCACTTACCATGTCTGCCAGCGTGTAGGAGTCGAGTACCTTCAAGAAGGCTTCCAGCGCTTCTCGAATAGCTCCTTGCAATCGGCATACTGGTTGGATCCGACAGCCGCTTTCACGAGCGGAGAAGCACTCGACAAGGTCCAGATTTTCCTCGGTCTGACGTACGACAGCGCCGAGCCGAATCGTTGCGGGAGCTGCGCCGAGCGTGATGCCGCCGCCTCGGCCGCGAAGGGTTTTGACGTAGCCCAGGCGACCAAGGTTCTGAACGACCTTCATCAGGTGTCCGCGCGAGATTCCGTAGGCCTTGGTGATTTGCGGCACGGTTGCCAGTTCGTCGCCTTTCACCGCGAGGAACATCAGAACGCGCAGACTGTAGTCGCTGTGGCGCGTGAGGTACATGGCGTCACCTATAGCGTGGATTCGCACCGGACGCCCGTCGTTGGCGCGCCGCGTTTTGCAGCCAAGCATGCCGCGCTCGGCGGAGGAGCCGCATGCGACGACCTCTGACTGTCGGGAAGAGCTCGGTTGACGAGGTGATCGCTGCCGACGCGCAGCTGAAGCGCCTGGTCTTCGCGCATCTGGCGGGCTCCGCTGGCTGGCTTCTATTCGGCACGCTGCTGGGGCTGTACCTCAGCTTGAAGTTCATCTGGCCGGACTTCGGAATCGCGAGCTGGCTGTCTTTCGGGCGCCTCAGACCCATCCACACCAACACCTTGTTCTGGGGTTTCGCTTCAGAGGGGATGCTGGGCCTCGCCTACTATGTGGTGCCTCGGACTTCCAACTGTA
>JBDTJC010000210.1:0-8000 GCA_039936055.1 Polyangiaceae bacterium | reverse complement strand
GCGGTACGCGCGCGGCAACACGGTATCGACCACGAAGCGCGCAAGCGGCGCCGCTTTGTCGATGGACTCGTCCGCCGGCAGGATATCCGGCGTGTACGGGCAGACCACGATCAGCCCCTGGTACGGCTGCTGAGTGAGGCTTTGGTTGAGCCGCGCGAGCCGCGCGTCATCGGCGAAGCCGCGAAAATCCTCGAGCGAGAGCGGGAGGCGATGCAGCCGCTCGATGGTGGCGGGCAACCAGTAGTCATCCACCCAACCGCGGGCGCCCGCTTCCGGGCCCTTGAGCGCTTCACCCCGACCGTGCATGGCGACCAGCACGGGCAAGCGCGCGTTCGGTTCACGCTCGGGGATCAACACGACCACGCGCATCGGCCCGAGTTCGGTTTCCGGATAGTCCCAGGTCAATTCTTGCGCGGGCAGCATCGGCACTCTGTTACTCGAATGCACTGGACCGGCCAGTGCTTGCTCGCCGCGCGTCGCGTCCGAGCCGGGCGGCGCGTGACGCTTGCACGCAGACGTACTCAGGATGACAGTCAGCGCGCCGAGCAGCAGCGCGCGCCTGACGCTAAAACTTGTCTTTGGCAGCACGCACGGCCCCTAAGATGGCAGCAGGCGAGTGGTCACTGGACAGCGCCCCGGCGACCCTGCTCACCACTTCTGGGCTCTGCACGCGCAGGAAGGGGTTGGTGGCTTTTTCTTCAGCCATGGTCGAAGGCACCGTGGGCAGGCCCTGCGCGCGCTGCTCGGCCACCCGCGCGGTCTTCGCGGCAACCGCCGTGTTGCCCGGCTCCATGTGCGCGGCGAAGCGCAAATTCGAGGCGGTGTATTCGTGCCCGCAGTACACGAGCGTGTCGTCTGGAAGCGACGCCAGCTTCACGTTCAGTGATTCGTACATTTGCGCGGGAGTGCCTTCGAAAAGACGACCGCAGCCTGCAGCGAACAGCGTGTCACCGGTGAACACCGCGCCTTCACCCGCGTACGCGAGCGCCCCGAGCGTGTGGCCAGGGATGTGCATCACCTCGAAGGACAAGCCTTCGACCGTGATCGAAGCGCCGTGCTCCAGGAACTCCGTTTGCGCAGGGATACGCCCGCGATCCGAGGCGTGGCCGTACACGCGCAAACCCGGAAAGCGCTCCGCCAACGCGCGCGTACCGGCCACGTGATCCGGGTGATGATGCGTGGCGAGCACGGCGCCTAGCGTGACACCCAACCTCGTCAGCTCACGCTCGATGGGCTCGGCTTCACCCGGATCGACGACGACCGCGCGCTTCGACCCGGGCGCGAGCAGCACGTACGCATAGTTGTCGGACAAACACGGAACGATCGCGACCTGCATTGCGGGGAACGTAGTGCCGCCTCACGACGCCCGCAAATCAGCTGGAACTTTAGGTGAATTTCCGGGCGCACCCGCTCAGGCACGAATGAATGCTGAGGGCTACGGGGTAAGGTAGCCCCGGCCGCCTCAAGTCGAAGGCAAACGCGGCGGGCCAGCGAAGAGCGGTCGGCGAGCATGCACCGCGGTGGGCGCTTCGCTGTCCCAACCGCTGTCGGGAACCGGCGCGACGGGATCCGTCATGTCGAGGTTGGTCGCAGGCAGCGTTTGGATGAGATCCGGATCTTCGAAGGCCTCAGAGGGAGTAACTCGCATTGCAGTGGCCTAGAACGGACGGCGCGACTGCAAGTTTAGCGACTGTTTACAAGACACTGTATTGGCACGTGAAAGGCGAAATGCGACACCGCGTCTCGTTTTGTCGCGCGCGTCTCGTTCAGGGAAAGCGTTCAGAGAAACGCGCCGCAGGGGATCGAATCACGACGGATGGCGTGCCCGGCGTCGCTGCTGTCATCAGCGTAGAAGACCGACTTGAAGCCGTTTTGACAGGTGCTCTCTGTCGCCATGGTGAAGCCTTCGTTGTTGAAGTTCGCCATCGTGCTCGGGCGTTCGAAGCCCTGACGCACGACAAACTTGCCGCGCGTGGCTGACGCGGGGCGTGTGTCGATGTCCAGCAGGGTCACTTTTCGGCCATCGGCGTGAGCCCGAAGATTTCGACGGGGCGCACGCTCGGCGTCAGCGCGTGATCTCCCAGCCGTACGTAGATGCGCAGCAAAAAAGCGCCGGTTGCCGCGCAATCTCCAACACGGCCTTGTTCGACAATGCACAGCGAAATCACGCGTGAACGGCAGGGCAGAGCCGGGGTTTTCCTGCGCGTCACGAGCGCTCACCGTTCGTCACGTTGACGTTTCACAGGCCACCGTGCAGCCTTTGCAGATGCCGCCCGCGAAACGCCGAACGATCGCTAAAAACCCCTCTCTTTTGGCCTTCTCCCAAAGCGCGGAGCGGTACGTGGAGCAGACCTTCGAGCGCTTCCCGAGCTACGGTTCAAGCACGGGGCGACATGAATTCGACGCCAAGCTGGAGCGCCCGAGCTTGGCGTTGCATCGCGCTCACGAAAAGCTGCTTCGTGAAACGCTGACTGCCGTAGAGGATTTGCCGGAGGTGGATTTTCGCGGCGACGATTGGCTGGATCGGCGGGCGTTGCTCGCGGAGTTGCGCACCGAGCTGTGGTCCGTCGAGCGTGAGGTGTTTCGAAAGAACCCCGAACGCTGGGCGGCCGGCGCGATTGGCTGCGTGCATGACTTGGTCGTGAAGCACGCGGATGATCTAACGCCCGCGGCCGACGCGATCTTGTCGCGCTTGGCGAAGTTGCCCGCCTACCTCGCAGGTGCGGTCGAGTTGATCGCGGCACCCGTCCCGGTGTGGACGCGCATGGCACAGCAAAGCTGCGCCGGCGCGCCCAGCTTGCTGGACGCGATTGCCGAACCCCTTAAGCAAACCAAGCGAGCATCCAGCGCGGAAGTGGACGCGCTGATCGCGCGCGCCAAAGCCGCATTCGCCGACTATGCGGCGAAAATCAAGCGCGCAAAGCCCGGCCCCGAAGGCGGTTTCTCCGTCGGACGCGAGCGCTTCGAAGCCCTGATTCGCGAGCGCCTGGGTTGGGATCTGGGTGCGCGCGAAGCGCAGGCCCTCGGGCAAACGCTGGTGAAGCGCATCGAGGCGGAGATGACGGCCGAGGCCCGCAAGCTCGGCCGCGGCAAGCCGCGCGAGATCTTGGCTCGCGCGCAAACCGCATGGCGCCCGAAGCAGCCGTCACTTTTCCAAGAATACGAGTTCGAGACGCGCCGCGTGCGCGAGGCATTCCGCAAAGCCAACGTGGTGAGCTTGCCCAAAGGCGAGCGCTTGCTCGTGAAACTTGTGCCGGAGTTCTTGCGCCATCAGTTTCCGACGGCTGCGTATTCGCAACCCGGCTGTTACGACACAGACCAAACCGGCATCTTCTGGGTCAATGACCTCAGCCTAGCGCGCACGAAAGAAGCCGAAAAAACCGCCGAAATTCGGCAACACTTCGGCGTACCGCTGACGTGCGCGCACGAAGCGTACATCGGCCATCACTTGCAGTTTTGCACCGCCAACCAGCACAAGAGCAAACTGCGCCGGTTGTTCGCGCACTCCGTGTTCTATGAAGGGTGGACTCTGTGGTGTGAGCAAATGGCCGTCGACCAAGGCGTGGTCGCAGAGCCCGTTGCACGCCTGAACCAACTGAACGACGCGCTGTGGCGCGCGCACCGCATCCTGATCGACGTCGGCCTACAAACCGGCGAACTCAGTTACGAGGGCGCCGTCAAACACCTGATGAAGCACATGGGCTTCACACGCGGCCGCGCCGAAGCCGACGTGAACTGGTACACGATGAGCCCCACCGTGCCCATGAGTTACCTGCTCGGCAAACTCGAAGTGACGCGCCTCAAGCAACGCAAGGTGGATGAACAAGGCTGGACGCTCAAGCGCTTCAACGACTGGGCCCTCTCCCACGGCACCCTGCCCTGGCGCTGGATCGAACAAAGCGGCCTCTGATTCGCCTCACAAAACCCGCCCAAATTAGGCCCCACAAGCAACCCTTGCCCGACCTCACCGGGCGTGCGAGAAACCCCTTTCGAAAAGGGCAAGCGCCCCTAGCTCAGCTGGATAGAGCGACGGCCTCCGGAGCCGTAGGTCAGTGGTTCGAATCCACTGGGGCGCGCAAAGCATCTCAGAGCCGCGGGAGGCTCAAGCGTGATGAGCGGGGACTCTCGATCGCGGTCTCGCGTATCAACCCGCCGTGGTGCTCTCCTTGATACGCTTTGCCGAGTCCGCAACATTTCGAAGCACGCTCGACAGTTAGGCGCCGGAAGTCGAAGTTTGGTCGCCAAGCCGCGCCTCTCCGATCGGATACTGGCGCCAGAGTCTTGCGATGGCGTTCGCATCGTACCAATGGAACACTCGGCTACAGACGAGCAACATCGCGGTCATCGCCGACGCAGACGACGCGATCGGCGTCCCGGAGACCACGGGCCTGCCGACCGCAACTTGGCCGGAGCGCCCACTGAGGAAGTGACTAATTCCGCGGGACGTGGGATGCACTGCCGCACTGTAGCCTCGGAACATGACTGCGTAGCCGCCCTCCAAGGAGGACACGCCGGTGAAGATTCCATTGAACACTGAAAGCCAATGAGCGTCTGCCGCCCGCGCCATGTCGACGGTCGTTGGTAGCTTCTTCACCTTGCCGGCCTGGTCCTTGAAGTATTCTTCGTGCTGCGGCGGTAGCCGTCTCAGGCCAAACTTTGACGCGTGGTCGGCCATGGCTAGTCGCTCTTTGAAGTCGTGGGCCATCCAACGCTTCATGTTATTTTGTGGGTCGATAGCCAACCAACAAAACACCACCGTATGGTCGAACAAACTACGGGCGATGACCTCGGCGTCCATTGGGCGATCCCGAAGGACCAATACTGACTCCAGCAGGTAAGCGGTCCGCGCTATGAGCCCCCGTCCGCAAGTGTCCCAGTCATCGAAGTCGCCTGCACTCTTTGTAACCCTCGGCAAGGAATCCCACGCCGTAGCGATGAGCGCCTCCGCAAGGCGACATGCCATCTCTGACTCAGCATCCATGGTCGCAATAACGGCCGGCCATCCACAATTGTCAACTACTCAGGCGGGGGCTGTTCGGGGCTCGGCAAGATCTTCCAATCGTCGTGAATCGAGACGGCCTCAGGGGGCGTATCTGGGGGCGCTCGCGCTCTGTATGATCCGCTCGACCGACGCGCGCGGCACTGGCGATAGCGCCCGTCTCTTTCGCCGCGCGCATCAGTGTTGACTTTCATTGGCCTGCCGCACAGTTCGGTGGTCGTGAGCTTCTCGCCAACCACGCGGTACCGGGACTATGCGATCTCGCCCACGCTATTTACGCTCGGAGACGCAGGGGGTGGCCACGTGCACAATAAGAGCGGGAAGCGGTATGTGAACTCGCCCGGGAAGGGGTGGAGCTTCTTGGATCCGGAGGCGCCGTATGCGTTCCGGGCAGGGCGTGTATCGGTCGCATAAGGCAATCGGCCGATCGCGGTGCCTGGGAGGTTCGAGAGCGCGTTGCCGGCGGGGTTGTATGGGTGGTTCGTAACGTTGGCTCAGGAATAGACCGTCCAGCGGACGACGTCACCGCAGGCTAGCTTGACCGGAACAGCTCGTATGACAAAGTATCCTTAGTCGTTCACCACGACGCAGAGTTTGGGGCCACCCCGCCCCAGAAAGACTTGGGCATCAGGGCACGAATCGAAGCAACGATTGATATCTCGTTCGCGTTGGGAATGACCTTCTGCGCAGTTGGCTCGGCAACGTTCTTTACTGTTTGGGAGAAAATCATGAATAATTCGAACGCCGTCGTGGCATGCGTTTTCGTTGGAGTTGCGTCACTAGCGGAGCCAGGTTTGGGTCTCCAACGCGAATGAGTGATGAATCCTGCAGAGACCGTGTCTGACCCCAGGAGCTGACGTAGGACGGTTCGAATCCGTCCCTCCGCACCGTATCCTCCGCGACGCTTGCAGCCGTCGCGGGGGATAGCATCTGCTTCGCAGCGGCAGTGCATCGGCAAGTGCCCCCCACGCGGACATTACGTGCGGTTCTGGGCGGTCTAGCTCGAGGATGAATTGTCCAACAGCTCGTCCATTCCGGCGACTTCGAGCCTTAGGAAGTCGTCCTGAAGGTTCACCGCGCGGGCTATCAGCACGGGGTCGTCCGTCTCGTCCGCTTCCTTAAGGATCTCCAAGAGAATTGGCACCATTGCTCCAGCAAATCTGATGCGTGGTCCTTCCCCTGGAAGTGCAACGATCACACACCTCGAGCGCGAAGATGGGATCCCGTGCGCAGTTTCGTTCCAGCCGCTTGCACAGCCCCCACGCATCTCGAGCTTGCGGTGCATGGGTCAGAGCTTCGACGCTTCGTCGTACCAGCTCTTGGTCAGTCGCGGGATCATCCCAGACCGAAAGCCCCCGGTTGACCTGTTCGAGCTGTGATGCCGCAGCTCAGGACTTCCCGTCTTGATTTTGCATCCCTCGGTGGGTGCGGCCCGAGACGATCGCCCGGATACTCGAGCGCTGCACACCGAGCCCGCGGGCCATCTGCGAGACGAGCTTGCCCGCCGCATGGTCGAGGCGGACCTGCTCGGCCTGCTCCGGCGTGATGCGAGAGGCGAAGCGGCAGTCGGGAGAGTCTTTGCGCTTGGTCATGAGCGCATGTCTTCGACCCGGAGATCGCGGGTCAGCGCCGACATGACCTCTATCGTAAGCGCAAACCTATCCAGTTCTGCGGAGAACTCCGAGAATGAGACAGAGTCGAGCTCCACGGGAAAACTACACATCACAAACTTGCTAATTTCCGCTATGAACTTCACGGATGCGTAAGCATGGAACTCCAAGGAATATTCGCGGTAGCGGAGTACGACGCCCGCTCTCCAAGGCTCAACGTCGGAAGCGTATCGGTTGTCGGTCATGATCTCACCGTACGGTTGGAGTACTCGGGTTGTTCTTGAGGGGCTCGCACGCGCGGACGCCGGGGAACGTTGCTGACCACGGCGTGATGCACTTCGAGGCGCGCCGCTCCCTCAGCGCCCGCTCTCCGGAATACATCGCCTCGATGATCATCAGGGCGAGCCGGTAAGTGTCGCGCTCGCGCTCGGCCTTCAGCACGGCAAGGTCGACCTGCTCCGGGGTGAGCGTGGGCTTCGTCGGGGTGGCGGCTCGGCGAAGAAGGCGGGCGCGGGTGTTGGCGAGGAACTGGATGTGCCAGGCGATCTCGGCCTCGGTCCTGGTGGTGAGGTGCTCGTGGATCGGGTCGGGGTCCATCCCGAGTACGCGGGATTAAAAGTCCGAAGTACTCATGGACGATCTCGAACGCCGCGACGATGCGCTAAGCGCTAGGGCGCTCGGTCAGAAACTGAGTCGACACATCAACGAAGGCCTCTCGTTTGACCAGAACGGGCCTCGAGGATATCGGCAAGTATCTCCGGCGCCCGCCGGCGGTGCGGCGGCGTATCAAGTGGCTCGCAGGCTTAGCTTGATACGCTCGGGCGGGCTAGGGCGTCGGCGCGGCGGGACTTGTCGCCGCGGTCTCGAGCGCCGCCCGCATCAGGGTCGAGCTCGTGAGCACGCCGTAGAGCTGCGTCGTCTTGATGTCAGCGTGACCCAGCATCTCGCGGACTTCTTCAAAGCTCCACTTGCGACCGAGTTGCCCGTTGAGGAGAATGCACGCGCACGTGTGACGCAAATCGTGGAAGCGCAAGCGGCGCCCCAAACGGGCGGCAGCAACCCAAGCGTGCCAGTGTTGGGGCGGCTTGCGGGCCCCGTGCGCCCCGCGCTCGCGCGGGAAGACGAGCCCGAGCGGGTTCTTCGCGCACCACGACGGTAACGCCGCGAGCCAGGAGCGCAACGCGTCCGCTGCCGCGGGCAGCAGCGGAACGTCCCGTAGTGTCCGGAAACTCAAAACGTGCCAATTTCGCACGAATTTGGTTGATCGACTAGACTGGTTCTTGTCGAGTTTCGCCGGCATTGTTCGTGCGCCTTGATGCTCCCGGTGACTTTCCAGTTCATCATCGCGATGGTGGCGTACTCGCTCAACGAGCGCATGGCTCGTCGGGTCG
>JBDTJC010000209.1:0-12772 GCA_039936055.1 Polyangiaceae bacterium | reverse complement strand
TCGCGCGCTGGTTGAAGGTGCCGTACACGTCGGCTTTGGTGGTGGCTGGTCTGATCATCGGGGCCGGCAAGTGGGTGCCCGCTCCGCACCTGAGCAAAGACCTACTATTTACGGTCTTTCTGCCGGGTTTGCTGTTCGAGGCAGCGTTTCATCTGAATGCCAAGCACTTCTGGGCCAATAAGTGGGCGGTCTCTGGACTCGCCGTGCCCGGTGTCGTTTTGGCCATCGGGGTAACGGCATTCCTTCTGGTGCCTTTCGTGCGCGGCTTCGCGCTGGAGCGGGGCTTCAGGCTCATCGACGGCTTGGTGTTTGGCGGTATCGTCGCCGCTACGGATCCGATTGCCGTGGTCGCGCTCTTCAAGAGCCTCGGTACACCCAAGCGGCTCGGGGTGCTCGTCGAAGGCGAGAGCCTATTGAACGACGGTACGGCCGTCGTCTTGTTCGGCGTCATTCTCAACCTGGCGAGCGGGGCGCCCGTTACGATTGCTGACGTCGCGTTGGATTTCTTTCGGACTTGCGGGCTCGGCGTCGTGATCGGTACGGCGCTCGGCTACGCCGGTAGCAAGGTCATCCGCCTCGTGGACGATCCCATGATCGAGATCACCGCAACCGTCGTCGTTGCTTGGGGTTCCTTCGCCCTTGCCGAGCAGGTCCAAGCGTCGGGCGTTTTGGCGACGGTGAGCGCGGGCCTTTTGTGCGGGAACTACGGCGCGCGGACCGGCATGTCTCCGACGACTAAGATCGCGGTCGCAACCTTTTGGGGCTATCTGGCGTTTGCGCTGAACTCCATTGTATTTCTACTGATCGGTTTCGAAGTCCAGCTCCGGGGTGTGCTAGCCGCCTGGCAAACGGTCATCCTGGCGTGGCTTGCCACGACCGCGGCGCGCGCCATCGTTGTCGCCGCAGTCACGCTGGCCTTGCGCCGATCGCGCGAGCGGCTACCCAAATGGTGGGGCGTCGTCATGAGTTGGGCAGGGATCCGCGGCGGCCTCAGCATGGTGCTGGTGCTGGCCTTGCCGCTGACGTTTCCGCATCGACAGTTCTTGATCGACGTGGTTTTTGGTGTCGTTGTCCTATCGATCTTGTTGCAAGGCTCGACGCTTGCGCCGCTGCTCAGGCACTTCAAAATCAACTCCGAAGACGCCGCGCGCTTCGAGTACCAAGCCGCGCGGGTGGATCAGCTCGCCGCGCAAGCCGCTCTCGAGGAGCTGACCGCGATCGAGGGCACTCACACCAGCGCGGCTAACATCGTCCAGAACATTCGCGCCGAGTATCGAAGCCGGCTGGCTGACGCGGAGGGGCGCCTGCGCACCCTGCATTTGGCCGACTCGGTTTTGGCCGACGAAGAACTGCACCGCATTCACTACCGCTTGATCATGGTCGAGAAAGAACGCGTGCTTGACGCAATCCGCCACGGCGCGGCGAGTGAGGAGACCGCTGCGAAGCTACTTGCTGCGCTGGATGCTCGCTTGGTTCAGCTCGAGCAGCGAGCTGAGTCTTAGCCGTTCGGCGCGAAGTCCGGACCGAGGCTTGGGACCGGGTGTTCCTCAGTCGACCTTCAGTTGGTTGTCGACCTCGCGGGCGCCGGCTCCAATCGCGCTGTCCGCAGCGGCTTGCCGATCGCGGTAGGTGTGGACGGCACCGGTCAAGGTTGCCTTGCCGCTTTCGACGCGCACATGCAGGTCTTCCGGTCCGACGAATAGGCTGCGCTTCAGCTCCGCCTGTATTCTGTGTTCGATATCCGTGTCGGAGGCCGGAGGCCGAATGCCGATCACGTACTGACCATCGACATCCGGCGCGTACGGGTCGAGCCACGGGGAATGTACGTACGGAGTCGCTTGGTCACGCACAGCCAGTTGATCGTCGACGCTAGTAATGTTCGCGAAGCGGCTCGCCACGTCGAACGCTTCGGCGCTCTCGAAAAAGGTTTCGACCGAGCCCGTCAGGGTCACGCGCCCACCGCTGACTGTGAGGTGGATGCTCCTCGCATCGGTGAGTGGATCGAAAATTAGCGCGTCTTCAAGGCGACCTTGCAAGGTGTGGTCCGAGGCTGACTGGTCTCGTCGAGCGGTGAGCTGATTGTTCACGCTGAACACTCCAACGGTGTTGTGCGCAACCGCTTCGGCCGCTCTCCTGGCTCGTAGCGTGTCGACCGAGCCAGTCAGCGTCACCACTCCGCCCTTCACGATCGGAACGATATGGGTCGACGCGATGCGCGGGTCGGTCAGCATTTCATTCTCGATCGCGGATGCGATCTCTCGGTCGGATCGGGGCGCACCGCTCCGGATATGCTCTTCCGGGCCTTCCGGGCTGACGGCTAACGCGGAAGCATCCACGGCTTCGACGCCGTCGACCCAAGCGTCGTCCACTGCGCGAGCCTTCTCCGCTGCGCTGCGTGCCCGCCCCGTGAGCGTAATGCGCCCGTCCTTGGCCGTGACCGCGATTGGGTCGTGCTCGATCAGCGCATCCCAGCCGAGGCGCGTCTGAACGTCGCCAACGATGTTGGCTGAAGTGCGCGGCAAGCTGCGTTTCACGCCGAGGTCGTTCTGCGTGAAGCGAACCCCACGCACGCCATCGGCAACGAACTCGCACAACTGCCGCTCGCGCGGGGAAGCAACGCTGCCGGTCAGGAGCGCCGCGCCGTTTTGAACCTTTACGTGCACCAGCATCTTGGCCGTCGCCGCGTTGTAAAGCAGCGCTTTTTGCACATCCGCCTGAATATCTGAATCGGAACGCTTCGGCGGCACGACCTGCAGCAGGTTGCTCACCGCGCGCACTCCGCGAACCGCTTGCACCATGCGAGCCGCTCGTTCTTTCGAAAGAGGGTTGTCTATTTGCCCACTTAGCTGCACGACTCCGTTCGTCGTTGCGAGGTGAATGCCGGCTTGATCCAGCTGCTTGTCGCGGCGAAGCTCACTGGCGACTGCGGCATTGAGCGCGGCGTCCTCTGCAAGCGCGGGGTCGCGGGCGCTCTGCTGTGCGGTTGACGCCGGCGGTGCGGCAGGCAAGGCGCTGGCGGTGCGCGCGCTGCTTGGCGCCGCCGGAGGCGTGCTATTCACGTTTTGGCACGCTGGCGCGGTCGAAGCTGCGAGCCAGACCAGACGCACCAAGAATTTGCTGCGAGGGTACGTCATGCTGTCAGCGTTGTAGCGCTCACGCGCTGCTGTTGCTCGAAGAATCGCTGGCGGAGACAGAGTGCGTATTGGTCGAGGATTCATGGCGAGGCAATGTGTCCCGTCGAGTCCTTTCGACTCGGCTCCGACGCGGCGCTGACCCAATGAGCGCATGGGTCGTACGTTCGCCGATGTCTCGCTGAGCGATCCGCGTAGTGAAGCGTCCCCGCGGGATCGGGGCCCACACGATGTTTCCCGATGGAAAGCAGCCGCCAGCGGCAGCTCGCCGACATCCACTTGCCGACCGGGGCCGGGTCCGCTAGCCCAAGAGAATGGCCGCATCGGCTCGCGCCAAAGTAGAGCAGAGCTCGGACGGTGGGGCGCGCTGGGAGCTGGCGGCGCGGCCGCTCCCGGCGGTGCTGCATCCGTGGGTCACCAAATGTGCAGGGTACGGCGAATGGGCGGAAGAGCCGGTCGCGCGGCGCGAGGTGCCCCTGCCGCGCGTGGTCGTGATCCTCGAGATCGACACGCCCATCCGCTTGCACGACCCCGCCGACGAGGCAAAGCGCACGACGTTCCAGGGTGGCTTCGTCGCCGGGCTTGACGACCGCTCGACGCTCACCACGCACGACGGCATTCAGCGCGGCATTCAGATCGATCTGACGCCCACGGCAGCTCGGCGCTGCTTCGATCGGCCGATGTCGGAGCTGCTCGGGCAGGTCGTTCCGCTCGTGGATCTCTTGCCGCGCGCCGATCGGCACTTGTGCGAGCGGCTCGCCGCGCTTCGGGATTGGGATGCCCGGCTTGAGGTCGTGGAAGCCCTGCTTGCCCAGCGCATCACGGCTTGTCGGGCGGACACGCGCGTCGCCGAGTGGGCCACCCGCCGCATCGAAGCCAGCGGCGGCGCGCTCGACCTGAACACGCTCGCGCGCGAGCTTGGCTACTCGTCGAAGCACGTCATCAGCCTCTTTCACGAGCACGTGGGCATGACGCCCAAGCGCTTCGCGCGCGTTGTCCGCTTCGATCGCCTGGCGCGCCACTTGCGCAGCGGCGGAGCGGGTTCATGGGCTGAGCTGGCGGCGCGTTTCGGCTGGTTCGATCAGGCGCACCTCTCGAATGACGTGAAGCGCATGACCCGTGGGTCGCCTTCTGAGCTGCGCGAACTCCTGGCAGGGCCAGCGGGGGTGAATTTCTTCCAAGACGCCTCGGGCGACGCGGCGTAACGTTTGATGATGTCGCAGAAGAACGCCATCTTCCTGCCGCCTGCGGGCGGTCGTCAGTATGCCATGGGGCGTATCGCCGCCGTCTTTCTCGCCGACGGCGACGAGACACAGAGCCGTTATTCGATCTCCGAATGGTGGCTCGATCCCAACACTAAGGGCCCGGGCAGCCATTCACACGCCGAAGACGACATCTTTTACGTGATCGAAGGCACGATGAGCTTCTTGCTCGGCGAGCGCTGGGTGGACGCGCCGCGCGGCTCGTTCGTGCTTGCACCCGGCGGCATGAAGCATGATTTCGAAAACCGGACCGAGCAGCGCGCGGGCGCGCTCAATTTTTCGGTTCCCGGCGGGTTCGAACAGGAAATGCCGGGCATCGCGGATTGGTTCAAGGAAAACCCGCCACCCAGCGCCAGGTAAATTCCTTCCAAGACTCGTCGCCCCCAAGCGCCGTACGCTGCGGGGATGGAACCCCCCCAACTCAACCCCATCCCCGACGGACAGCGTCTGTTCGCCTACCTCGTGGTCGCCGGTGCGGCGCGCGCCATCGAGTTCTATGCACGGGCGTTCGGCGCCCAGGAGAACTACCGCCTCGAAATGGGCGACAAGATCGGTCACGCCGAGGTCGGCTTCGATGGCGTCACGATCATGCTCTCGGACGAATTTCCCGAGCTTGGTTTCAGGGCGCCCAAGGGCACGACGGCGGTGAGCATCATGGTCTACGTTGCTGACGTCGATGCCCTTGCGGAGCGTGCCGTCGCCGCGGGTGCCACGCTCGAAAAACCGGTGTCCGACGAGTTCTATGGCGACCGCGTCGCGAGCCTTCGTGATCCGTTCGGCCACCGCTGGCTCTTGCACTCACGGCGCGAGATCGTTACCCCCGAAGAGATGCGTCGGCGCATGGCCGGCGCGGGCTGAGCCGTTCGTTCCCGGCTGCGCCGAAGCGTACCGGTTCTGCGCGCCAATCACCCGCTGCCGAGCCGCAGCTCGTCGGTTACCTTGACTGCTCCCGCCTCGAGCGCGTTGTCGACTGCGGCTTGGCGCTCGCGATAACTGTGGACGGTACCGGTCAAAGTGGCCGTGCCATCCTGAACCTGAACTTGCACGTCGGGCTCTAGGATGAAGGGGCTCCAGCTGTAGTTTTCCTTGATTCGCTGGGCGATTGTCGCATCCGGCAGGGTGGGGCGCAGACTCGTCACGTACCAGGCTTCTACGTTCGGCGTGAACGGATCGGCCCACGGCGAGTACACGTAAGGCACCGCGGGGTTCATCACCTGTAGTTGATTATTGATGCGTGTCACGCCCGGGACGCCGCTCGCGACATCCAGCGCTTCGGCGCTATCGAAGTAGGAGGCGATCGACCCGGTCAAGGTGACCGCTCCCTTGTCGACGAGCACCTGAATGTTCCTCGCGTCCGTCATCGAATCGAGCAAGAGCGCGTCCTGGACTTGCTTTTGTAGCAACTTGTCCGGTGTTGTTTGCGCGACACGAACTACGAGTTCGTTCTTCACGGTTCTGACGCCGACGGTGTTTCTAGCTAACGCCTCGGCGGCCAGCCGCGCGCCTGGCGTCGCGACCGTACCGTTCAGCGTCGCTACGCCATCCACCACTGTTGGGTCGACACTGAACGACCGAACTCGCGGATCGTAAAATGCCGCGCTCTTGATCGCCTGCGCGATCTGGTGGTCCGACTTCGACGCGCCGGCACGTAGGTTCGCGTCTGGCCGAGCGACTAGGCTCACGGTCACTGCGTCGGCATCGACGCCCATGACACCTGCGACCCAAGCGTCGTTGATCACGCGCAGGCGCTCCGCCGCGCTGCCCGTAGTTCCAGAAAGAGAAACGCGGTCCCCTTTGACCTTTGCCGTGATCGGATCGTGCTCCACTAGCGCGTCCCAAGCTAAACGGCTCTCGACGTCAGCCTGGATTAAGGCTGCTGTCCGCTTTGGAGCGCCTGTGGTCGTTAGATCGTTCTGACAGAAGCGTACCCCGCGCACGCCATCGGCGACGCGTTCGGCGAGCTGTTGTTCCTGCCATGAGCCAATGCTGCCGGTGAGCCTGACCACGCCGTTCGTCACACTGACGACGATCGGCATCCTGGCGGTCGCTGCGTTGTACTTCAGCGCCTTCCGCACGTCGGCGGCGATGTCTGCGGCGTCGCGCGCAGGGGCTTCAACCTCGATGCGGTTGGCGACGGAATTTACGCCGCGCACCACTTCCGCAATTCGCGTCGCGCGCTCCCGCGATACGAGATTGTCCAGCGTTCCGCTGAGCTCGATGAGCCCGTGCGTGGCAGCGACTTGAATGCGCGCCACATCCAGATGCGGATCTTTGCGCAGCTCCGCGAGCACCGCTTGCTGCACTTCGGTGTCGCTGTGTTGCGCCCGGCTCGAGACCAGTGCCGACGCGGACGCGGACGCGGACGCAGTTGCTCCCGCTTCGGGCGCAGGGCTCGGTGTGCTTTGCGTGCACGCGCTCGGTAGAAGCGCGCTCATCAAAAGCAATGGGGCGAAGCAGAGACGACGGGCGGTCATTGCCAGACCCCATGCAATAGCCATTCCGATGCTCAATGTCCTGCACTGCGCCTGACAACGGTCGGGTGTTGTTTTTGACAGAAGGCGGCAAAAACATAGCCTTGCCGCTCAACCTGTGGATCGGTGAGTCGCGCGAGTGCAGTCATTGCGACACAGCTCGGCGGATCCGCGCGTCGCTTTTCGCACGGGCAAATAGCGGCTCTCTACCGATTTTGTCTCGCAATTCGCGGCGAGAGCGGGGCGAACGCGGGCAGCGTAGGTCAGGCGACGCACAAAGGCTCTGCTTATTGGCTGATCCGTTCCTTGATGACGTGCTTTCCGTCCATCGACCAGCCTTGAAGCAGCAAATAATCAACACCGAGAAGCCAGGTCAGCCGCACATAAACGTTGAACAGGTGCGCTGGCTGCGCGGCGATGCTGGTCGTAGCGAGAGCTAAGCACGCTCCGCGTGCACCGGGCGACGCCTGGATCAGAATTGGCCGACTCGGCAACGCGCGGAGGGTGATGCGCACCTCGTTCCGCTGCCCCTTGCGTACGATAAGCTGTTGACTGGCTAGGCCGTAGGCCTGGACCTCGCGCGAAAGGAGCGGCGCCGTACGCTGGGGGCCCTCTTCGAGCATTCGCCAATAGGCAAAGACCGGCGCCGCGGACGCGGGGGCGCACTGGTCGTCGAGGCGGATCGCGTATTGAACTTGGTTCTTGTTCTGGCTCTTGGTCACTAGGAAGAGCGGGACCACGTTCGACGGCCCCGGCGCGCTGGCGGCAACCGCCGTTGATACGTCGGGAAAAAAGGCCGCGCACAGCAGCAGCCATGGGGCTCGCGAGACGAGGAGCTTGGCAAAGAGCCTATGGGTGAGATGGGATAAACGAAAAGCAGCCATTCGAGTGGTCCGGATTAGCGCAGCGCTGGTCGCCGTCGTGAGACCAAGAAATCAACGATACGATCCAGATCAGCGGGCGCCAACGTGCTGCCAAACGCGGGCATGTTCGTGCCGCCGTTCAGAATTCTGAGCACCATCTGGTCGCGCGGCAGCAGGTTGCCAATGTTCGTTAGATCTGGCCCGCGCCTGCCGCCGTCGCCGGCGATGAGGTGGCAGTTTAAGCAGCCCTTCTGATGGAAGAGAGCCGCGCCCTGGAACACCGGGCCGCTATCGGCGCCGATCACTGCTTTGGGTAGTGGCTGAGCGTCGAAGTTCGGTGACCAAGGCGAGCGGACGCCTTGCAGCCACAAGGTCCCAATCATCGTCACGGCGACGATGACGCCGGCGATCGCCCATGGGCGCTTCATTGGGCTTCGTTCGCCGCGGTTGGACACGAAGGGCAGCCCGAACAGCAAGGCGCCCACCGCGAGCGGTCCGAGCACGATCACGTAAGGCTCGATGCTGGGCGGCAGCAGCGCGAGCACCGCGAAGTACCAGAGCAAATACCAGTCAGGGCGGGGTGCCGCGTTCAGATCGGTGGGGTTTGGTGGCTTTCCCAATATGGGCGGGCCCACGATCAGCGCGAGCGCGAGAATGACGAGCACGACGCCGGCGCAGAAAACAGCGTCCCGCCAAGCGGCGTCCGGCCAGAACGGCACGCCGGACTTGGCGAGGCGCGCCTCATAGGCACCTCGATAGGTCGCTGGATCGACCGGCTCACCCTGTTTCGGAGGCTCCGAGATACCGTTGCGGAACACCAGGGCGACGTGGGCGCCAATGAAAGCAAAGAGGCAAGCCGGTATCACGAACACGTGAATCGCGAAGAAGCGCCCGAGAGTGGCGCCGCCGATGGTGTCTCCGCCCAGGATGAAGCGCGCCAGCTTTTCGCCGATGAATGGCACGCGCCCGGCCTGCTCCGCAGCCACCACGACTGACCAAGTCGCGTTCTCGTCCCAACGCAGTAGCTGCCCGGTGAACCCCATCAGCAGGGTGAACGCGAGCAGCAGCACCCCCGTGAGCCAGTTCATTTCCCGCGGGAACTTGTAGGCCGCAAATAGGTACGTCTGCGCAAGGTGCAGGCCGATGAGCAGCACCATCGCGGACGCGCCAAAATAGTGCATCCCGCGCAGTACTCGACCAAAGGGCGCGTCCTCCGAAATGAAAACGAGAGTCGGGTACGCCTGCGAGGGGGATGCGATGTACGAAAATGCCAGCGTGACGCCCGTCACCACCTGGACAACGAACGCGATCAACGTGGCGCTGCCGAAGACGTACCACCAGCGTGAATCCCTCGGCACCAGGTGTCGCGCCAAGGGCGCGACTGCGCTCGACAACCCAGTGCGGTCGTCGAACCAACGCCACGCTGCCTTCAGCACTCGCGTGACCACCATCAGCCGATCGGGATGGGCCCGGTTTGGATTTGCACGTCTTCGCCGACGATGCGCACCGGATACTTGCCGAGCCCGTGCGGCGGCGGACCGGCCGCGACTTCACCGTTTTCGTAATACACCCCGCCGTGGCAGGGACACATGAACAGCTTGGCTTCCTTGAGCCAGCGCACCGGACAGCCCAAATGGGCACAATTTACGGAAAATGCCAGGAACTCGCGGTCGGCGCTGCGGCGCAACCACGCCGCGGTGTTCGCCGTCACGCCGGACCAGGGCAGCGGCGAGGCGTCGGTGAACTTCACCGCGACGGTGTCGCCGATCTGAAAATCTTTCAACTTGCCGACCGTCCGCCACTGCCGTGGCACAGTGCGAAACAGCGGGGCCACCACGAAACCAGCCACCGGCACAGCGAGCACCAGGGCAGGGACCGCTATCACCGCCAGCGAAACGCGACCCAGCAAATCACGCCGCGCGATCCGCGGCGGATCGGGAGTGCTCGCGTTGGGCGACAAGGGAGATTTATCGTCAGGGTCCTTCATGGGTGCCTTCCCGTTCATGTATCGCTTCTGCGATCCAACCCGCGAGCGCTACCGCGAACACCAGCGCTCCGACCAGTGCGAGAATGGCAGAAGTCACCAGCGACCACGCGAGGAAGGTGATCGCAAAGGCGAGCGCGCCGGGCCAGACGGTGGGCCTGGGAATGCGTTCGGGGCGTGCCTCGCCGTAGGCAGGCTCAGCGTGCGTAGTCGAGTCTTGCGTGGGCACTACGTGACCGCCTGTGAGTCGTTAGTGCCGCGAGCGAGCGCACTTGCTTGGTCAGAACGGTACCAACGAGCCAGCGAACCCAGGATGGCAGAGCCGTAGATCAGGCACGCTGGTACCCACATGAGCAAGCCGCCAATGCGTTGGTCGCTGGCGCACGTGATGCCCCACTGGTCGCGCACCAAACTCAGCAAGCCCAGGCTATCTGAAGGATGGGTGTACGCAGAACAGACGGCGATGGGAGAGAATGTGACAAGGACTCCGAGCGCCGTGCATGCGGTACAGGCAGCAAACAGATACAAGACGCCGCCCAGCGGAGCGACCCGCGCCTCTTGCCTCGGCGCAAGGATCGGCCACCAGAAGGCGCTGCCCATCGCCAGCAAGGACAGCGTTTGTAGCGCGCGAACGGGCGCGTTCGAGGTGGCGGCGTTGCACAGCGTGGGAGCGTGCCAGAGCCACATTGCGCCGACTCCGAGTAGCCAACCGTGCCAGGGCCTGAGGGCCGCTCTTCGCCCTGCGTCCTTGTTCGTGGAGGTGGCTGCGGGGCGGGGCAACGCGAGCAGGACCAGCGGCGGCACGACCAGTACCAGGAGCAGGTGCTGCAGCATGTGTGCGCTGAAGAGCACGCCCTTGGCCAGTACGGCGACCGGAGACATCAACGCGAGCACGGTCGCCAGGATCGCCCCCGCGAAGTAGCCGGCGCGCTGCCAGGCCCATGGTCTCGAGCACGCGCCGTAGGTGATGACCGCCGCCAAACAGCCCGCGACTACGAACGGATTGAGATCCCACACTGCAAACAACTTCGATGTCGTCATCGCCACGCCCTCGCGTACACCACCACGAACACGACCAGCCAAACCGCGTCCACGAAGTGCCAGTAGAGGGCAGCACACTCCAATACCGAGCGCCCGACGCCCGCAGAGCGCTTGCGCACTCCAAGCGCGCCCGCGATGCCCAAGGCGAGGAGCCCGACGCACACGTGCAAGCCATGAAAGCCGGTCAGCGTGAAGAAGGTGGTGGCGAACAAATTGCTGCCCACGACGATACCCGTCTTGAAAATATGGGCGTATTCGAGCCCCTGACCGACGAGGAACGTAACCCCCAACAGCAGTGTGAGACCGAGCCAGACCTTCATGACCGCCTTGCGCTGGGCTCGTTCGGCTCGTTCGGCGAGTGCCACCGTCACGCTACTGAGCACCAGGCACGCCGTGTACGCCGCCGTCTTGCGCGGGTCGAGCGTGCTCATTGCGCTCGGGCCGAGCCCCGGCGCGCGCAGCAGATTGAAATACACATAGGCACTGATCAACACCACGAAGAAACCGGTTTCCGAGGCAATGAACGTCAGCACTGCGATCCGTCCAGCGCTCCACTTCGCAATCTGGGCCCGCGGCACAGCGAGTTGTGACGGCTCTCGTTCGTGGGCCAAGTCCCACAGCGGCCGGCGGCCGTACACGGGCGGCACCCGGTCGAAATTGTGCGCCGCGGGCGGGGAGCTCGTGGCCCATTCGAGTGTCCAGGCATCCCAAGGGTTGTCCCCGGCGGGCGCCCCGCTGCGCAGGCTACGCACCAGGTTCAGCGCAAGGACTAGCGTAGATACACCCATGACGGCCGCACCCAGCGTCGAGATCAGGTTGAGCGTGCCCCAGAACGGTAAATCTGGGTAGGTGTAGACGCGCCGGGGCATGCCCATCAGGCCCAGGGCGTGCTGCACGAAGAAGGTCAGATTGAAGCCGATGACCGTCAGCCAAAAATGCCACTTGCCGAGGCGTTCGGAGAGCATGCGCCCGGTCATCTTCGGGAACCAATAATAAAGGCCCGCCAGAATCGCGAACGCTGTGCCGCCGAACAGCACGTAGTGGAAGTGAGCGACAACGTAGTACGTGTCTGTCGTCTGCCAGTCGATCGGCACGAGCGTGAAGGTGACCCCGCTCAGCCCACCGATCACGAACTGAACCAAGAACGCGACCGCGAACATCATGGCCGTCGTAAACCGGATCGACCCGCCCCACATCGTCGCGATCCAATTGAAGATCTTCACTCCCGTCGGCACCGCGATGAGCATGCTGCTCGCGGCGAAAAACAGGTCGACGGGGCGCCCCAAACCGACCGCGAACATGTGGTGAACCCAGACGCCGAAGCTGAGAAACGCGATGGCGACCGTCGAGCCCGCGACGAACTCGTAGCCGAAGATTGGCTTACGAGAAAAGACCGGAATGACCTCCGAGATCATGCCGAATGCCGGCAAAGCCATGATGTAGACCTCGGGGTGACCAAAGGCCCAAAAGACGTGCTGCCAGAGCAGCGCGGACCCGCCCTGCGCGGGCGCGAAGAAATGTGCGTCGAGCTGACGATCGACCAGCAGCATCACTAGGCCTGCGTTCAGGACGGGCAGAGCCAGTGCCGCGAGCAGCGAATTGACCAGTATCATCCAGACGAACAGGGGCAACCGCTGCAACGTGAGCCCTGGCGCGCGCAAGGTCAGGATCGTGGCGACCAGATTGATGGAAGCCGCGACCGTGCTGATGCCGAGCACGAGTAAAGCGACCACCCAATAGTTGGTGCCCGGCGTCGACGCAAAAGGCGTCTCGCTCAGCGGCGCGTAGCTGAACCAGCCCGCGTTGGGCGCGCCGCCGGCGAGCAAGCTGAAATGCAAGAGCGCCCCGCCCATGGGCAGCAGCCAGAAGCTCAGCGCATTCAAGCGCGGGAATGCCATGTCTCGCGCGCCTATCATCAACGGCACGAGGTAGTTGGCGAAACCAAACAACGCGGGCATCACGACGAGGAAGATCATCGTCGTGCCGTGCATGGTAAAAATTTGGTTGTAGGTTTCTGGGG
>JBDTJC010000208.1:0-3203 GCA_039936055.1 Polyangiaceae bacterium | reverse complement strand
TGAGTCAGTGGGCCCACCTGGGTTCGAACCAGGAACAACCCGGTTATGAGCCGGGGGCTCTGACCGATTGAGCTATAGGCCCAAGCTTGTGCGGCGCTCGAGGGACGGCGATCCCGGCTCCTCGATGGCCTACGGAGCCACTTCGAACTGGGCCCTGTCGCGGACGGTTCCCAGTCGTTGTTTAAAGCAAGCTCCACGCCGCGAAAGCTAATCGAACCCGGCAGGCAGGGCAATGAGATGCGTTTCCGGCCGTCGGGAAGGCCAAAACCCGGCCTCCCACGCGCGCTGGAACGGACCCGCCACGCGGCCTCGGCGGAAAGCGGGCGCCGAGCCAAAGCGGACCGGGCAAGTCGGGGCCGGCGTGAGCCGCGGGGCACGGCGATATGTTACACCTGGAGGCTAGACAGCGCGTGCCCGACGCGCGGAGTTACCGCACAACCCCGAAAAACTCATGGATTCCCTGGTCGTTCGCGGTGCCACGCAGCACAACCTCAAAAATGTCAGCTGTGAGCTGCCGCGCAATCAGCTGGTGGTCATCACCGGGCCCAGCGGGTCGGGCAAGTCTTCCCTGGCCTTCGACACGATCTACGCCGAGGGCCAACGCCGTTACGTGGAGTCGCTCTCGGCCTACGCCCGGCAGTTCCTGGACCAGCTGCCCAAACCGCGGGTGGAGAGCATCGAGGGCCTGAGCCCGGCGATCGCCATCGAGCAAAAGGGCCTGGGCAAGAGCCCGCGCTCGACCGTCGGCACCGTCACCGAAATCGCCGACTACCTGCGCCTGCTCTACGCGCGCATCGGCGTACCGCACTGCCCCAAGTCGGGCAAAGTGCTGCGCGCGTACACCGTGCAAGAGATCGTGGACTCGATCTTGTCTCGTGGTGAGGGCGCGCGGCTCGCACTCTTGGCGCCCATCGTGCGCAAACAAAAGGGTGATCTGAGCGCGGAGCTCGAACGCCTGCGCCGCGAGGGTTTCGTGCGCGCCCGCATCGATGGCGAGCAAGTCGACTTGGGCGACGACCGCGAGCTGGATCGGCAAAAGACGCACGACTTGGATGTAGTGGTGGACCGCATCGCTGTCCGTGACGGCGCCAAAGGTCGCGTCACGGACAGCGTAGAGCTAGCGTTGAAGCTCGGGGACGGCACCGTCTTGATCGACGCAGTCGACGGCAGCGAGCCGGTTGTGATGAGCGAGCGCCTCGTGAGCTGGGAGTTCGGCATCACCTTACCGCCGCTAGAACCCCGGCTTTTTTCCTTCAATAGTCCGCACGGTGCTTGCCCCAGCTGTGATGGCTTGGGCGTGCGCTCGGCAATCGACGTGGGTCGCATCATTCCGGACGAGAGCCGCTCGCTCCGCGAAGGCGCGGTCGCCGCGTTCGGTCGCCGCGGCTCGCTCGCCACCGCCACCGAGGTCTCGCGCGTCGTGCATTCGTTGGGCGTGAACCCGGATCTGTCCTGGTCGGAGTTACCAGAGGCCCAACGTCAAGCGTTGCTGTACGGCAGCGCAACGACAGCCGGCAAGCGCAAGAACGCGGCCCCCGCGTACGACGGCATCGTGCCGCGCTTGCAGCACATGCTCGACACCGGCGCGTTCGCCGAGGGCGAAGATCACGAGTCCGACGACGGTGCTATCGGCCCGGACGACTTGGGGCGCTTCATCGTCACGCAAACCTGTGAGGCGTGCGACGGCGTGCGGCTTCGTCCGGAAGCCTTGGCGGTGAAGCTGGGCGGCCGCACCATCGCGGAGCTTTCGGCCATGCCGCTGCGCGGCTTGCGCGAGTTTTTGGCTGAATTTGCTGACGAACGCACGCTCGCAGCGCGAGAAGCAGCGATCGCGTTGCCGCTCATCAAAGCCGTCACCGAGCGGCTCGGCTTCTTGCTCGAGGTCGGGCTGGATTACCTGTCGCTGGAGCGCACCGCGCACACGCTCTCGGGCGGCGAAGGGCAACGCATTCGCCTCGCCACGCAGATCGGCGCGTCCCTCGTGGGCGTGCTGTACGTGCTCGACGAACCGAGCATCGGTCTACACGCGCGCGACAACGCGCGGCTTCTTCAAGCCTTGCGCCGCTTGGTGGACAAGGGCAACAGCGTGCTCGTCGTTGAGCACGATCGCGACGCGATCCTGTGCGCGGACCACGTGGTCGACATGGGCCCGGGCGCAGGCGCGCTGGGCGGTAGAATCGTGGCCCAGGGCACGGCTGCCGAGATCATGTCGGATCCGAACTCGATCACCGGCCCTTATCTCTCCGGCGCGAAGCACCTACCGATCCCCGCGCGGCGAAAGCCGCCCACCGACCTGAAGCTCCGCATCGTTGGCGCCAAGGCGCACAACCTGAAAGACATCACAGTCGAGATCCCGCTCGGCCTGATCAGCGCGGTCACGGGGGTGAGTGGCTCAGGCAAGAGCAGTCTGATTGTGGATACCTTGCTCAGTGCCGCGCGCGCCGAGCTGTACGGCGCAACCGGCTGGGTCGGCCCGTGCGAGCGCATCGAAGGCCTCGAGCACATCGACAAAGTCATCAGCATTGACCAAGCGCCAATCGGTCGCACTCCGCGTTCGAATCCCGCCACGTATACGGGCATTTTTACGCATTTGCGCGAGCTGTACGCCGGCCTCCCGGACGCCCGCGCGCGCGGCTACAAGCCGGGCCGTTTCTCGTTCAACGTCAAAGGCGGCCGCTGCGAGGCCTGCCAAGGTGACGGCGTGCTGCGCGTCGAAATGCACTTCCTGCCGGATGTGTACGTCACGTGTGACTCGTGCGCGGGTCGCCGTTACAACCGCGAAACGCTCGAAGTGAAGTATCGCGGCCTGTCGATCGCGGACGCGCTCGACCTCACCGTTGATGAAGCCGACGAGCTCTTCGAATCGATCCCGCGCATTCGCCAAAAGCTGACCGCCCTGCGCCAAGTTGGCCTCGGCTACATCCAGCTCGGGCAACCAGCGACCACACTGTCCGGCGGTGAAGCCCAGCGCGTCAAGCTCGCCAGTGAGCTCTCGCGCAAGGCCACCGGCCGCACGCTGTACGTGCTGGACGAGCCCACCACCGGGCTGCATTTCTCGGACATCGAGCTGCTCACGCATGCCTTGTTCGGCCTGCGCGACGCCGGCAATTCGGTGCTGCTGATCGAGCACAACATCGAGCTCATCGCGTGCGCGGATTGGGTGATCGACATGGGCCCCGAAGGCGGCAAAGGCGGCGGTGAGA
>JBDTJC010000207.1:0-40160 GCA_039936055.1 Polyangiaceae bacterium | reverse complement strand
GTTCCGCGAGCCCTTCGGTCGGAGACCCGATGCGAAGAGCGGTCCGGGGCGTAGCGCAGCCTGGTTAGCGCACTTGACTGGGGGTCAAGGGGTCGGCGGTTCGAATCCGCCCGCCCCGACCACTTTTTTCTAAACGAGTAACGAAGACGAGGAAGTAGAAAGTCTACTCCTCAGTCGTTACCACCCTATTGCCAGCGATGAGCGTCACCGCCGCCACTGAGTCCGCTCGGCTGGCGTGAACGGGAGCGGCACGTCACGTTGCCGACACCCCTAAGGATGGGTTTTGCACTGCGCTTACGGCGTGACAGCGCGCGCTCCCTCAGCGAAGCGCGCTTCGGCCCGCGACGTTACCGCGTCTTTCGAGGCGAACATGACGGCCGAGGGCCTGCCGCCCGCCCAGAAGACATTGTTGGAGGCGAGAACGAGAGCAGACGGGGCGCATGACGAGATCGGTGCTCTGCTCGACTAGGGTTTCAGAGTCGACGGAGCCGCGGAACAACGGCTATTTCGGCGGTATCAACGAGCATTTGTTGATCGGTGCGATCCAAGCGAAGATCTGTACCCAAAGCTGCGAGATCTCGGGAAGCGTTAACCACTCGGAGTCGAACTCAATCCATTCGTCGACCGAGACGAAGCCATGTCCCAATCCGACACTCAACGCGTTGATGTGCAACGAAAAAGAGACTCAGGCGCGGCGAGCAAGCAATGGCTCTCAAAGTGCCTCGGCCGCCGACCCCGGCTATGATAGGCGGTCGTCGATGTCCGCGGATCCCCCCACCTTTGACGAAAGCCGGCTCCTCGAGAAGCTGCGCGCTATCGAGGCACTATTCGCCGGTGCCGCAACCGAGGGCGAACGCAACGCCGCGGGCGAAGCGCGCAAGCGAATTCAACTGCGCCTCAAGGCGATGGAAGAGGCGGACCCGCCGGTCGAGTACAAGTTCTCGGTTGGAGATGATTGGTCAGCGAGGCTCTTCATCGCGCTCTGTCGCCGCTACGATATCAAGCCGTACCGGCGCCGCGGCCAGCGCAGCACCACGCTCATGGCGACCGTGTCGCGCCGCTTCGTGGACGAGACGCTCTGGCCCGAGTTCGAGCAACTGTCCAACGTGCTTCGCCTGCACCTGAATGAGGTCACGAATCGCATCATCGCTTCCGCGATCCATCAAGACGTCTCCGACGCCGCCGAGGCCGCGCCTGCTGGCGAACTCAGCGCAGGGACCGAGCGCGAACCCTGACCCTGAGGGTCACGTCGTTTGCGTGGGCGGGTTCCACGCCAAACCAGTCGACCGGCCGCCCGCGCTTGACCCCAATCCAAAGTGCAGGAGCTCTCACCCTACCGAATCCCGTTGCCAGCCGTTTGCCAACTTTCCCGTCTTTTCCTGTGGTCAGGCGCCGTCTGCGGTCGGGCCCGTCCTTGCGTTTTCCCCAGGAATATCCGTGGTCGCGCGAGATCCCAACTATAAGGCCGTCGAGACAGCCTTAGCCCGATGACGGACCAAGCCAAAGATCCCAGGATTGTCCTCTCCGCGCTGGCTCGCAGCCGCCCGGTGCTGGAGCTGGGCACGCTTGATTTGCTGTTCTTGGCGGCTCTGCATTTGCGTGCGGACGGCGCGGCGCTCGCTTCATTCGACGAGGAGAAGCTCGCGGAGGTGTTCGAACAGGTGAGCGCGCTGCTCGAGCCGCGGGCCGAGCGCCTGCGCAGGCGCGCCACCCACACGCTGCAACGCCTGCGTGACCAAAAGCTGCTCGCGCGTGTGGATGGCGCGGGGTTGCTGCGGGCTGCTGAATTTTCGCTCACCCGGTTGGCGGCCAGCATCGTGGAGTCCTTCCTGGAGGATGAGGCGCTCACGCGCGAGAACCTCACGCTGCTCACCGGGAGCCTCCGCGTGAGCTTGGCCGAGATCCTGACCCGCGCGCAGGCTGCCCAAGCACCGGAGGCTTGGCATACCGGCATCGAGGGCCCGCTGCGCGTCACCATTAGCGAGCTGGTGAACGGCATCGAGCGCCGGCAGCGCAGCCTGGATCTCGAGCAACAAGCCTTTCAGGTCCAAATTGCCCGATTGCTGGAGTCGGATTGGTTCGGAGCCGTCGATCAGTGCTTGGAGTTACTGGAAAGCACGAGCCGCACCTTGGCCGAGCTGAACGAAATTTTACTGCGCGACGCGCATGAGCTGTCGTCGCTGCTGCAAGACATTCAGGAAGTGGCGGTGGCCGCCTCGGCGGAGGGAGCGGAGGGAGCAGTCCAACGCGTCATGGAGCAGGTGGACAGGATCAGCGCGTGGGGCGCGGCCCGCCAGCGCGCTTGGTCTGAATACTACCAGTACGTGCACCGCTACCTGTGCGACGTCGTGCGCCTCGACCCTTCCCGCGCGCTGATCGAACGCTTGCGCGAGCAGCTTTCGCAGCACACCACGCGCCCCTTCGCCCTGGCCGTCGCAGCCGCCCCTGCCCCGCGCTTGCTCCGGGAGATCGAGCCGTTCAAAGACGACAAGCCGAAGGTAACTCGGCCGCGCGCGGAGCGTGAACGCGCCCCGACCACTAGCGATGCGCCCGACCCGCACGCAATCGTCGAAGAATTGGTGCAGGGCGCGCTGGCTCGCGGCTCGCGCGGTCTATGTGAAGTGACGCAGCAAGTGAGCGCAGAAACCGCCACCGAGCTGCAGTTCGTGACGGCCGGTCGGGTGGCACAAGTCGTGGCGCGCCTGGCGCGCACCACGCACGATCGGGATCGACAATGGGTCAGCGTCAACGACGACTTGGTGATCGAAGAATGGCAGATCGCGAACGGCGGGCCCCGTGACTGACACCCGCTATCTCGCGCTCGGGGACGTCGTCGCGGACGAGCTCTTTCCGGACGTGGACCTCGCGCTGCGCCGCGGCCGGCACATCGACCGTGAAGATCCGCTTTGGTACTCGTTCTTGAGCGACGCACAAGCGCATTTGGAGGCCTTTTATCGCCGTTTTGGCTGTGAGTTGATGCACCCGGCGGACGGCTATTTCTACCTGCTACCGACCAGCGATCGCCTGGGGCGGCGCCATTTGTCGGTGCCCGAGATGCTCGTCGGGCAGGCGCTCACGCTGCTGTACCTGGACCCAGCGACGCTGCAGCACGGCGGCGTGATCAAGCGCACTGACGCGCTGTCCCATTTGGCTGCTGTGATGGGCGGTGACGCGCTCACGCGCACGTTCAATCCAAAGCGCAAGCGGTTGGACGAGCGCGTCGCACAAGAAACCGTACGCAGCAAATTCTCTGAAGCGCTCAGGCGCCTGGCGACACTCGGGTTCGTCGAGCTGCTCGAAGCCGAGTCGCTCCGGCTGCGCGCGGGCCTGCTGCGCTTCGCGGAGCCGGTGCGTGGCCGCGGCTCGCCAGCGGAAGCCTTGGAGCGCTTGGTGGCACGAGGTGAACTCGTGCTTGGCGACGGCGCGGATATCAGCGAAGACGACGGCGAGCAGGAGCAGGAGCCTGAGGCCGAGGACGCGCTCGAACCCGAGCTTCCGCCCCAAGATTTGAGCGACTTCGACGACTTCGGAGAGACGCCGAGCTTGGACGCCGCGCCGAGCCTGGACGCCAAGGCGAGCTTCGAGCCAGCGCCGGAATTCGATGCATTGCCGGAGTTCGAGCCGCTCCCCGAATTCGAGCCGGAGGACGAAGAGTGACGCGTGCGCGAGCCACCGCGCTCGCTTTGGTCAACTGGAAAGGCGTGTTCTACGAGCGCTACCTGCTCGATCCGAGCGTCACCGCGCTGGAAGGCGCCAACGGCGCCGGCAAGACCACCGTCATGATAGCGGCGTACGTCGTGCTGATGCCGGACTTGTCGCGGCTGCGCTTCACGAACCTCGGTGAAAGCGGCGCGACCGGCGGGGACAAGGGGATCTGGGGGCGCCTCGGTGAACCGGGCAGCGCCTCTTATGCGGCGATCGAAGTCGAACTGCACGGCGGCGCGCGCCTCTTGGCTGGCGTCGAACTGACGCGCAAAACCGAGCCCAGCCTCGAGATTGCGCCGTTCATCATCACCGGCCTGAACCCCGAAGCGCGCTTACAGGACTTGCTCCTGCAACGCCGCGCCGGCGCGGATGAAGTGCCAACCCGAGCCGAACTCGCCGAAAACGCCAAGGCCTTGGGCGGCGCGTTGCACAGCTTTGCGACCACCAAGGACTATTTCAGTGCGCTCTTCGAACATGGGGTGAGCCCGCTCCGCCTGAGCACCGACGAAGACCGCAACAAGTTCAACGAAATGCTGCGCACGAGTATGACGGGCGGCATTTCCCGAGCGCTGACCTCGGAGCTGCGCTCGTTTTTGCTACGCGAGGAAAGCGGCCTCGGTGACACGCTGTCGCGCATGCGCGGGAACTTGGACGCCTGCCGGCGTACGCGCGTCGAAGTCAGCGAAGCGCAGCGCTTGGAGCATGAGATCGCGGGCGTGTACGAGGCCGGGCAAAGCATGTTCGGGGCAGCGTTGCTCGCCACGCGCGAGGAAGCGAACGAACTCCAGGGCACCGTCGAAACGGCCCGGCAAGCCGAACAACGCGCCGGGCGCGAGCTCGCCGAACTAGATCGCAACGCGCAAGAGCAGAAAGCGCGCCATGGCACCTTCGTGGCGCGCTTGGCGGCCAAGCGCGCCGAGTTGAAAACGGCTCTGGAGAGCCAAGCGCAGCTGGCTCACGCGCGCTCGCTCGCCGCCGAGCGGAGCACGCTCGAAGCCGAACGGCTGACGCGCGACGAAGCCGCTGCGGGGGCGCTCACCGTGCGCGAACGAGCGGCGGCGGAGCGCGCTCAGCGTCTCGGCGCGCGCGATCGCGCGCGTGAAGCCTACGAACGCAGTGCGCAGGGTCTGGCCGATGTGCAAAAAGGGCTGGACGAGCTGCATCGCAACGCGCACCGCGAGCGGCGAGCCAAGGCTTTGCTCGTCGAGCTACGCGAGCTACTGCGCGAGCCGGAGTTCGCACTCACGCGACTAGCCTCCGGGCGCGAGCGCGCACGCCGCGAGCTCGATCGCGTCGACGGCGAGCGCTTGCGCTCGGCGCGCGACGCTCATCTGATCGAGCTGCGCCAGAGCGAGCATCAGACGGCCATCGGGGCGTTACAGCTGATCGAGGGAGCGACAGACCTCGGCTACGAGTCCGGGCAGCGCGCGCTCGGTCGCTTGGCTCGCCTGGACGAGCTCGCGGCGCGGTCGCCAGCGCTGGCGACGGCGCTGCAGGAAACCGAGGCGTTCGTGGCGCGCCAAGCTAGCGCGCGCCGGAGAGCACGCGATCTCGGATTCGACCCAGAACAACAGCTGAGTGCAGACCAACTCACGCTGGCACTGAGCGACGCCGAGGCTTCGCTCGGGCAGGCCCAGGAGCGAGCACGAACCGCGCACGCGGCGGGCGAACGGAGCACAGGCGAGCGCGTCGCGAAAGAAACCGACTTACGCGATCTCGAAGCGCGCACCGCGCGCCGCAACGCCGCGTACGCCGTGCTCTCGGGCATCGAGGCCAGCACCGAACCGTGGACGCTCGAACGCGCCGAGGAACTCAAGCTGCGCTTAGACAGCGAGTACCACACCTTGCGAACGAGCAGCCGTGAGCTCGACGCGCAGCGCGAGGCGCTGCTACGCGAAGCCAACGAGTTCGAAGCACAAGGCGGCACATTCCAGCCTGAACTCCTGCGCCTGCGCGACGAGCTGGACGCCGAACTGCTGGTGCAGCGCTTCGACGACATCGAGCCGGAGCAAGCGGCCGCGCTCGAAGCTCGGCTTGGCCCACTCGTGAACGCGCTGGTCGTCTCGGATCCAGAGCAAGCGGCGCGCGCGCTGGCCGGGCGCCCGCGCGAAATGGAGAGCGTTTGGCTGGTCGCGAGCGACACCCGTATCGATAGCGAAGTCGCTGATGCCGGCGCGCCGGACGTCGTGGTGTCGCACGGCGTCGGCATGCGCGTCACCCGGCTACCGGCAAAGCCGATGCTCGGCCGCCGCGCGCGAATCGACCGCGCCCGAACCGTGCGCGCCGAAGCCGAAGCCCTGGCCGTGCGGCTCGATGGCGTCGAGCGGCGCTGTCGACGGCTCGAAGGCACGCTGCGCGAACTGCGACCGCTGCTCGTCGACCCCACATTGATCGGCGGAGAACGACTGGGCCCGCTGCGCGATGCGTGCCAGCTTCGCCTGCAGGAGCTGAGCGCGCAACTCGACGGACTCGAGGCAGAGCGAGCCCGCGCCGCCGCTGCGGTCAGCGAGTTCGAACCGCGCGTGGCGGGGCTGCGCGCGCTGCTCGTCGACGCATTCTTGCTCGACGGCCGCGATCACGCCGCTGCGTCCCAGGCCATCGCCAGCAGCATCGCGGAGGGCGAGGCCGCACGGCGTGAGCTGAACCGCGTCGGAGCGGCCCGGCAAACCCTGGAAAACACGCTACAAGCGCTGCGTTTCCCGCCCGGCACGAGCGGCGCTTGGGACGCCCTCCACGAGGAGCGCTTGGCGCTCGATTGCGAGCGCGACCGTTGGTTCCGCACGCAAGAAGCATTGCTCGAGTTGACGCAGCTGTCGGACGCCGTCGAGTCACGCGCGGAAGAGCGCGCCGAGCAGGGTGTAGCGCTCGTGCCCGCGTTGGAGCAGCAACACGAGGCAGCACGCGAAGCCCTCGCGCTCGCCGAGAGCAGCCTGGAGCAAGCCGAGGCCTCGCGTGAGCAAGCGACACTCGCCTGGCAGGCGGTAGAAGGCGAGCGCGCGGCGCTCGCGGCGCAGTGTGTGCGTTTGGACGCAGAGCTTAGCCGCGTGGGCGTGGCAGATTTTTCCACGCTCGACCAACGCCCTCAGGCGCACTTGGTCCAAGAACTGACCCTCGAGGCGGAACGCAGCGAACGCGAAGAGCGCGACATCGGCATGAATTTGGCGACGCTCGAGGAACGCCGCCGCGAACTTGCGCGCGTGAACGACGCCGCTTGGCGACAGCTTACCGCAGCCGAAAAACACGCTCAACCTGGTGCAAGCGTGTGGCAAGAGCTCCGCACCCGCGTCGCGCAGGGCGGCCTCGCTTCCAGCGCGATGTTGGACATCCCAGCGCCGCGTCCGAGCGCGGAACTGTGGGCTGACGCGCGCAGCAAATACGAGCTCTTGCTCGACCGCTTGACGACGGCGCACGGCGGCTTGGAGCTCGGCCCCGCGCTCAGAGCGTTGCTCGGCGACGCGCGGAGCGCTCGCGGTGACGGCTACTTGCAGGCCTGGCTCGCCGTGCGAGAGTGGCTCGGCAGCCGCGTCCCGGCGCAAGTTGCGGATGTTCAAGATCCACTCGAGGCGCTGGAGCGTCTGCGCGACCAACTCTTCGGCCTCGAGCGCCGCCTGGCGCGCCAGGAAGGGGATTTGCGGGGTGCCACCGAGGATATCGCGCGCAGTATCGAGGTGCAGCTGCGCCGGGCGGGCAGCCAAGTCCGGCGCTTGAACCAAAGCCTCGGGCCGATGCGCTTCGGCAGTATTCAGGGCATTCGCGTGCGTTCGGAGCGCGTGGAGCGCATGGCACAGGTGCTGCGCGCGCTGCGCGAGGGCGACGCTCAGGAGTTGCTATTTCAACCCACCTTGCCCATCGAAGACGCGCTCAATGAAGTGTTTCGCCGGTACGCGGGCGGGCGCTCGGGAGGGCATCGCATCCTCGACTACCGCGAGTACCTGGAGCTCACTGTCGAGATCCTGCGCCAGAGCGGCGACACCTGGGAGCTCGCCAACCCAACGCGCTTGTCGACGGGTGAAGCCATCGGCGTCGGTGCGGCGTTAATGATGGTCGTGCTCAGCGAATGGGAGCGTGACGCCAACTTGCTGCGCGGCAAGCGCGAGCACGGCTCACTCCGCTTTCTGTTCCTAGACGAGGCGAATCGCCTTTCACCAGACAACCTGGGCGTGCTCTTCGACCTATGCCAATCGCTGGAGCTGCAGCTCTTGATCGCAGCGCCAGAGGTGGCGCGGGCCGACGGCAACACCACTTACCGGCTGGTGCGCACCATCACGGACGACGGCCGCGAGGAAGTCATCGTGAGCGGACGGCGCGCGGCGATGCCCGCGAATCCGAGCGCCATCGGGCGCGAAACCGCGCCTGCCGAACCCGAGCAGCGCTCCCTGCCCTTCGAATCTTGAGCTACATCGCCCGCGGGCTGTGATATTTCGAGAGCAACGATGCTGCGGGAGTCGAGCTGACGACGCAGACCATCACGCACGCGGTGCTCGGCCCTGCCCAGCGTGCTACGGAATGAGCATGCAACGCCTCGCGGTCATTGGTGGCGGCATCGCCGGGCTCACAGTGGCACTGCGTCGGCTGGGCGCCGGGGACCAAGTGGTGTTGTTCGAGGCCGGGTCCAAGGTGGGCGGGCAGCTCACGAGCGAAGCTCAACACGGTTTCTTGATCGAGCATGGCGCGGAGGGCTTCGTGGCGCGCAGTGAGGCTGTGCCAAACCTGGCATCGGCAGTCGGCATTGCCGATCGCTTGGTCGAGCAACTCGAACACCGTTCGTTTCGCTTCGACGGCTCGCAGTTGCAAGAGCTCGAACCAGGCGAGGCCGGGCGCGTACTCGGCTTTCAAGTTCCGACGGACGAACTTGGCCGCGGGATTCGTTCTTTCGTAGGCGGTATGGGTGAGCTCCCCGAACGCCTCGCCGAAACGCTCCATGGCAAGCTGGACTTGCGCCTGAATAGCGCCGTGCGCAGTGTGACGCCGCGCGCACAAGGCGTGAGCGTGCTCAGCGCAGATGAAACGAGCACGGAGTTTTCTGCGCTCGTGATTGCGACGCCTGCGCGCGACGCGGCTGGGCTGCTGGAGGGCGCGTTCGGAGCTCCTGCGCGTGCGTTGCGAGATTCCGCTTTGCTTTCAAGTTTGACGGTGTCGCTCGCTTACCGTCGCGAGCACGTCCAGCACGCGCTCACCGGAACCGGCTTCATCGTGCCAGTGCCTGAGCAGCTGGAAGGCGTACGCGCGGTGAGCTTCAGCTCGAGCAAGCTGCCGCACCGCGCGCCCACCGGTCACGCGCTATTTCGAGTATTTTTCCGGCCCAGCGAGCAGGATCTGCGAGAACTCTCGGACGCCGCCTGGATGGAACGTGCCGGCCGCGCGCTGGCCCGCGCGTTGCCGCTCTCCGGCGCAGCCGTTCACGGCGCCGTCTCGCGTTGGCCGAGCGCGCTCCCGGTCTTCGACGACGCGCACCGCGCGCGCGTCGCCGCGCTTTCCGCCGCGCTCGCCGGCACACGCATTTGGCTAGCCGGGGCCGCGTTTCACGGCTCTGGGATCGACGCCGCGGTTCGCTCTGCCGAACACACTGCCCACAGCCTGACGCCATGAGCACCCCCCAACTCCTAGCCAGCCAACCCAAGCTGTCCGGCGTTGGTTCACTGCTGCGCTATGCGCACCGCCCACTGCAGCGTTTCGAAGACGCGCGCAGCTACTCAGCGCGCGCCACCGCGTTCCAGATCTTCGACCAATACCACCTAACCTTGTTCGACCCTGAGTTGATCGAACAAGTCCTGGTAACCGATCACGCTTCTTTCTCTAAAGATCTGTTCGTGCGTGATCTGGAGGCGGTTCTCGGCAAGGGGCTCCTGAACAGCGAAGGCGCGCAATGGCGGCGCCAACGCAAGCTGACGGCTCCTTCTTTGCGGCGCAGCGAGATCGCCGTCTTCCTTCAAAGCGGCGATTTTCAACTCACCCGGGGCCCGCTGCTCAGGCTCACGCCAGCCCTCACGCTTCGGCCCAGCGGCCCCGTGCTGAGGCGCTTCGAGCGACATTGACGCGGCGCTAGCACCGCCCACGGACCGCGCGTTCTCGACTCGCCGGAGGAATGCTATGGCGGTCGGCATGCTGAATCACCGTATTATTCTCAGTTTCGGTCTCCTCGTTGTTACCTTCGGCTGCGGGGGCGCGCAGCCACCAGCCGAGCAACCACCGACACCGCCTGCCTCGTCGTTGCCGCCCGCTCCCATCGAAGTCGCGAAATCGCCGGCCGCGCCGGAGAAGCCGCCCGAGCCGCCCAAGGTCGAGAAGGCGCCCGGGCCGACGCCCGTCTTCAGAATCACTGAAGGTATCGCGACCCCCGAGAGCGTGCTGTACGACGAAGCGAACGATCGCTACCTGGTCTCCAACATTGACGGCAAACCCGATGGCGTCGACGGCAACGGCTACATCACCGAAATCTCGCCGGACGGCAAAGTCGTCAAACCCAAGTTCATCGCTGGCGGCGGCAAGGTAAAGCTCGATGCGCCGAAGGGCACGGGCATCGCTGGCGGCATACTGTACGTCGCGGACATCAGCGTGGTGCGTAAGTTCGATCTCAAGACCGGTGCCCCAAAGGGAGACATTCTGATCCCCGGCGCGACCTTCCTGAACGACATCGCAGTAGCCAAAGATGGGCGCGTATTCGTCTCGGATTCCGGGATCAAATCCAGTGCCACGGGCTTCGACCCCACGGGCAGCGACGCTGTGTACGTAATCGACCATGGCAAAGTGAAGCCCGTCGCGAAGGGCAAGGATCTGGGCCGCCCCAACGGACTTCTCGCAGTCGACAAGGGGGTACTGGTCGTCACCTTCGGCAGCAACGAGCTGTACCGGCTCGACGAAAAAGGCGCCAAACAAGACGTGACCAAGCTGCCCGGCGGCGGCCTGGACGGCATTGCACAAGCCGGTGACTCGCTGTTGGTTTCTAGCTGGCAGACCTCGACAGTGTATCGCGGAACGCTCGGGGGCAGCTTCGAGCCCGCGCTCACGGAGCTGAAGGGCCCGGCGGACATTGGCTTCGATAGCAAACGAAAACGCTTGCTTGTGCCGCGTTTCCTGGAAAACGCGGTCGAAGTCTACGACCTGAAGTGATGCGGCTCGCCGTGCACTCGTCACTGTCGAAGTAGCAGATGGGGCACTCCTCGCTTCGAAGAGCACCGGCGCCAATACACCGCTCCGCCGCGTAAAGCACCGCTGTACGAATGCTGGGACCGAATGCCGCCTTAGAGTGAGGGCGTGAGGGTTCGGTCTCACGCGATCCCACCAATACCAGAACAGCGACTAGTACAAATCGGCCTTGATGCGCGCTAAACCCCCTGATGCGCAGGAGGCGTGGTACGCTTGCAAGCGTTGAGGGTTTCGGGAACCCGCGCGCGGACGATACGCAGAGTGTGATGGGGAGAACATGACCGCTAGAATTCTTGTTGTGGAAGACGACGAAGAGACACGCGAGGCCGTTGCAGGCGCATTGCGTGATCTGGGCTACGACACCTCGGTGTGCCCGGACGCACGCACCGCGCGCGCGCACTCGGACGTGGACGTCGTCATGACCGACATTCGCATGCCCGGCGAGAGTGGCCTGGAGCTGTGCGCACAGATCGCGGGCAATCGCCCGGATCTGCCTGTGATCCTAATGACCGCATTCGGCGACACGCGTGCCGTCTCGCTCGGGCTGCGCGCTGGCGCCACGGACTTCCTCGCTAAGCCATTCTCGCTCTCGGATTTGGGTGCCGCCGTTGGGCGCGCGCTGGAGCGCCGCAAACGCAGTGCGCGCGTCACACGTTTGGCGGCGCCTGCGAAGAACGCTGACGCTCCCCTGGCCGGCGTCGTCGGCTCAAGCGCCGTGATGCGCGCAGTCGCGGACCGAGTTCGACAGCTGGCGAATCAACGTGCCCCCGTGCTCGTCACCGGCGAAACCGGAACGGGCAAAGAAGTCTTCGCGCGCGCGATTCACGCACTCAGTGACCGGCGTGACCAGCCGTTCGTCGCCCTGAATTGCGCGGCTCTGCCCGCCGAAATCATCGAGAGTGAGCTGTTCGGTCATGCCCCGGGTGCATTCACCGGCGCCGCACGCCAGCACAACGGCCTGTTTCGCGACGCCGAAGGCGGCACGTTGTTTTTGGACGAGATCGGCGCAATGCCGCTCGCTCTGCAGTCACGGCTGCTGCGAGCCATCGAACAGCGCAGCATTCGCCCGGTCGGGAGCGTCGGAGAAATTGCGACCAATGTGCGCATCGTCGCGGCGAGCAACGCCCGCCTGCGCGATCTTGCGGACTCCGGGCGGTTCCGAAACGACCTGCTGTTTCGCCTGGGCGCGTTTGAGCTGGACTTGCCCGCTCTGCGCGAGCGAGACACGGATGTCTTGGAGCTTGCCGCGCATTTCTTGGACGCCTTTTCGACCACGAGCACGCCTATTGTTGTCGGCGAAAGCGCCAAGGAAGCGCTGCTCGGCTACGCCTGGCCTGGGAACGTCCGCGAACTCGAGAACGGCATGCGCGCCGCCGTAGCGCTCACGCAAGGCAAAACGCTTGAGGCGACCGATCTCCCGCTGCGCGTGCGCGAGTCTCAGAAGCCCCGCTCCGGCGACGCCAAAGGCATGGATCTGGACGCGCTGGAGCGCAGCCACATCGAGCGCGTGCTGCGCGAGACCGGCGGCAACCGCTCCGAAGCTGCGCGGCAGCTCGGCATCGATCGCGTTACGCTGTATCGAAAGATGAAGCGCTATGAGGTCTCTAGCTGAGTGCGGGGCGCTACTTCGGCTGGCTCTCGCCACCGAGACCTGGCCGGCTGCGCGGCGGGACGTCGATCGAGAGCCGGTCGAGCTTGCGATGCAAGGTCCGTCGGTCAATGCCCAAGAGCCGCGCGGCTCGCGCACGATTGCCGTCTACCGAGCGCAGCACGGCTTCAATGTGTTGGCGTTCGACGGCTGACCAGCGCGGGTCATCCGCCCGCGCTTCCGGGTTGCTACGGCGAGCTTGAACGACCTCTGGCAAATCACTCTCGCTCAAGTGATCGAACGCAGCAACGGTGACAGCGTACTCGATCACGTTCTTCAGTTCGCGCACATTGCCAGGCCAGCGATAGGAAAGCAGCGCCCTTGCAGCCGCGGTGGACAGCGAGCGCACCGTCTTGCCCAAGCGCTGCGAGGCGTCCTGCAGGAACATTTCCGCGAGCATGAGCGCGTCGTGCTCCCGGTCACGCAGGGCGGGTACGCTGACCTCCACCACCGCCAGGCGATAGTACAGATCCTCCCGAAACGCGCCGCGCAGCACCAAATCTTGGAGGGGGATCGAGGTCGAAGCGAGCAACCGAAAGTCCGCCGGTATTTCTTGCGTACCACCCACGGGTCGGACGCTCTTTTGCTGCAGCACACGCAGCAGCTTCGCCTGCAAATCCAGCGACAACGAGCCGACGTCGTCCAGCAGAAGCGTGCCCTCGTGAGCCGCGCGCACCAGCCCGGGGTGCGCAACCAGCGCCCCGCTGAATGCACCTTTGACGTGACCGAACAACTCACTCTCGGCGAGCGACGCAGGGATCGTGGAGCAACTCACGACGACCAGTGCGCCGTGGTTGCCCGCGCGCTTGCTGTGCAGCAAGTTGGCGACCAATTCTTTGCCTGCGCCCGTTTCACCCGAGATGAGCACGGTGACGTCAGACGCAGCGAGCTGCGTGATGCGCTCACGCAACTCCCGCAACTTGGGGCTATTGCCGATCAACTCCAGGCCCTGGATTGGTTCTTGTCGGACACCGGACAGGCTACTGGCGATCGCCTGCTCCGAGACCAAGCGCCGCGCGACCGCCGCGATTTCGGCGGCGGGGGCGGTGGTCTCGATGTAGTCCGCGGCGCCCGCGCGCATCGCCTCGATTGCGGATTCAAGGCCTGCGTCCCCCATCACGACGACCGGCACGCCCGGGTGCGTTTGCGCCAAGGAACTGCGCACATCAGACACGCATTGACCAAGCCGCTGCGGGTCGATCAGCACCAAGTCCAGCTCGCCGGCGTGATCAGTGTCCGTCGTCACCACGACGGCAATGCCCAGAGCGTCCAACTCGAGCCGCAGCGGCTCGCTTGGACCAGGCATGAACAAGATTGACGGTCGCAACAAAATGCAAAGCCCTCCCGCGAAAACTGCTTTCAGTCAAAGTACGCGGATGTTCGCCCGAGCCGCAAGCAATTCCGCGCTGCATGGGCAAGTTCAAATGAACCAATGCTGCGGAAATGATTCGTCTTCTACCGAGTGTGCCGCGCCGCCTTCCACGCCGCTGAGGCGAACTGCAACAGCCCCAATATTTCCGCCAATCCCCGGCGAATTTCGCAGAAACTCAGCATGCTCCGCGACCCCTGCGGACACTGCCGGATTCCGACGGAGCGTGCGCCCGTATCGGTTTCAAGAAAGGCGTCTAGATTCCAAGTCGTGCGCCCTCCCCGACTCGGATACAGTGCGTAATTAGGCAACGCACTGTGGGCGCGAAGGAATGGTTATCACTGCTATCGGTAGCGCAAGCAGCCCCGACTTCGGTCTGGGAAGTGCGCGTCATGGCCAGCTCGGACTTCCTGATTGGCGCGTGTTGCGCGGCCGTCGTGGTCGCGCTCGTGAACCTGACGCGCCGGCTGAAGAACGACCATTTCCGCGGGTTGCACCTATGCCTCAGCGCCTTCCTCGTGCTGACGGGCCTGATGCACTTCTCATTCGCATTCGGCCTCCTCCAACGACAATCGCTGATCCACCGTAGCTTGCTCGCCCTGACCGCCATCAGCGCAACCGGGACCATCGTGCTGCTGCGTAGCGCGGCGAAGCGCGTCAGCCAGGTCGATCAGCGTGAGAAGGATGCGCAGCGGCGCGAGGCGGAGCTCACCTCGATGGTCGAGCAGTTGTCGCTCGCCTACAAGCGTGCCCAAGAACTTGCCGAATTCAAGACGCAGGTCCTTAGCAACGTCAGCCACGAGCTACGCACGCCCCTCACGCTGATTTTGGGACCCGTCCAACAGCTGCGCGAAGCCACTGACACGACCAAGGAACAACGCGCCGCGTTAGCCCTGATCGAGCGCAACGCGACGCTATTGCTCGGCCACGTCACGGACCTGCTGGAGCTGTCCCGCGCAGACGCGGTGGGCGTCATGCAGGATCTGCAGCCGACGGACGTCGTGCTGATGCTGCGTGCGCTGGCCACGAGCTTTCGCCTGCTCGCGAAGGATTTGGGCATCATCTACGAGGTGCATTTGCCAAGCGCCCGTCAGACGCTGCTAGTGGACCCGGAAAAGCTCGAGCGTATCGCCATGAATTTGCTGGCCAATGCGTTCAAGTTCACGGCTCGCAACGGGCAAGTCGTGTTTCGAGTCGAACTCGCAGCACAAGGCGACCTCCCCCAAATTCTGCTCCAGCTCAGTGTGGACGACAACGGTCCCGGCATCCGAGAAGAAGACCGCGAGTTGGTGTTCGAACGCTTCCACCAACTCGACGCCAAGCCGAATCGAGCGTTCAGCGGCACGGGCCTCGGGCTCGCGATCGTGCGCGAGTTCGTGTCCGCCGCGCGGGGCACCGTCCGCGTCGAGCACTCGGAGCTCGGCGGCGCGCGCTTCGTCGTCCAGCTGCCCGTCGAGCAAATCGAGGCGCTCAGTGATCGCGACCCAGACAGCTACCCGAGCTCGTCCGGGAGTGCCGAAATGCTGGCGTTGCGCCCGCGGCCGACGGCCGAACCTCACTCGGGCCAAACCGCGGCCCTGCCGCTCGTCCTAGTCGTCGAAGACAACCCGGACATGAATCGCTTCGTCACGTCGAGCCTACTGAGCGAGTTCGAGGTAGCTGCGGCGTTCGACGGCCCGCAAGCGTTGGCCCAGCTCGAGTACCTGACGCCTGATCTCATCGTAACCGACTTCATGATGCCGCGCATGAGCGGGGATGAGTTCGTGCAGGCTTTGCGCAACAAGCGGGAATTGCGCGACGTCCCGGTCTTGGTGCTGACCGCGCGCGACGACGTCGAGCTGCGCGTGCGTTTGCTGTCGGACGGCGTGCAAGATTGGCTGACCAAGCCCTTCACCGTCAAAGAGCTAGTCGCCCGCGCCCGCAATCTGGTCAGCGCGCGGCGCGCGCGCGCTGTTTTGCGTTCGGAATTGGCATCACGCGAGTTCGACGTCGGAGAACTCGCGACGCAACTCGCACAGCGCAAACGCCAGCTCGAGAGTCTGCTCGACTCACTCAGTCACGCCCTGGAGCAGGCCGAGCTCGCCAGTCGCTTCAAGACTAGCCTGCTCCGGCTCGTTTCACACGAGCTACGCACTCCGCTGGGCGCGCTGCAACTACAGCTTGAACGTCTATCTGGCGACTGCCATGGCCCTCTAAGCGACACGCAGCGACAACTGACCGTGCGCATGCGCCGCTCGCTCGCGCGCCTCACGGACACGATTCAGTCGCTGCTCGAATCTGCACGCATCGAGGGCGGTCGCTTGACCCTATTCGTCGAGTCGTTCGACGTGCGTGCTGTTTGTCGCAGCGTCGTCGACGACTTCGCCGCGCAAGCGGAGGCCAAGGGCCTTCGCCTGCACCTACTCGGCCGGGACGAGCCGGCCCTGTTTGATACAGACATGCGCTTGCTGCGCTTGGTGCTGGTGAATTTGGTCGCCAACGCGGTGAAGTTCACCGCGGCCGGTGAAGTCACACTGACGGTGGAGCGCGAGTCAACTCGCTGCGTGTTTCAAGTTCGCGACACGGGGCCAGGCATAGACGCCAGCGAACAGACCTCCATCTTCGAGCCCTTCTTCCAGGGGGAGTCCGCGCACCACACGCAGTACGCACGGGGCGCGGGCCTCGGGCTCTCGTTGGTGCGAGAAATGCTCCAAGCTCTGGACGGCAGCGTCGAGTTGGAGTCCGAGCTCGGTGTTGGAACGACATTCCGCATCTCGGTTCCGGTCGCGACCCACGGCGTCGGTGTTGCAGAATTGCCGACGCGCGAAACACCGGCTAGCCCCACCGGCATCGGAACTCGACAAGAGTACTAACGCGGACCACTCGGTCGTGTTCGTTCGCGCGAGCAATGCCATCGAGTGGCTAAAAGCGCCGATGGCATTGTCTAGGGTCGAAGGCCACCCCCAGTGTGAGGCGGAACGGCTTTTATCCGGCCCGCATTTTCCGTAGACTGCCGGCATCCGGAGGGACGTGCGCGCTCTTCAAGCGCGACGCTAAGATTATGCAATACGCAGCTCGTATCCACCTTGCTTCAAATGTTGGCTCGTGCACGAGCCGAGGTCGGTCATGAATTCAACGCACGTCTTGCTCGTAGATGACGAAGAGGCCGTGCTGAACGGCCTCGGCCGCGAACTGTCGCTGTTGGGCTGGCAGGTGGAAACCGCCGGTGATGCAGAGAGCGCGATCCGCGCGCTACAACGCCGCGAATTCGACGCCGTCGTGCTCGACTTACAGCTTCCCGGCTCAGACGGCGTGGAATTGCTCGGTGAGCTGGACCGCCTGGTGACGCGGCCCGTCGCCGTGTTGCTCTCCGGCTACTTGAACGTAGCCACGACCGTGCGGGCCATCCGCGGCGGCGCCAACGACGTGCTTGAGAAGCCGGTCTCTGGACAAGACCTCGACACACGCTTGCGCGAGCTCCTGGCGGATCGCGCCGCGGCGGCTCCCGCCACGCGCTTCACGAGCTCAGTCGCGAACAGTGAGCTGCGCAAGATCCTGGGTGAGACGTCCGGCATGCGCGCGGTGCGCGAGCAGATGCAGACGGCCGCCCGCTACCCGGAGTTGTTCCTCACCATCGTGGGTGAAAGCGGCACCGGCAAAGAGCTCGTCGCAGAGGCAATACATTCGCTCGCAGGAACCACTGGCCGCTACCTCCCGGTCAGCCTCGCGGCGATCCCCGAACACCTCATCGAGGTGGAGTTATTCGGGAGCGAAGCAGAAGATGGGCCGTCGCGCCGTCCCGGCTTGTTTGAGCTCGGCGGCACCGGCACCTTGTTCTTCAACGAGATTAGCGATCTGCCCGCGGCACTACATCCGAAGCTGCTGAAGGTCGTGGAGACGCGGATCTTCCGCCGCGTCGGCGGCCAGGTCGATTTGCCGCTCCGTGCGCGATTGATCGCCGCCACTCGCCGTCGCCCCTCGAGCTACGACGCGCACGCCGAACTGTATGATCGCCTATCCGGCTTCACCATCTCGCTGCCTGCGCTGCGTGATCGCACGCCGGACATCGCTCTGATCGCCGAGCACGTCTTGGCCGAGTTCGCCGCGAACGCGAATGCCCCCGCCCTCACGCTAACGCCAGAAGCCGTGATCGCGCTCAGCCAACACCATTGGCCTGGCAACGTCCGCGAACTCGAGATCGTGCTCTCGGAAGCCGCCGAGGTCGCAACTGGCCCAAGCTTGGGTGCCGAAGAAATGCAGGCGTCGATCCGCACGCACGGCATGCCGGCCGAGCGTGATTTCGTGCTCGAAACCGCGAGCGGCACTTTCCCCACCGCGCCGCCCACGTCCGAACCGTTGCGCATTCTTGAGCGGCGCATGATCACGGACGCCTGGCAGAGTTCGGGCCAGAACCTGAGCGCCGCCGCACGCAGCCTCGGGCTGCCGCGCACCACCCTGCGCGATCGCCTAAAGAAATACGGTCTCCGCTAAACGCAGCGGCCCGTTGGTTTCGTCGAAAGCAAGCTGCTCAGCGCGAGCGGCTCGTGTTCAGGCGCGCGAGGTGCAGCGCCAAGCGACGATACAGTTCCGCCGCCAAGCGCGGGTCACTGCAAATTTCAGCGAAATCATCGGCGCGGACGCGCAATAGGCGCGTGGCTTGCTCGCACATCGGCGGCTCTGCCTGGCCGAGCACGCCGACCAAGGACTCCGCGTACAGCAGCGCGCCGGCGCCCACGCGGCGTTCGTCCGGATAGCGCACGATACCGTCGAGCACGATGTAAGAGACCAGATCGTTGGCCACGACGCGCGGCACGCTCTCGCCCTGCAAAACCTCGATTTCGACTGCGGCGGAGAGCGCCGTCAGCGCGAACGACAAAGGCAAATCCACGAGCAGCGGGCTTTGGCGCGCGCGCTCCAAATCCGCCGCGTTCAACCCGCGATCGCGATCGCTGCGCTTGACGAAGCGGTCCCCAATTTCGATGACGATGCCAGTCGCGTTGTCGCGACCGAGTTTGCCCGCGTGTGCGACCAAGCCCTGCGCCGCGTGTTCCGGAGAACCATCGCGCAGCAGCTCGGAGAGCTCCGTCTCGCCCTCAATTTGGCCATAAACGCCATCGCTACAGATCAGGATGCGGTCGCCTCGACTCACGTCCACGAACAGCGTGTCGACCGTCACCACGTCACTGATGCCGAGTGCGTTTGTGATGCCCGAGCCTTGAGCAGTGCCGACGAGGCGCCCGAAGCCGTCCGTCTTCGCGGAGGTCTGCGCGGTGTGATCCTGCGTGAGCTGCAACACCGCGCGCTGGCGCGCGAGGTACACCCGCCCGTCCCCGGCGTGCGCGATGAACGCATGGTCGCGCGCAAACCAAACCACGTCGATCGTCGTGCCCATGCCGCGGTGCGCGGGGTTCTGCTCGCCGTCTGCGCGAATGACGGCGTTGGCGCGCTCCACGGCGCGCTTCAACTCCGCGAACACCGAGCGCCGCGCATCGAGATCGCAGCGCGTTACATACGCTTCGAGCACCCGCTGCGCAGCGCGGCCGGACAGCACGCGCTGTACCTCGTCCACCGCTAGCTTGGCCGCGACCTCGCCCGCCTGATGCCCCCCCATGCCGTCGGCCACGGCGAACACGCCAATCTGCGGCGCGATCAGCACGGCGTCTTCGTAGTGCTCCCGCGTCGCTCCAATATCGCTCGCCAACGCGTATTCGGCCCGAAAGTCGAACCGGGGCAAGATCGACAGCATCACGGGAAAGCATAGACCTTTCGTGGTAAACGCGCCCAGTGCGGATTCTCGCTATCGAAACCTCCAGCCGACGCGGCTCGGTCGCGCTCCTCGAAGGCCAGCGCCTGATCGCAAGCCTCGAGCATGAGCAGCCCAATTCCCATGCGGAAAGGCTGTTGGCCATGGTCGACCAGCTCCTCACAGAAGCCGGCTGGCCGAAATCGAGCCTGGACCGTCTGGGAGTGGGGGTCGGGCCGGGCTCGTTCACCGGGCTGCGCGTTGGAATCGCCCTCGCCGAAGGACTGAGCGTCGGCCTCGACCGGCCATTGATCGGCGTGGGTTCGCTGTGGGCCATGGCGTTCGGCGCGCTCGCCGAGCGGCCGGGCCCGTGCTGCGCGCTGTTGGACGCACGCCGCGAGGAGCTGTTCGCCGCAGTGTACGGCGCGCCGCACCAAGAGCTGTGCGGTCCGCTCGCGCTCCCCATCCAGGATTTGCCTGCTTTTCTCGAAAAGAACGGAGCTGCAACGTTGGTCGGTGAGGTCGCTCAGGGGTTCGCGCACGGTCGCGTTGTGGTCAGCGGCCCAACCCTCGACCTGCCCCACGCACGCTGGGTGGCCGCACTGGCGGCCGAGTTGGACGAAGCCCGCTTCCCACCGGAACCGCAGTACGTGCGCGGCATCGGCGCGACCCTTCCGAACCTGCCCCAGTCAGCGCTGCGAACCCAATAGGGCGTGACGCGGCGCGCCTCGCTCGGGTAAGGTCCCGTGCGATGCCGCCTTCTACTGACGCCGGCCAAGAGGCGGAACAGCGCCTCCTGTCGCGCTACGGTCAGCGCTTTTCCGCAGGCAGCGTGCTGTTCCGCGATGGCGAAGCTGCGAACGAGGCCTTTCTCGTGCAAGAGGGACGCGTGCGCCTGATCAAGCACGCGGGCGCGATGGAGCGCAGCTTGCGCGTGGTGCGCCCCGGGGAACTGTTCGGGGAAGGCGCGCTCGTCAAAGGTGCGCTGCGCACCTCGACCGCACTCGCCTTGGACGACACCGTAGCGCTCGCCTTCGATCAAGCGACGTTCGATCAGGTGTTGGCCACGAGCCCGGAAGTCGCGGCGCGCGTGCTCTCGCAACTGATTCGTCGCTTGCGGGATGCCGAGGATCAGATCGAGATCCTGATGCTACGCGACGCCCAGTCCAAGGTCGTCGTCGCCCTGATCAAACTGGGGCAGCAACAGCTCGCGCAAGACGGCCAACCCAATGCTCAGATCGCGCTGCTACTCTCGCCGTTAGAACTCTCCGCCCAAGCCGGCCTGGACGTGGACACCGTGAAGCGCATCGTGTTGCAGCTGCGTGACCGCGGCTACTTGCGCATCCACGAGGAACGCGTCGAACTTCCGGATTTGGACAACCTGCGCGAGCTGTACAGCCTGCTCGGCGTCAAAGATCAGCTCCGCGGCCCCACGCGCGAGCGGGGCCAAAGCTGATGCGGCGAAACACCGTCGTCGGAGCTGTACTGTGCGCCGCGCTCTGCGCTGGCTGCTCGTCCTCGAACAACGCCGGAACCGGCCCTGGGGCCCATGACCCAGCGCGCATGAGCGAGAGCGAATACGACATCGCGCGCGACCTGTGGCTGCGCCGAAACCAACCGCGCGAGGCGCTCGCGCACGGGCTCAAGGCGGTCGACCTCGACGACAGCAACGCGGAAGCGGCCCATCTGGTCGCGCTCCTGTACCTGGACTTCTGCGCACGCGGCCCGGCAGAGTGCCGGTTGAGCGACGCCGAGAAACACGCGCGACTGGCCATCAAGGACCGACCGGACTTTCGCGAAGCCAAGAACACCCTTGCCGTCGTTCTGATTCATGAGCACCGCTACCCCGATGCGATCGGCGTCTTGAAACCGCTGACCGAGGACATCCTGTACCAGACCCCCGAAAATGCCTGGGGAAATCTGGGTTGGGCGTACTTGGAGCAAGGCTCCTTCGATCTGGCGATCGACGCGCTGAAGCGCAGCGTGGCCGCGCAGCCGGTGTTTTGCGTCGGTAGCTATCGGCTCGGGGTGGCGTTCGAGCACAAGCAGGAGTTCACCAGCGCGCTCGACGCCTTTACGCGTGCACTGGAAACAGATGCTCCCGGGTGTAACTCGATGCAGGACGCTTTCGCCGCGCGCGCCCGCGTCCAGCTCAAGCTGGGCAATGCCGATTCGGCTAGGGCGGATCTGGATCGCTGTGAAGCACTGTCGGGAAAGACCGACACCGGGAAAGAATGCAGCTCCATGCTGCAAAAACTCAAGTAATCTCGAGGCCCCCCATGGCCACGGTCGGAACTTTTCTACGCCAACTTCGAGAAGCGAAGTCACTGAGCGTGGAGGAGATCTCGCGCGCGACACGCGTGCCGCAATCCAGCTTGGAACGCATCGAAGCCGATCGCTTCGACGAGCTGCCCGGGGAAGTGTTCGTGCGCGGCTTCTTGAAGGCATACGCGCGGGCGCTCGGCGTGCCGGCAGAAGAAGTGCTCGCGCGCTACACCGCGAGTCGCCGCGTGGCGTGGGTCACGCCCTTGCCCATGTCGAGCGCCGCCAAGCCCGCACGCACGCGCCGCTTCGGCGTGGCCATCGCTTTCGTACTGCTCTTGATCTTGTTCACCCTCGCCTTGAGCATCGTGCTGAAGCCGCGCGGCGATGACATGCCTCAAGAGTTGTCAGCCCACGACCACGTGAGCCTGACACGGTCCGCCTAGCATCGTGTTCACACGCCGCACGGCGACGCCTGCTCGCTTCGCGCTCGCGCTGCTCTTGCGTCGCGTCGAGTACGGCGAATCCGATCTCGTAGTCACGTTGCTCACCGACGACATCGGCCGCGTCTCGGCGTTGGCGCGTGGCGCACGCAAGAGCGTGAAGCGCTTCGGCGGAGTGCTCGAGCCGATGCACACGTTGCGCATCAGCTACGACGATCGCTCGGGTGCAGAACTCGTAGTGCTGCGCGAAGCGAAACTGGAGCGCGCGCGGGCCTATCTGGTGACGAGCCTCGAGCGCATGCAGGCGGCCGGGCAGGCCCTGAATTGGGTGCGAAAAGCCGCCCCGCCGCGCACCCCGGAACCCGAGGTCTGGGCTGCGATGGAGGCGCTTCTGGATCACCTGGGAAACGCCGAGGACCAGGCGTCACCGCGCGCGCGTTTGGCGGCGACGGGGCTGCGCCTGCTCTCAGCCTTCGGTTGGGGCATCGACTTCGAGCGCTGCGTGAGTTGCGGGAAGGCCGCGGGCGCAGGGCAAGCGGCTCGCGTCGACGCCGCGCGCGGTGGGCTCGTGTGCCGCGACTGCGGCGGCGCACGGCGGCATTTATCTGGAGACGAACGTGAGGCGCTGCGCGGCGCCGCAGCGGGCGGCGAAATCGCGGATGAGCTCGCCCCGTTAGCGCTCGAGCTCGTGGAGCTGGCGCTGAAAGCTCACGGCGGTATCGAGTGACGCTCGCCGATTTGCCCGAGAAACTCGTCAAGCGCGAGCAAGATAGAGTAGACCCCGGTACCGTGAGCGGGCAAAGCGAGCAAAGAAAGATCACCGGTCGCGCGGGGATCGTCGCGCTGGGCACGCTGCTCAGCCGGATGCTCGGGCTGGGTCGTGACCAGGCTATCGCGGCGCTGTTCCCGCGCGCGGTCACCGACGCCTTCTTCGTCGCGTTCCTGATCCCGAACGTGCTGCGTCAGCTACTGGCCGAGGGGGCGGTGCAAAACGCCGTGCTACCGGTGCTCGCCAAGATTCGCGAACGCGATGGCGACGACGCAGCGCGCCGTTTTTTTCGGGCTGCACGCGGGCTCTCGCTGTCGATTCTGTTTTTGGTCAGCGTGCTTGGCGTGCTGTTTGCGCCGCAGCTCGTGGCGCTGTTCGCGGACGGCTACAAGAGTTACCCCGGTGAGTTCGAGCGTACGGTGAGGCTCACGCGCTGGATCTTCCCGTACATCTTCTTCATGGGCACGGCCGCGCTCGGCGTGGCCGCGCTCAATACGTATCAGCGTTTCGTTGCCACGTCGTTTGCCCCCGCCCTGCTCAACGTCTCCTTCATCGCGCTCGGCCTCGGGTTGCCGCGTTTTTTGGGCGCACATGGGTACGACCCAGCGCTCGCCCTGGCCGTCGCAGTCCTCGGGGGTGGCGTGCTGCAGATGATCGCGCAGTGGCCGAGCCTGAAAGCCATTGGCTTCTTTGGCGCGCCGACGCTGGAGCTTAGGCACCCGGGCGTGCGTGAAGCCCTACGACGCATGGGCCCCGTGCTGATCGGGATGGGCGTGTATTACGTGGACGTAGTGATCGCGAGGCGCTTTCTATCGCAGCTCGGTCCGGGTTCGCAAAGCTACTTCGGCTGGGCGCTGCGGCTGTGTGATTTCCCGCAAGGCATCTTCATCATGGCCCTGCAGACCGCGGCGCTCCCCAGCTTGGCTCGCTTGGCCGCGCGGGGGGATCAAGAGGAACTGAGCCGCACGTTCGCGTTCGGCATGCGGCTGACGTTGTTCGTCGCGCTGACGGCAACCGCGCTGCTGGTCAGCTTGGCGGAGCCCATCGTGATCCTGCTCTTCCAGCGTGGGGAGTTCGACGTCGAATCCGTGCACGGCACCGCGCGCGCCTTGATGGCGCAGGGCTTGGGCATTTGGCTGGTTGCAGGGGTGCGCCAATTGGTGAGCGTGTATTTCGCCCTGGGCGACACGCGCACGCCGGTCATCGTCGCCGCCACGGATCTGTGCGTGTTCGTTGTTCTGGCGCTGCTTTTGCGCGGGCGCTTCGGGCACGTGGGTATCGGCCTGGCCGTGACCGGCTCGAGCGCGGTGCAGATGCTGCTCTTGTGGCGCTTACTGCGGGGCAAGCTCGGCAACCTGCGCAGCCGCGAAATCGCCGCCTCGGCAGTGCGTACGCTGGTCGCCGCGCTGTGCGGTGCGGCCGCGGGCGCGTTCGTCGCGCATGAACTCACCCCGCAGGGCGCGCCGCGGGCGCTGGCGCGGGCGGTGCCCGGCGCCCTCGGATCCTTGGCGTTCTTCGCGGTATTCGCGCTAGTCGCCTATCTGGTGCGCAGCCCCGAACTGCATGCCATCGTCGACGCGCTGCGCCGCCGCCGTGCACGCGGCTGAGTTTTCAGCTACTGCTTGCGCCCCCGCGCCATGGCCCAACCGAAAACCGCCGCCCACGTTCGTCCAGACGCCTCGCGCGTGGTGAATGCCGAGTTCTCCGCTGCCGCCAAGGCGCAGCTGGAATTGCCGCCCCCCTTGCAGATCGAGATCGCCTTCGCAGGGCGGTCCAACGTCGGCAAGAGCAGCCTGCTCAACCGCCTGATGAACCGCAAGAGCCTGGCGCGCACCAGCTCGACCCCCGGCTGCACACGGCAGATCAACTTCTTCACGGTGCGCACCTCCAGCGGCATGCACCTGAACTTGGTGGATCTGCCCGGGTACGGTTACGCGCGCCGCTCCAAGGACGAGCGCAAACTGTGGGGCGAACTGATCGAAGTCTATTTGCTCGAACGGCCAACGTTGCGCGCCGTCGCTATTTTGGTGGATGTGCGCCGCGGCCTGGAACCTGACGACCTCGGTCTGATCGAGATGCTCGAGACCGGCGGCTCACGCTCGCGCGTCGCGATGAAAACGATCATCGTCGCGACCAAGCTGGACAAGCTGCGCGCCGGTGAACGCGCCGCGGCACTGGCCAAGATCAAGGCGCCCGGTGCATCCGTCTACGGCTTCTCTACCGAGCTCCCGGAAACCGCGGCCGTGCTGTGGTCGGCGCTCGAACACCGCGCCGGCTTCGCGACGCCAGAAGCGTGAGCGCGCTCAGTTACCGATGGCGAGCGCGTCGCGGCCGTCCAGCTCACGCTGACAGTCGCCATATAGGGAAAATCTGCCGCGCGCGTGGGGCGCTTCGAAGCGCCAGGCCGGTCCCGCGTTGGCGCGATAGTACTCGATGCGCGCTAGCTTGTCCTTGGGTACGCCCAGTGCAATCGCGTGCGCCCAGACCTCAGCCGGGCCACAGCGCGGATCCGGCAATGGGTCCGTCGGGTGTTGTGCACACATGGCTTCGGCCGCGTCGCTTTCGGCCACGATGCCGTCCTTGCGCAACACGACAGTCTGACGACCGCACGACGGCCGACGCGCCAACGTTCCGGGCTCCCGCACCGGCTGCGGCCCCTCACCTTGCGCGCTCGCGAACGTGTAACGAACGTGGGAGGCGTGCTCACCGCCGAGATCCACCGTGCCGTCACTGTTCACGCTGTCGGCAGTGATACCGCGCAGCAGATTGCGCGGGGTCACTTCGCGTGCGCGACCCAACGTTTTCACGACGTCCACGTGGCTCGGAAAGCCGACCACCCCGACCGTAGACGGCGGCGCCGGCGGAGCCGTGAACTCCGGCGTGGCGCGCCGACGCGCCCACGTCGAAACGAATAGGCACAGGATAAGCGTCAGGCCCACGATCAGCAGCCCGCGGATGCGGTCTTTGCGGCGGAAGCCAGGGGTCTCGAGGGGGGGCGGATAGGCGCTCATCGGGGCGAGGAATTCGAGTTCCGGAAAGCCGCTCGTATATCACCGTTCTCGACCTTTCCCCGGGTATCTGTCGGCGGCCGCGAGCTGCCCGTCCCGCCGGTTTTCATCCGGCGCCCTCAGAATGGTTGCAGGATTCGAAAGCGCGCGCTAAGATTGGCGCCGAATTTCGGGCGCATAACTCAGCGGTAGAGTGCGTCCTTCACACGGACGAAGTCGCAGGTTCAATCCCTGCTGCGCCCACCCCGAAATCTCGTTTCCCACCGGACTCAGTCGCAAGCCCGTGGCCGTTTTTTCGCCGAGCCTGAGCATCAGCAGGTCGAATCAACGCGCCGCGCGGTGGCTGCTCCGGGTCGGGCTCGCGCCCCTGCTGGGCGGCGTTTTCGGCTGTGCGGCGGGCTTGCCCGCCACTACGCCTGCGCACGAGCACTGGCTGCCCGGCTACGCCTTTGGGCTGTGGGACAAGGCGGAGCTGGACGTACGTGATGACTGTCCCGTGACCGGCGCAGAGAGCGTGCGCATCGGCACCACTTGGTCAACTTTCCTGGTCAGCGTGGCAACGCTGGGGGTGTACACCCCGCATCAGGTGCGCGTGCACTGTCGAGCGCAACGATGAGCGCGCGAGTGCTCGGAGCGGGCCTACTGTGGTGCTGCGTGAGTTGTGCGGCTACGACGGTGCGTTCAGGGCGGCCGCCGCAAGACGTTCCCCCGGGCTACAACGAACGTTGGCACTCGGCGTTCTTTTGGGGCGTTGTGCCGGCCGGTAGCCCGTATGACTTAGCTCGAATCTGCCCGACTGGCTGGTCACAGGTGACCGTGGCGCGTGACCCGTTTACGCTCGTCGCTGGTTTGGTCACGCTCTTCATCTACGCCCCTGCCCGCGTCACCATCGTGTGCGCCGTACCTGGCAGTCCTCGTCTGCCACCTGCTGAAGGCTATGCCCCCAACGCTCCGAACATGCCGAGCGCACCCCGAGGCCAGTAAATCGCCATGAAGTACCTGGTCACGGTCGGAAGCAGCGAGTGCGAAGTGGACGTCGAGCGGCGCGCCGATGGTAGCTACCTCGTGCACGACGAGAACGGCGCGCCGCTAGAGGTGCAAGCCACTACAGACGCGCGGCAGCCGGACTTGCAGAGCCTGCTCGTCGACGGACAAAGCGTCGACGTGCAGCCTGCAGATGCCGAGATCCATTTCCGCCAAGAGCGCTACAGCGTGCGCGCGCAGAATGTTCGGGATCGCGCAGCGACCCAAGCCAGCACCACGGACAGCGCGCAAGCGCGTCAGGTCTTGGCCTCGATGCCGGGTCGCGTCGTGCGGGTGCTGTGCGAGGCCGGCGCCAGCGTAGTCCAAGGCGCGCCGCTAATCGTGATTGAGGCCATGAAGATGCAGAACGAGCTGTGCGCCAAGGCCGATGCCGTGGTGCGCGCCGTGCACGTCACCCCGGGGCAAACGGTCGAGCGTGGCGCAGTGCTCGTTGACTTCGTATGAGCTGGGCGCCGCGGCTCACTCGGGCTTGACGTAAACTTCGCGCAGGGTGCGCCGAAACGCCTTGAATTTGGCGATCATCGGCTGGGCCTGTGCCGAATCGTCCAAGAGGTCGCGGGTCTCACCTGGGTCGGTTTCGAGATCGTACAGGCTGAGCGGCCTACCACCGCTAGCCACCAGCTTTTTCCCGTCCTCGATCAACGCCTGGCGATCCGCGTTGTTCGGACCTGCTGCCATATCGATGAACACGGGGCGAGCGGGCGGCTCGCTACCCGCGTCAGTGAACAGATCCGGCACCAACGACGCACCGGCGAGAAAGTCCTTGTCGCTGGCAGCCGGACCCGGCACGCCGCACAGATCCAAGATCGTTGGCGCGAGATCGATCGCGCTGCGCCGGGTCTGGATGTGGCGCGCCGTCACCCCCGGAACGCGCACGATCAATGGGACGCGCACCAGCTCTTCCCACAGCTCGAAGCCGTGCCGAATCATGCCGTGTTCGGCGAACGCCTCACCGTGATCGCTGGTCACAATCACGACCGTGTGATCGTAAAACAACGACTTCTCCAACGCATCGAGCACTCGACCGACGTGATGATCGACGAACGCCACTTCGCCATCATAGCGCTGCCGGCTGCTCGGACCAAAGTCGAAGCCCTCGTGAGCCACGTACTCGGAGTGCGGGTCTATGTAGTGGATCCACAGGAAGAATGGCTGTTGTAGGAGTTCAGGCTTAGCCAATTCGGCCAACGCCGCGTCGCTGACTTTGTCGCCGTTGGTGTTGCTGTCCCCGTCGACCGTCACCAGGGCCGGCGCGGCGCTCTTATTGATCACGTCAAAGCCGCGCTCTAACCCCGTGTTCAAGAAGAAGTACCAATACCCCTGCACGCTCACGGTATGCACCCCGCCCTGCTGCAGGCGCTGGGCAACGAACACGTCCTTGTTCGTGAACCGGTTGAAGTGACTCCAGTCGCGATGCGTTTCGCTGCTGTATTTGCCGAGCAGAAACGGGCCGACGCTCTTGGCGGTGTACGAAGCTAAAGAGTACGCGCGGTCATACACCACACTATCTTGAGCCAAGCGATCCAGATTCGGCGTTACCGGACGCGCGCTACCCGCAGCCGAGCCCTCGCCGTGGCGCAACGTATCGATGCTGATCAGGACGACATTCAGGTGCTCGGGCAGCGTTTTCCGTGCATTCGTAGCCGGTTCGCTGGGCGCCGCGCTCGCAACGGGCGCGGCGGACGCCGCTTCGTCGCTCCCTGAGCAATCTTCATCCACGCCGTTGCCCGGAATATCCACGGCACCGGGATTGCGCCGCGGATCACGGTCGTCGCAGTCGCCGCCGGCGAAGCTGTGCGAATAACCGTCGTGATCGTGATCGGTGCGCTTGCGCAGCGCGGCCAGCATGATTTTGCCGAGGGGCGCTTCACGCTCGATGCTCAGTGCCACGCCGTGCGCCTCGAGGCCATGATGCGCGCTGCGTACCGTGAACGCGAGCGACAGCAACGCCAAAGCCAGCACAGCAAACGCCCGCGCACGCCGCCGCGGGTTGGGCGCGAGGTACGCGGCGAGCGACAGCGCGACAAGCAGCCCCGATGCGCGCAAGTCCAACTCCGGGCGCTTGAACACGCCAAAAATGGCCAATGCACCGCCGGAACCGCTCGGCGTACCGGATGCGATCGCGTAGCCCAGCAGCAGCATCGCCAAGGCCAAGCCGCCGCCCAGCGCGCGGGGCGGGCTCAGGCGTTGGAGTCGATCCAGATTGCCGAGTTCATCGCTGGCACTCGCGACGAGCTGCGTGCCGATCCAAAACAGGGCCAACGCGCTGAGCACCATGCTCGCTCCGGCTGCCTTGGAAGTCGCAAGGGCCCCCAGCAGCCGCGTCGCAAGATTGGCGACCACGATCAGCCACAGCACCAGCACCATGGGCGCGAGCAAGAACAGCGCGCTCAGGCGCGCACGTTCTTTTGGGGTTTTGGCGCGCAGCTTCGAAAAAAATTGGACCGGTTGCGGTGCGTTCCCGCCGTGAAAGTACAAGCGCGCACCGGCCAAAAGCCCGCACAAGAGCAGCGCGACCGGCGCGAGCAACCCGAGGTCGGCTAGCCACCGCGCAGCGAATTGGCCACCGTGGCTCGCGTACGCGCAGTCCAGCGTCGTCACGAGCAACAAGCCGAGCGTAGAACCGAGCGCTGCGCCCGAGCTTGCTTTGAGGAGACGATCGAAGATTCCGGAAGTTTTAGCGGGCTGACCCATCACGCTTGGACGCACGACCCGCGGCTTGTGCCATAGGGTGGGCCCGGTCGTATACCGCGAGCAGCTGGTCCAGGGACACGTGGGTGTAGCGCTGCGTGGTGGAAAGGCTGGAATGACCGAGCATTTCCTGAATGGCGCGCAGGTCTGAGCCGCCTTCGAGCATGTGCGTGGCGCAGGAATGCCTCAGTGCGTGCGGGTGCAAGTCCGAGCGGCCCGCCCCCAGCGCCCCATAGCGCTTCACGAGCTGTTGTAGCCAGCGCACCGACAACCGCTTGCCCAGCTGCCCGAGCAAGAGCGCCTGCGCCTCAAACGCCCCGCTTTTCGGGTGGCACAGCTCGGCGCGGCGCGGCAAGTAGGCGTCCAGCGCGGCGAGCGTTTTGGAGCCGAGCGGCACGATGCGCTCTTTGCGCCCCTTGCCGAGCACCCGCACCTCCTCTGACTCGATCGAGATTTGGCCGAGATCCAACGTGGCCAATTCGCTCACGCGCAACCCCGAGCCGTACAAGAGCTCAAGCGCCAATGCGTCGCGCAAGTGCGCGACATCACGGCCCGTCTCAAGGGCGAGCGGCGCGCCCATCACGTCGGCGGCCGCGTCCGGCGTCAAGAAGCGCGGCAGCTTACGGCGCAGCTTGGGACTCGCCAAAGTGGAGCTCGGGTTGCTACGTAACGCACCGATGCGCAGCAGGTAATCACACAGCGCGCGCACGCTGGAAATCTTGCGTGAAATGCTGGGCGGAGCGACCCGCTTGGCGATCTCACCGAGCCACGCGCGCAGCGTGAACTTATCGAGCGACGAGAGCCGCGCACCCTGCGGATTACGCTCGCGAATGAAGCGCGCGAGCGACTCCACGTCCCGGCGATAGGCGGTCACCGTGTGCGGCGAGGCCCGTCGCTCGTTCGCCAAATGCTCGCTGAAGCGCGCCAGGGCGCCGCCCAGCTCATCACTGGTTGGAGCGGACTCCGCTTTGGCTTTACGAGCCAGTGCTTTGCGCGCCATTGTGGAGCCCCGAGTTTACGCTCGGTACGCCGCGAGGGTCCAACAAGCCGCACCAATCGCGAACAAGAGCAGCCCCCAACGCGCCGCGGCGAACGAGACCTTGCCGTTCACGTCCAGCGCCCGAAACGCGGTCAGCCCAAGGCCAATCAAGGCCAGCGAGAAGCCCAACCCCAAAACCGCAATCCAAAGCGGCTCCGGCGCGTCATCGGCTGCGAGGCGACTCAGGGCTTGCGTCTGAGTCTTGGGACGGTCGGCATCGTTGACGTCGCGGGCCAGCGCCTCCAACCGAGCCAGGTTCTGATTGGCACGGTCGAGTTCGCCTTGCCGGGGCAGCCAAACGTGGCGCGACTCCAGCGCGGCACTGCGCACCGCCTGCCACGCCAGAAACGCCACCTTGGGTTGGCCCGCGGATTCGGCGCCGAGCGCAATCGCGATCAGGCGTTCGTACGCACGAGTCACGTGCGGGGCGCCAGGCGCGTACAGCGTCGCGCCGCGGCGCGCGTGGTCCAGCGAAGCCTCGAGATCACCGCGATCGAACGCCGAATTGCTCGCCGAGAGCTCGGCCTGCCCCTCCAAGATCACGCGCGCGGAGAGCGCCGCGCCGATCAACACGATCATGAACGCTACGAGCGCCAGGCGCCGGATCAGGCTGCGCGCAACGCTCATAGAAAGTCGCGACGCCGAAACAGCAGGCTGGCGAGCGTGAGCAGCAAGACGGACCAAGCCAATGAGTGGAGCACGGCCATGCCTAGGTAGCTCCCCAGTGAGATCCCGGACGCCTCACCCGTCAGCAGCGGGCGCGGCGGCACGTACAGCATCAGATTGGGCACGATTCGCGACAGATAATTCATCCCGCGCGCGAGCGGAGCGCCGAACAAGCGCACCGGCAAACGCGCTAACGTATCGGCGCTGCGACCCACCACGAATACCCCAAACGTGAAGATCGCAGTGAGAAAGGGCGAAGAAAACGCCGCGAACACCGTCGCTATCGCGGTCACCAAGCCGACCTCGGCAAACGTGAGCAGCGCCGAACCCAGCACGACCCGTCGGTCATCCGGGGCCGCACCAGCGCAGCCTACCCCCGCGAGCAAGATCGCGAACGCCCACGCGATTGGCAAGTACGTGCGCCAGCGAGCTGAACGCCAAGCCAACACCCCGGCCAACAGGGTTATGCCCAGTGCTGCGCCGAGCGGCACCGGCAGATCCCTACCGGCCTCAACACCCAACGCCAGTAGCAACACGCCCGAGTTGGCCGCGATGAACACGCCCAGCGTCAGCACCGTGCCCAGGTATTTGCCGACCAGGTATTCGGGACGCCGAATCGGGCGAGCCAGGATCGGGAAGATCGTTTTGAGCTCGAGCTCGCGATACAGCGACGTGGCGCCCAACACGACGGCAACCACGATGCCGTAGATGGAAATGGACGCCGCGCCCAAATCACTGACCACGCGCAGGCTAGAATGCAGCGCGAACGCGCCCACGACGAGCGCATAGCCAGCGGTGGCGATTGCCAGGGCAAACAGGCCATGCAGCACCCGCGCGCGCACCGCTTCGCGATAGGTATTGAGAGCGATGACACTGACTCGGGCGAGCATCTTACAGCCCGCATCTTGAGCCGAGTTCAGCGCGTTTTGCTAGGGAAACCGCTAAAAACCGGCGAAGTTCCCGGGGGCTTCGAGCAGGGCGAATGCACGGGGTTCGACGAACTGCCGGATCTGCCTGGGCGTGCTCAGCACCGTTCGCTCCACCGCATTGCTGAACAGTAGGCTGGTCAGCCCGGAGCCGAGGTCCACCGCAGCGGCCACCGTGACCAAGCTCGAGGCGTCCCCAAATGGCTCGACGCGAAAATAGCCGAATACATCGTCGATGTCGTGGCGGCGCGTCGGGTCGAGCCAAAAGCGCAACTCGGAACGGCCAGGCGTTCGCTCGATGCGAACCGTGTACGTAGTGCCCCCGCCCTGCACCAACTCCACGCGCGCTACCGCGCCATGCACGTCAATCAAGCGCGCGCTCGTGGTGTGCGGCAACGCCTGCGGCAGCGTCCCGACATTGCTCAGCGCCGCGAGCACGGCTGCTGCAGGTGCGTGCACCAACGAATACGACAATCCGCCGCGGTAGCTGCCCTGGGCCGTTTCGATGCGCAACGGCCGAGCCACGACGTCACCGGCCAGCAACGCCTCCCGTTCGCCCCGGCTCAACACAGGTGAAGCCGCTACCGCGCGGGCTGCCGAGACCAGCCCGAGCGTTACGAAACACGCCGTATTCAACAGCTTCAGTGTGCGCATCCTGCTTCTCCTATTCGAACGTATCGAGCCGTACGCAAGTGACGCCGCGAGCCCGTCGCAAACCAGAAAAGCAAAAGTCTGGCTAACCTAGCCGGTTCCCCGCGCCGAAGCCAAACCCAAAGGGAATTTCCGTGTCGTTCCGCGCGCTAAGGCCGGCGTTGCGACGCCAGCACATGACCTTTAGATCGAGTCCGGTGAGACATATATGTCCAGCAACCAGGCGCCAAAATCGCCCGCGTAGCCATCGACCTGCACATAGTAGTCGCCGCTATCCAGATCCAAGTCCAGGTAGCTGCGCTCGGGTAGATAGCCGGCCGCGCACGCCAGCATCAACTCCGTGCCGGGGCAAGGCGTTCCGCTGCGCACGCTCAGCATGGTGGAATAACTGCTGCCCGCCATGTCCAGAACCACTCGACTCTTGGTCTTGAGCGAGAGGTGCAGCAATTGGTCGGGCGCGCCGTTCGCCGCTTGATTGCCGACGTCACAGCCAGCGCTGAAATCCGCATGCGCGTTGGCGGTGTTGCCTTTGAAGAGACCACCGCCGGCAGGGATCTCGAACGGCGCCGTGCAATCATCGGCCAGCGCAACCAAGGTAGTCGGCACCGCCTTGCGCGTAAACGCGGTGAGCGACACTGAATTGCCGAGGGTGCTCTCAGCGACCGCGCTGTAGTCGCCAGCGGCCACGCCGTAGGCGCGCGCGCGCACAGGACTGTTTGCGGAAGTGCCGCAGGAGAGCCGTGAGGCGACGGAACACGCAGGCCCGGCTAGGCTCACCGCGCCAGTGTCGCCATTGGAGATCCGTTCCACCAGCAGAACGTCCGATGACTCGGTCAGCACCAGGCCGTGGCTCGAGTCGGGAGCGCCGCTCAAGCAGCCAGTGTTCACGGCATCGGTATGATCCGCGAGCGACAGATCCACCGATTGCCCCGCCGCCAGCGGCTGAGCCCCAGCACACCCTTCATCGACCTGTGCGGCGGTCGGATCGCTCAACTCCAAGCGCACGTCCACGTCACTCGGCCCCGAAGCGCTGACGCTCACGTAGTATTGTCCCGCCGGCAACCCGCGAGCGAACAGCTCCGCCGGCGCACCGGTGCGACACGTCAGCTCGTCATTTGCCTGACTGCACCCCGCATCGCGCAGCGACAATTGCGGGACGCCCCACGCGTCCAGCGGGCTCGCGAAAATACGCACGTCTTGCGGCTGGGCGAGTGTGAAGCCGTACACCAAGTCCCCCGCCGTGCCCGAGAGCTTCGGGGTCGGCGATTTACTGGCACACGCGCTGGCCAGGTCCAGCGCCGCGTTCACCAAAGACGCCGTCTGTGCCGACCCCGGCACGAGCGTCGCCGGCGCGTTGCAGGTTTCATTGCTCGGCGGCGCGGAGGCTGCGGAGAACTGAACCGACAACGCGACATCCGGCTCACCGCTACCCGCGACGTACACTGGGTACACACCCGGCGCGAGCGCGTACAAGTGGAGTCGCGACAGCGAGCCACCTTTGACGCTGAAGCTGGGCGAACAGCTGCTCGCCTCGCCCTCGCCGCACGTGCTGGCCGTCGCCAACGAGACCAGGGTGTCACTGCTTTGCACGACGATGTCCACGTCTTGCGGCGCGCCGTCCGGCACCTGGATCGCCACGACCGCGTCGCGTAGATTCTTGTTCGCGGGCGCGCAAGTCGTTGGGTAGTCGAGCGCCGTCGCAGCCAACGAGAGCGAAGTGAAGCCGCTCGAATCGATCACCAACGGGTCGACGCACGTGTCGTGAGCGGGCGTCGTACACGGCGCCTCGTCGATTTGGCCGTTGCAGTTGTCGTCCTTACCGTTCCCGCAAATCTCCTTCGCATTGCTGTTTACGGTTGGGTCGTTGTCGTCGCAGTCACCGCCGCCTGCGCAATTCCAGACCGGGTCGCCATCGCCGTCGGCGTCACGCGGCACCCGAGTGCAGGAGTGAGTCGTTTCGACGCAAGTGTCGATGGTGCATGGGTCGGAATCCGCACACGACACGGGCGGGCCGGCAGCGCAGCCAAGCTTCGGGTCACACACCTCGCTGCCGTTGCAATACACCCCGTCACCACATTGCTGGTCGTTCGGCGTATGACGACAGCGCTTCAAGCCGAGATCGCAGCTGTCTGCGGTGCACGGGAGCGCGTCGTCGCACTCACCGTCGTCCACGCAGGGCCCGCCCAACGTGGGATCCGCGGCGTCCGGACCCACGTTCAAACCACCCGTCGTATCGGCACCGGCTGCGGCGGCATCGCTGCCCGCGTCCGTCGCGAACGGACTCTTTACGGTGCCGCTCCCACACGCAACCACGCTGCCCAGGAACCCCACAGCGGCCAAAGCAGCCAAACGCACAGTCCGCCACGCGGCCGCTCTCGAGCCCGCGTTCCGGGTTTGGCCGCCGTTACGAGTCGCCTTTCGCAAGTGCACCACGCCGAACGATAGTACGCGGTAGCCGCCGCGTCCCGCTTCGTTCTATGATTGAGGGTACGGTGTCGAAAGATCGCCTGACGCGCCATGAGCTGAGTTGGCTGCTCGCCCAAGAGGCGCGCGGTGCCGCGCACGCTCTACGCGAGGGCGTGACGCAATTGAAGCAGCCAGGGCTGCCCAAGCCTCCTGGTCTGGAAGTAACCATCATCAGTGATGGCTTGCCCTCGGTCCCTCCAGCCTCGTTGCGCGTCGGGGCCGGCCTGATGGAGTCGGGCTCACTGCCCCCGGTCGAAACCAATTTGGATGCGTTGGAAGACGCCATCAATATGCTCAGCGCGCTCAATTCGGGTAGCCGGGGCAAGAAGGCGCGCCGCGGCCGAATTGACCTTGCCGCGTTGTTGTATGAAGTCGCGCCCAACGCGCGAATCGCCATCGAACCCGGCGCCGGTACGGAAGTGTTCGGTGAAGAGTCGGACATGCAGCGCATGTTCCACATGCTGGTCAACCAAGACAGCAACGCGCAGGGCGGCCCCTCCGAAGTGGAAATCCGTCGGCAGGGTGAGTGGGTGAAGATCGCCGTACAGCTCGGCCCTGACACCGTCGCTGCGGCGGACGTCGAGCGGCGCTGGCTTTCGCGCATGGCCACCCGCTACGGTGGTTGGACGGAACTCGAGGGCGGGACACAATCGATCTTCCTGCCTGCGGACGGCGCAAGTGACCAGCGTGAAGTCGTGGAGCTGCGCAAAGAGCTGGTGCAAGCCCAGCAGCTGGGTGAAGTCTACGCGCGTGAACTTGCCGCAGTCGTTACTGCCGGTGATTTGCGCAGCGAAATCCCGCCCACCGCCCCACCGGAAACGGGAGTGGACCGGCTGGAGCTGCTCCAGAACACAGCCTCCGCCTTGCAGCGCGTGCTCCGCCATTGGCTTGACGGCCTACGTTCGGACACCGCCGAACTCGTGCAACAGCTCGGCGAGCAAGCGCCGCTCGCGCAAAGCTTTTCGCGCCGCATGGCCGTGGGCGCGGAGCTGCTCGGTGATCTCGGGCTGCTCACCGAGTGTGACCTCACCGAACCGGTGCGGCGAGTGGACGTGAGTGAAATGGCGCGCGAAGCCGTCAACTCCGTCGCGTCGCGTGCCGCGCGTCACGGCGTCACCGTGACCACGCGCATCCCGGAGCGCGCCGCGTTCGAAACGCGCACGTCACAGCTGCGCGTGCTCTTGCGTGCGCTCTTGCATCACGGCATCGCGGCCACGCCCCGCAGTGGTGAAGTATCGCTGTCCGTCGTAGCCACGGAAATGGGCATGCTGCTCAGCGTCGAAGACGGCGGCCCGGTCGTCCCCGAAGCCTCGCGTACCGACGTGATTCAGCACCGCACCGATCCCGCGAGTTTCGGTCGGCCCGCAGGAGTTTCGCTGCTCGTGGCAGACGTCATCGGCGGTGTGCTGGGCAGTGGCGCCGGCATGCGCGAGGGCCAGGCCGGCCGCGCAGAGATCTGGGTCGTGCTGCGAAATCGTCCCGATTGAGCGCCGGTTGGGCTATGGTCTGAAGAATGCGCATTCTCGTCGTGGAGGACCAGGACTCGATCCGTCGCATGATCGAAGCCTTGGTGCAGGCGCGCGGCCACCAGGTCACCGCGGTGTCCTCCGGCACCAAAGCAATCGACGTCGCGCTCACCGACCCGCCGGATTTGGTGCTGCTCGACCTCAACCTGCCCGGTCAGTACGACGGCTTCGAAGTCTGTCGACGCCTGCGCAGCGATCCCAGCACGAGCAAAGTGCCGGTGGTCATCATCAGCGCTTTGGATGATCAAGAGTCGCGTGACCGCGCCACGGAAGCCGGCGCGACTGCGTACTACACCAAGCCCTTCAGCCCGATCGCGCTCCTCAAGGAGATCGACCGCCTGAAGAACCTCAGTCAAGCTCAGTGAACCCGCGCGCGGCGCGTCACAGCAACTTGAGCAGTGTCTTCGCGCGGTCTTCCGCCGCCGCAACGAGCCCTTTCGACTCGACACCAGGAATGCGCAGTACTTCACACAGCTCGTCGATGATCTTCTTCTCGCTGATGTCCTGCTCGCCGTCCACGTAGCTGAGCAGCACCGCGTGCTGCAGCAACAAGCGGCGCGCGTCGGCGCTCAAGTCATGTAACGGCACGTCAGCTAGCTTCTTCGGCTCACGCGCGAACAGCCGGATCTCGTGCGCCTCGCTCGGCGTCGCGTCGAAGGCTTGTAGAAGAGCCTCGATGACCTCTTTTTCTTCGCCCGCCAAGTGACCGTCGGCCCACGCCACGCTGACGAGCCCTTTCAGAATCGCCAAGTTCTGAATGTGCATGACTTCCGAGGTTGTCAGATCTCGGAGCGATTTTCCACGCCCCTGTCACCCGTCTATCCCGTATCCCGCGCCCGGGGCGCGGAGTGGGCCGGAACGCGGGTCCGAGGGCCGGTCAGCGAATCAGCGCAGCAAATGGCGCAGGAGTCAGATCGAGCTCGGCCATCTCTTTGATGGCGCGACGAAGACCCTGGTCAGAGTCGTCGCCCGCCACCTGGAAGCTCTGCAGCAGCTCGCTCACGTCACTCTTCCGAGAGGCCACGATCGCCACACCCGGCAAGAGCGGCGCGACCTCTGGCATCGGCTCGGTCGGCTCTGCGGGTTCAGCAGAGAGACTCGTGAGTTCGCTGCGCGCGGAGCACATCACCTGTTCCTGCTCCTCGGGTGCCTCAACTGACGGCGCAACCGCGAGCGGCGCGGCGCTCGGCTCGCACTCAACCTGCACACTCAGCTCAGCAAGCCGCCCGGGAGGCAGCACCGGTAACTGCGCTACCAGGCTACCGAGCATCGGTGTGCGCGCATGAATCTCGCCTACCAACGGCGCGAGTTCGGTGAGCTCCGCAATTTCGGCGGGAACGGGACGCATGGTCTTGCGCAGCATTACGGGCTCGGGGCGCGTGCAAGCCTCGACGGGTATCTCAGACAGCGCGTCGTCGTCGAGGTCCACCCACACCGCCGCAAGTGCATGCAGCACCGGCCCAACCGGCGCATCACGCACCACGGTGGGCGCGGTTCCCGATTCCGATTCCAAGTCGACATCGTCAAACTCGACGTCTTCCTCGTAGGAAAGAGCGGGCGGGGCCACGCTCACGCCCCGCACGTCGAGCGCGATGGTCAGCGCATCACTCCCCTGCTCGTCCGGCGCCTCCAGCTCGGGCGATTCTTCGCACAGGGCGTTCAGCATGGCGTTCCATTGCGGCGAAAAGGAGAGATCCACCGCGGGGGCAGGCGCAACACGAATTTCGCGCGTTTCCGGCTCCGAATCGAGCTCGAGCACAATCGCCGGCGCAGCAACGACCGGCGCAGCAACGACCGGCGCAACAACGACCGGCGCAACAACGACTTCGGCGCTCGGCGCGGGCTCTTCATCCGGCAGAGCGCCGCTGAGCAACGCGCGCGTGGTCTCGCGGTGCAGGCGCGCCAAAGCGCGCTTTGCAGCCGAGCGGTTCACGGGGATCAACGCCGCTTCCAACTCCCGTACCAAACTCGACAATCCGAGGGGCGACGTACGCCGACTGGCACGAGCCAACGCCGCACTGCCCGAGCTCGCCACGAGCAGCAAGCCATCGAGTGCTCGGCGCAGCGCCAGCTCGGCATCCGCGTCGGAGCTTGCCCGGCCAGACAACACGCTTAGCGCACCGTCTTCGCTGAGCTGGATCTCTCCGGGTTGCACAAGCCGCGGCGCGCTCAGCACCTGATCCGCTATCGCCAACACCAGGTAGCCGGCGCTCTCGCCGGCCAAGGGCGCTCGATGCGCTTTGGCCGCCCGTGTGACCTCGGAAAGTGTGACGCTCATATTTTCAGCCTCCTCGAACTGCAACTCCGCGCTCGGCCAGGTAGCGCTTGGCTTCGCCCACCGAAAACAGACCATCGTGAAAGATCGAAGCCGCCAGCGCGGCGTCCGCGCCGCCTTCGGCGAGCCCCTCGCGGAGGTGCTCCAGGTTACCCACGCCGCCGGAAGCGATGACCGGGATCTCGACCGCGTCGACGATCAACCGCAGCAGCTCCAGGTCGTAGCCGGCCTTCGTGCCGTCGCGATCCATGCTCGTGAGCAGTATTTCGCCCGCGCCGAGCTCCGCCCCACGCCGCGCCCACGCCACCGGATCCATGCCTGTGCCGCGCCGGCCGCCATGCGTGAACACCTCGAACCCGCCCTCGGGCCGCCGTTTCGCATCGATGGCCAGGACCAGCACCTGGCGGCCCCAGGCCGCAGAAATCGCTGAAATCAACGTAGGATCCGCGACCGCGGCCGAGTTGACGCTGACTTTGTCGGCGCCGGCGTCGAGCAGGGACTTGACGTCCGCGGGAGAACGCACGCCGCCTCCGACGGTGACCGGCGCGAACACGACCTCGGCCGTCTGCTCAACAACGTGCAGGAGCGCACCGCGGCCCTCAATAGACGCGGTAATGTCGAGGAAAGTGATCTCGTCCGCCCCCTCGGCGTCGTACCGGCGAGCGCATTCGACCGGATCCCCAGCGTCACGAAGACCGACGAAATTGACCCCTTTTACGACGCGACCGTCGCGCACGTCGAGGCAGGGAATGATGCGTTTGGCGAGCATGGAACTCGAATCTCCTCTCCCATACGGGATCGGCC
>JBDTJC010000206.1:0-31263 GCA_039936055.1 Polyangiaceae bacterium | reverse complement strand
CGGCGTTGCAGGCGGTGGCGTCGCGGGTGAAGCCGTACGGGTACGGCTGCATGTTCTCGCCCTCGCACGCGAAGTTGTATTCGCTCTCCATGCACATGCGCTTGCCGAGCTTGCGACAGGTGCGGTCGCCATCGCGCCAGCTGCGGTGGTTGGCGGGCAACGTTTCGCCTTGTTCAGTGAACTCGTGCTTATCGATGCAGAAACGCATTTGCTTGCGCTCCTTCGATAAGCAGGTGGAAGGCCCGTACTCGGCGCAGCGGAAGTATTCGTACCGCCCGTGGGGGTCGAGGTACTTCTTACAGTTGAGCCGTACGTCGGGGCAGTACTTGCCTTCGACCAAGGCCATGCCTTCGCCGCAGCTCGAGGGCTCGGGCGCGGCCCGCAGCGGCGCGTCGCGTACTGCGACCAGCGCTTCCGTCGCGGCAGGCCGGGCGAGCGGCCCGTCACCCCCGGCGACTGCCGGATGAGCGAGCGCCGGCAGGCTGTGCCGCCATACCCCTATCAGACCGGTCGTCAGACCTGCCGCTACCGCGATGATTGAAACGCGTCTCATTGGGAACCCGACTGTTCGGCTGCACGGACGCCCCGTCAAGGGCAGATCGGTCGGGCGGTCGAAGGCACGGCCACCGGTTCGCTTGTCTGTCGGATTAGATGAATGACTGCAGCGCTTTACACCACTGCAGTTGATTCCAATTCTAGCTAGGTCCTCTTACAACAGGGCCGAACAGCAGCGCGCGCCGACCTGAATGTCGTTGTAGTAGTCGTCGTGCGCGGTGGTGGCCGGGCGGCAGCGGTTGCGCGCGGGCATCCACCAGCCGCCCTTGAGCGCGTTGCGGAACGGGTCCACGTGCTCGGGGCCTTCGCGGAGCACGGACTCGTCCATGTTGCCGGTCATGTTGTAGACGCCGAACGGGCTCACGCATTCTGGCCGAGCGTCGGCGCGCTCGCGGCGGTCAGCCAGGATCTGACGGTGCGGGTTCACCTCGAACAGGTCGTTGCGATCCTGATTGCACACCGCCAAGCGGTTGAAGCCGTACGGGTACGGGTGCATCTCCTCACCCTCGCAAGCGAAGTTCCACTCGCTCTCGGTGCACAGGCGTTTGCCCAAGCTGGTGCACAGGGCGTTGGCTTTGCTGAAGCTTTGATAGTTGAGCGGGAGGTCCTGACCGGGCGGCGTGTACTCGTAGCGGTCGATACAGAAGCGCTCGTGCACGCGGCTGCCGATGCAGCGGGATGGCGAGTGGTACTCAGCGCAGCGCGCGAAAGGCAGCGTCTCGTCGTCCAACCAGCGCGCACACACCTGCGCGACCTCCGTGCAGTATTCGCCTTGCACCAAGACCATGTCCTTAGGGCACGCACTGACTTCTGCCGGCGTCGGAATCGGAATCGGAATCGGAATCAGAATCAACGCGGGCCTCGGCGCGGATTCGCTGATCACCGCCGGTGCGGGTGCGACGGAAGTGGGCGCGGCGCGCGCGAGCGCTTCCGCGGTTGCGGAAGACGGCGGCGCCTTGTTGCGAGCTCCGAAGCCGAACGCGCGCAACGCATCGAACCCATCCGGGTTGGCCGCGGCGATCTGCTCGAAAGCGGCACCAAAGGTGACCTGCGCGAGCAGTAAGCCGAGAAAAGCCGCCAAAGCGTTGCGGATCATGCGCTTGAGCCTCAGCCGATGGTCGCGCCGAGCGGCCGAAAACAGCAAGTTCTCGGCGCTTCCGTGGCTGCGAGCGGGATGAGCAGGAGCCGAAAGCTCGGCCATCGTAGGTCTTATTGAAGCATGTCCGCTGAGATCCGCCACGCGCGGTCAGCGAGAGTCTCGCCAAGCGTCGACCGAAAGAGAGCCCAATTCAGCGGGCGCTACTCGCGCACGACCACACCGGTTCCCTCGCCCATGTCGGCACCTACATTGATGCCGTGCCAGCCCTTCGGGATCGGCGGGTCCGTCCACATGAACACGTAGCGCGCGTCGATGGGCGCGAGGTTGATGCAGCCGTGGCTACGCGCGATGCCGAATACGTCGTGCCAGTATGCGCCATGCAAAGCGTAACCCGATGCGAAGTACTGGATCCACGGCACGTCACGCAGTTCGAAGTCTGCGGAACCGCGGCGCAGGGTGATGCCGTACTCCGGATCGCGGCCTTTGTTGATGTTGGCTAGCCGCCGGCGGTCCTCTTCGTTCAACGTTTTGCCACTGGCATCGGCCTTTTTGAGGCGCTCGGTAGTCTCGGCAGCGTTGGCGCTCATTTTATGCTCGTGGCCGCGTGAACCGCCGGAAACAGCTGAATTTTCTTCGGAGTCCATCGCGGCGGCGATGTGCTTGCTCTGCAAACGGAACGTGCCGCGCAGCGTGGAGAGCGTCTCTTTGGGATCCCCGAGTTTATCGCGACCCGTGGAAACCAGCGTGGCGTACACGGCCTTCTTGCCTTCGTACAACACCAGAACTTGCTCGGTGATGGACACGTCGATCCACTTTTCGCCCTTTTCGGCGAAGTCCGGCCAGGTCGGCGGCTTGTCGACGACGCCGAGATCTTCGGCCCGTAGCCACACGGTTTTGTCGCGCGCGGTTTGATAGAAGCGTTCGCCGTGCTTGATACGCGCGTTGCCGCTCAGCGGCACGAGTGCGCGCCGCGGGATGGCGTCCGCCGCGCGCACTTCATCCTTGCCTTTGATAAGCCGATACGTCGTGACGTCGGTCTTGTTCACCCAAGCAAAGGGCAATGCCATTTTTTCGGTGATTTCGAGGCCGTGGAAGGGTGATGCGGAGTCCGGCTTGAGCTTGCTGGCCGGGATCAAGCGCATGTCCACCGTGGTCACGAAGCGGCGGTGCACGCCCTCATCTTCGGTGTCGAATGCGCCGACGAACGACAAGCCCGTCTTACGCCGCACGCGATCGGCGAAGTAAGCGTAAGCCGGCACATCGTAGCCCGACACGTTCGGCACCTTGCGACCCCCATCGAGCCAGAACGGGATCGGGTCGTTGGCGGTTTGCCCGCCGAACAGCTCGTTCTCGCTGAGCTCCGGCGACGGCTTGAAGCCGGGTTGAGCAGTGAGCCCGGGCGCGGCCACGCCGTGCGCATCCAGCGGGATGTCGTTGGCGCCGAGCTCTACCTTTTGCACCTCAGCGCGGTTCTGCTCGAACCACGCCAGGTGCTCATCCAACTTGAACTCGCTCCTCAGCTGCTCTTGGTGCGTCGGAACCCGCAAATATTGGGGTGAAGTGGCGCGCACGAAGCCGTACCGGTACGGCATCGGCTTGTCCAAATCCGGACGACGGCTGGCCGCGCGCACCATGGGCGTGTCCAGATCGATCGTGGCTTCGTCCGTGCACACGAAGCCCATCGGGAACACGTGGTACCACTGGCCTTTGCAGCCCCTGCCGCGAGTCGGTTCGCTGTCGCGATCGACGACGCCTCCCAGGCGAATGTAGCCGAGGCGGCGCGAGCCGGTATCCGCGAGCTTGTACACCGTCGTGGCAATCGCCGTCGCGGCGATCTTGGGCGAGTCACTCGGAGCTTGGATGTCGAGCTCACCGTGGTCGAGCCCCGGAACCCCGGCGGACGCGGATGCGGCAACGTTCGCGGAGGCGGACAGCGCGGGAGCTGCGCCTTGCGTGGCCGCTTTCGGCTTGCAGCCGAGCGCGAGCACGGACAGCGCGCCGCAAGAGGCGGCTCGGCGAGTGGCGCGCAGGAAGGCGTTCACGACGGGGTTTTAGGGCAAAAACGGGCTCGGCGCAAAGACGACAATGCGACCGAATCAACCCGGTGGGCCCGCCGCAGCCGCCCCGGATTCGACGCCCTGGGCGCCTTCGGGGAGCGGCGGGAGCGCGCTCGGATCCGTGCCAGGCCCCACCCAGTACACCTCTGGCACTGGGTCGTAAGTGCTCGTGTACGAGCGGAAGCTGCGCTGGCCGTCAGGATAGGTGGTGCGCACGGTGCTGACCACGTCATAGCCCAGGCCGCCCTTCTGATGCCGTTCACTGTGGTTCGGCTCGAAGCCGGGTTCGACCACGATGCGACGCATGAACGCGTGCTTCTCCTTCACCTGGAAGAAGTGCTCGACCTTGCCGAGCGGGGCAAGCCCGAGCAGCTCTACGCGCAGGCTGGTGTGCGTGGGCAGGAAGGCATGCACGATCAGCGGCGTGTCGTACGGATTCTTCAACTTGAGATCGAGCTCGCCATCCACCACCGTGGCGTCCAGGCCGAGCGGGGTGTAGCCGCTCGGACGACTGTGATTGCGCCGCTGCACGACCTCGAAGCCGCCGAAAACGGCTGCGGCGTGCAGCGTGCTGGCCACCTGACACACCCCCCCACCCACGCCGGGCTCAAGCTCGTCCGCCACGATCACGGGGGCGAAGGTGAAGCCGCGCCCTACGGTGCGCGCGCCGACGGTCTTGTTGAAGCTGAACACCTCGCCGGGGGCGATCACGGTGCCATTCAGGTAGCGCGCAGCCGTGGCAATGTTGAGCGCGCGCGGGCCGGCGTGATGAGTGAAATCCGTGTCGTAGCTGGACAGCACACGCGCCACGTCCACGACACGCAGCATATCACCCGTGACGCGCGCGGGAATCGGGCGAGTCACGACTTGAAAGACCGAGCCGTCTTCGCGGTCGCCCTCGGCGATGTTAACCAATGACGCGGCTAGGTCGAGCTCGCGACCTGGGACGTCCGCGATGCGCTCGTGTGCAACGAGATCGAGTCGAGCATCAACGGGCTCGCGGTAGACGCTGCTGGCGAATGCCAACAACACGCGACTCGCGGGCTCGGCGTCGAACCGAAACGCGAGCGGTGCGTCGTCGATTTCCGGACGTGGCGCTAATTGATCACGCAGCCGCGCCAGCAACGTCGGCGCACGCGCGGCCTGCAGAGCATTGTGCGCGCTGCGCGCCACGTCCAAACTGAGCCCGAGCTCCTCGAAGCTCAAATCGACCGAACCGGACTCGCTGAGCAAGGTGACGCGCCGCGCGCTCACCGCGCGGCGGCGCTGCCCGAGCCAGCCGGCTAACGCAGCGCGACCCGGCGGCATTTGCGACCCAACCAAAATTCCCAAGTCTCGATCGAGCCAGGCCTGCACGCGCGGGTAGGCCCCGAACGCAGCGCCCGCCAGCACGGCGCCGCCAATGAACGCGGTCCAGACTCGCACCACCCTAGGTTACCCGCTCCCATCAATGAAGGCCAAGCCGAGTGCCCAGCGCGCTTGACGCAGCGCGCGCCCCGACCAAATGTCCAGGAGTTAGCCATGAAAATCACGGTCAACGGCGATGCGCGAGAAGTGCCCGATAGACTCACCGTGCGCGGTTTGGTCGAGCACCTGGGTCTGACGGACGGTCCTGTGGCAGTGGAGCGCAACCGTGAAGTCGTACCGCGCGCCGTGCACCCGAGCACCGAGCTGCAAGCAGGTGACGTACTGGAGATCGTGCACTTCGTCGGGGGCGGCTGAGCGCCGTCACTGACCGTCGCGGTGCGCTCGAGCCTGCTCGACGTAACGTGCCGCTAGCGTGCGGCCTTGTTGCGCCTCGCTGCCCCGCAACGAGCGCACGACTTTGCCAGGTTGACCGAGCACCAACGAGCGCGGCGGGATCTTGGTTTCGCCCGTGATGACGGTGCCGGCCGCGATCAGCGACTCTTCGCCGATCTCGCAGTTATCCAGCAGGATTGCGCCCATACCGATCAGCACGCCATTGCCGATGATGGCGCCGTGAATCGTGACATGGTGCCCGACGGTCACGTCCTCACCGATGATCGTGCTCGAGATGCCGTACGACATGTGCAGCATCGATAGGTCTTGAATGTTCGAACGCGCGCCGATGCGAATCGAACCGACGTCACCGCGCAGTACCGTGCCGAACCAGATGCTCACGTCTTCAGCGAGCTCGACGTCGCCGATCACGCGCGCGGTGTCCGCGATGAACACGCCCTCGGCAATTTTCGGATGAACGCCCTTGAACGGGCGTACGGTGTCGCCCATCACGGCCCCGCGACGACCGGCAAGGCGCGCCGCGCGGGCGGACTCGGCAAGGCAAAGGTGGCCACAGGCGCGCGCGCCGGGAGGGCGAAACCGGCTTCCAACGCGCCGCGCAGTGAGTTGTCGTACGCCTCGGTGATGCGCACGGGAAGCATTTGGCCTGAAGCGTCTTCCGCGCACACGAAATGCACGATCTCATTGCGCTCGCTGCGGCCCATGAAATCCCCATCTTTGCCGCGCCGCTCAGCGAGCACGAGTTCGGTCTTGCCGACCAAGCTCTGCAAGTGTTCGCGCCGATGGCGATCGGTGAGTTCGAAAATCTCCTCCAGGCGCGCGCTCTTTTCGGCTTCCGGCACGTCATCCGCTAGCTTGAGTGCCGGCGTGTTTGGGCGCTCCGAGTACGTGAACCCGAAGAAGCCGGAGAAGCGCACGCGCTCCGCCAAGTCCAACGTGGCTTGGAAGTCTTCCCGTGTTTCACCCGGAAAGCCGACGATCACGTCCGTCGAGAACGTGAGGCCGGGCACTTCCTTTCGCAGCGCTGCCACGCGCTCCTCATACTCAGCCACAGAGTAGCGCCGTAGCATGCGCTTCAGTACGCGATCGCTCCCCGACTGCACCGGCATGTGCACGTGCCGAGCGAGCGCCGGCAGATCGCGATGCGCCAAGATCAGCGACCAGGTCAGGTGGCGCGGATGCGGGCTCGTGTAGCGAAGCCGTGCCAGTTCCGGCACGTGCCCGCAGATTGCCCGCAAAAGCGCAGGGAATTCGCTCTCGTCTTCCAGCGCAACGGCGCGCAGGGTGTGTTCGAAGCGCGTTTCCCCTGCCCGCGGTGCCGCGGACAACGAGCCCGCGGGATCGCGGTAGCTGTTCACGGTTTGGCCGAGCAGCGTGACTTCACGCACGCCAGCCGCCACCAAACGCCGAACCTCGTCCAAGATCTCACTCGCGGCGCGATAGCGCTCCGGGCCACGCGTATTCGGCACGACGCAGTACGTACAGCGCTCATCACAGCCCTTCATGATCGTCACGAATGCCGTCGCGCCCGTGCGCCCCGGCTCGGCCAATGCGCTGAGGAACTGCGGCGCCTCCAGATCGAACACGGTGCGGATGCGCGGCGGTGCGCCGAGTTCGATATCCGCCAGTAAGCTCGGGAGCTCAGGGATGTTGTCGGGGCCGAGCATGAAGTCGATCTGCGGCATGCGCTTGGCCAAGCGCTCGCCTTCTTGCTGAGCCATGCAGCCCGCAACGCCGATCACCAGGCCCGGTTTGTTGCGCTTCAGCATCCCGAGCCGGCCCACCTCACTGCGCAGCTTTTGCTCGGCCTTCTCGCGAATGCTGCACGTGTTCAGCACGACCAAGTCCGCCAGCGCCGGCTCGGCGACTTCGTTGTAGCCAATGCCGCGCAGCACCTCGCCGATTCGGTCCGAATCGTGCTGGTTCATCTGGCAGCCAAACGTGACAAGGGTGTATGCGGGCATCAGTGATGGGGGAACTCTGAAAACACGGGCGCCGGAGGCTAACACCGCGCCGGGCTGTCAGCACGTGCCCCGTCCAAAACAAGCGACTTCCCAGCCCCGCGTCCTGTTGATAGAGGAAGGCCTGCATGACTCGAGGCGATTTCCGATGAGCGGCAACTTCAAAACCCTGGTCGAGCTGTGGCAGCGGAGCACCGAGAAGCACGGGCCGCTGGAAGTGTTCGGGACCAAAGCCGACAGCGCTTGGCACTGGATCACGTACGCGCAATTCAAGCTTGAGGTGGATGCGTTACGCGCGGGCCTCGCCCAGCGAGGAGTCGGCCCCGGGGATCGCGTGGCGATGATCGCCGGCAACCGCGTGGAATGGGCGGCGGCCGCGTACGCGACCTTCGGTCTGTGCGCGACGTTCGTGCCCATGTACGAGGCGCAGCCGCTGGAAGACTGGGCCTTCATCCTCAATGATTGCGAAGCCAAAGTGGTCATCGTCTCAAGCGTGCAAGTCGTCGAGAAGATGGACTCGCTCGGGGATCGCCTGCCCAACCTGCGCCACATCATCGGCCTGGACCTGCATGAGAGTGGTGAGCGCTCGTACAAGAAACTCCTGGCCAATGGCCGCGAAAGCCCGCACACGGTCACGCACCCCAAGCCGGAAGATGAGGCTTGTTACATCTACACCTCCGGCACCACCGGTCAGCCCAAAGGCGTCGTGCTTTCGCACTGGAATATCGCCAGCAACGTGATCGCATCCGGCGAGCTATTTCCCATTCGCGCCACGGATCGCTCGCTAGCATTTTTGCCCTGGGCGCACGCTTTCGGGCAGACGTGCGAGCTGCACATGCTGTTCAGCGTGGGCGCGAGCATGGCCCTGAACGACGAAGTGCCGAACCTGATCGGCAACCTGGCCGAGGTGAAGCCCACGATTTTGATCGCCGTGCCGCGCATCTTCAATCGCATCTACGACGGCGTGAATCAGCAGATGACCGAGCGTCCGAAGCCGATTCAGGCACTATTTCGAGCCGGCATTCGCGCCGCAACACAGAAGAAGCGCGGGGAGGCCCTCACGCTCGGCCAGGGCTTGGCCTTGGCCGCCGCGGACAAACTGATCTTCTCGAAAGTGCGCGGGCGTTTCGGCGGCCGCCTGCGCTTCTCGGTCAGCGGCAGCGCCGCGCTCGCCCGCGAGGTAGCGGAATTCGTCGACGCGCTCGGCATCGCCGTGTACGAGGGCTACGGGTTGACCGAAGCGAGTCCGGTGGTGACGGCGAATTACCCTGACCACACGCGTCTCGGCACCGTGGGCAAGCCCCTGCCGCGCGTCCGCATCGAGATCGATCGCTCCGTCACAGGCGACGCGAAAAACGGCGAAATCGTCATCTACGGCGATAACGTGATGCGCGGCTACCACCATCGCGAAGAGGAGCAGCGCGAAATGTTGCAAGCCGACGGGGGCTTGCGCTCGGGCGACATGGGCTTCGTCGACGAGGACGGTTACCTGCACATCACGGGGCGCATTAAAGAGCAGTACAAGCTCGAGAACGGGAAATACGTAGTCCCCTCGCCGCTCGAAGAAGAACTCAAGCTCTCGCCGTACATCTTGAACGCGCTGCTATACGGCTTGAACCGTCCGTTCAATGTGGCGCTCGTCGTTTTGGACGAAGCAGCGGTCACGCGCTGGGCGAAGGAGAAGAGCTTGGACGTCCGTGACATGACTGCGGATACAGCCGTCAAGGAGCTCATCGAACGGGAGCTCGCGGCGCGCGCGCAGAATTTCCGTGGCTACGAGAAGCCCAAGGCTTTTGCGCTGATCCGCGAGGATTTCACGGTCGAAAACGGCCTACTCACACCGTCCTTAAAGGTGCGCCGTAAGCTCGTGCTGGACCGCTACGTGCCGCTGCTCGAAGCGTTGTACTCGTCGCGCTCCTCGTCTTAGTTCACGCGTCCTTGACGATTGCGGAAACGTATGCGACATTCTCCGCCGCCGGGGCGAACGCATTGCTGCGCGCGTCATTCGTTCGGCTGACCGAGCAGAAACCAATGCGCTGCCACCCGAAGTACTTGATGCAAGCTCCACCGGCCTTCATGCGTAGTGCGTTTGCGTCCATGCGCGCGGCAGCGCGGGAACCCACCCAGAGTTAGAACAGAGTTCGCTCGGGAGGTTGAGCCGCGGCGCCGCAAGGTCCCGCGGCTTTTTGCATTTGGCGGCATTTTCTGGCCGATTTCGAGGTTTCCGTGTCGGTTCTTCCTGTTCACGATTCATCTTCCAAGGCCGCCTTGTTACGCGAGCTCGTCGCCTTGGCGTGGCCGATCACCGTTTCCAGTCTGTCGTTCACCGTGATGACGGTCGTGGACACGGCGTTCGTCGGTCGCCTGGGGCCCGCCGCGTTGGCGGGTGTTGGGCTGGGCGGCATCGCGTTGTGGACGGTGATCTGTTTTGGCTTCGGGCTGATGCGCGCGGTGAAGGTGCTGGTCGCCCAAGGCATCGGTGCCGGTGAAGGCGACGGCGTGCTGCCGTTTTTGGGCGCCGGGCTGTGCGCGGCGCTCGCGCTGAGCATGCTGTCCATCCTCATCGGCCTGCCGCTTGCCCACTATTTGCCGCATTTTTCAGCCAGTACACAGGCCGGGCGCGTGACGTTCACGTACATGTCCATTCGCCTGTACGGCGCGCCGATCGTGATGCTGAGCTGCGCCCTGCGTGAGGCGCGCTACGGCCTCGGTGACTCGCGCTCGCCGATGTACGTGGCGCTGGTGACCAATTTTCTGCACATCCCACTCAACTACGCGTTGATCTTTAGCGCTGGTTTGGGCATCGCCGGTGCCGCCTACGCCACCTTGTTCGTGCAGCTGATCGAGCTGGGCTGGATGCTCGCGATCCAAGCCAAGCAGGGCTACGGCCTGCGAGACACGCGCCTCAAGCACGTGCTGGATGTGTTCCGGATGGGCGTACCGACCGGCAGCGAGTTCCTGCTGAGCGTGGGCGCGTTTTCTGCGTTGGTTTTGTTGATCGCACGCATGGGTGAGGTCGACTTGGCGGCGCATCAGGTCGCTTTGATGATCCTGCAATTCGGCTTCATGCCCGCAGTGTCAATCGGCGAAGCGGCGTCCGTGCTCGCGGGCCAAGCGGTGGGCGCGAACGACGACCGGCGTGTGCTGCAAGTGGCCAAGAGCGCGCTGCTCGTGGCCGGCCTGTATGCGGTGCTGTCTGCTGGAGTGTTCATCCTCGCAGCGGTGCCGCTGCTCCGTTTGTTCACGACGGACACGCAAGTGCAGGGTGTCGGCGTGCACTTGCTGTACGTCGCGTCCGGGTTTCAGTTTTTCGATGCGGCGAACATCGTGTCGCGCTCTGTGCTGCGCGGCACGGGTGACGTGCGCGTGCCCGCGCTGGCCGCTATCTGCTCGGGCTGGGTCTTTATCCCTGCTTTAACCTGGTATTGGGGGATGCGGCACGGTCTCGGCGCGGTCGGCGGCTGGCTCGCGCTGACGGTGGACATCACCGTCGGCGCGCTGTTCTTCTGGTGGCGGCTGGGCCGTGGGGATTGGCTGCCCGCGGCGCGAGCGTCGCGCGAACGGCTGGCGCGCGAGCCCGGCGCGTCGCTGGTTCAAGCCGCCGAGTGAGTCACGGCGTCGCGAGGTGCATCACGGCCGGCGCAGAGGGGCCGCCGGTTTCGCGGCTGGCGCCATCATGGCGGGCTTGGCTTCCGCCGCAGGTTTAGCCGCAGGCGCGGCCTTGGCCTCTTTGGCCTTCGCTTCCGGCTTCGGCTTCGGCATCAAGCCGAGCTGCGCGGCAGCGGCTGCGCCGTTCTGGAAAACCCAGATGTTCTTGGTCTTACCGGCAACGAGCTTGTCGATTTCGACGAACTGCAGCGTGACTGCTTTGCCCGTCTTTTTCAGGTGCATCGCGGGCATGTCACCGGTGTTGGTTCCTGTCCACACGCCTGTCTGAACGACGTAGTCGCCCGCGCCCCACAGGCTCTTCGTTTCGAGCTTCGCGTCTGGGAACGCCTTGAACATCTCTTCGATGCCCTTGAGCGATTCCTTCTTGCCGGTGCGGTCCGCCGGGGCAGACAGCTCCGAGAACACCAGGTCGTCCGCAGCAGTCGAGATGGCGCCCGCGGCGTCGTGCTTGTTGAAGGCTTCGATCTCTTTGCTCACTGCGGCCACGTTGGCCTTCTCGACGTCGCTGCCGGAGGCGATCACGATCGGCTTCTCAGTCCAACCGGTCTCGACCACCTTGCGGTGCGGCATCGGCATCAGGCCCAGCTGGCCCGCGACGGTGCCGCCATCGTAGCCCATGACTTCTTTGACGGCCTTACCCGCGTCATTGAAGTCGATTTGGTGAACGGCGAAGAAGCCGACCTTCTTGTTCGTGGCAGGGACCGGACCCATCGGAGTCGCGCTCGGGCCGCTGTTCGTGCCGCGCAGCAGGATCAAACCCAGCACCGTATTGTCGTTGACCAGCGTCAGTTGGATCTCGCCGGTACCGTCAGGGAACGCAGTCTCGAACGGCTTGGCACCGCCGTCGACAATTGCGACCGGACCGTTCAGCGTCGGCCCCATATCGAGCGGCGTGCTGGTGGCGTTGTCAGCCCAGATAGCCGTGAACTTAGGCCAGTCCTTGGCGTTGAAGGCGGCCCAACCGTCTTGGTACAGCTTCACTTTCTGCTCACCCGTGAGCGGAACCGGCTTCGGCTCTTCTTTCGGCGCTGCGACCGCTACGGGAGCGGGCGCAACAGTGACGGCGGGCGGGGGCGAAAGCGGCGCCGCGGCGGGCTCCTGGTTGCCACACGCGACCAAACCCAACACCGACAGAGCGGCGAAAGACCCCAGATTCCTCATCATCTCAATTCCCCTTAGGTAGGCAGCCCGCGCCCTGTGCGCGACTGCAGCCCGGCTTTTTACATGGTTACAACCAGCGCACCAAACCGCCTCAGGCTAAATGTGCCGGACTAATTGGGCCGGCAGGCCGCTCGCTCCTGGCCTCCAATGGCATGGAAACCAGCCCAAAAACCGCCTTTGGGGTTCTTGACAAAACCGATGTGCCAATGCATATCGAGTGCGTGAAGCTGTCGAACAAGGGCCGCTATGCCGTGCGCGCGTTGTTCGACATCGCCTTTTACAACGACGGCAAGCCCACCCAGGTCAAGGACATCGCCGAGCGCCAGCACATCCCGCCGCGCTTCCTGGAGCAGATCTTCCAAGACCTGAAGCGCTCGGGCATTGTCGGCTCCAAGCGTGGGCCGCAGGGTGGTTACAGCCTGTCACGCCGCCCGGTGGACATCCGCCTGGGTGATGTCGTGCGCGCGCTGGAGGGGCCGATCAGCCTCGGGGAGCGCGAGCTCGGGCCGAAGCGCACGCAGCCGTCTAGTGACGCGCGGCGCGTGACCGAAATCGTGTTTCGTGATTTGTCCACGCGCGTCGAAGCCTGCTTCGACGAAGTGACGATCGCCGATATCTGTACGCGAGCCGAAGACCAAGGTTTGAAACGCCCAGGGGCGCAGCGCTACGTCTATGTCATCTGAACCTTCACTGCCTCCACTCCCGCGTCACCCACACATTTACGGTAGCGTGTTGGATCTGATCGCCGACACGCCGCTAGTCGAGGTGCGTCGGCTGGGCCGTGAAACTCCGCGCGCCAACGTATTCGGCAAGCTCGAAGCGATGAACCCGGGCGGCTCGGTCAAGGACCGCATCTGCCAAGCGATGATCGAAGGCGCGGAGCGCGAGGGCAAGCTCGGGCCAGGCGGCGTCGTGGTCGAACCCACGAGCGGGAACACCGGCATTGGGCTCGCGTTGGTGTGCGCGCGCCGAGGTTATCGCTGCGTGCTGACCATGCCCGCCAGCATGAGTCTGGAACGCCGCCAATTGCTGCAGTCCTTCGGCGCCGAGCTCGTGCTCACGCCGGAAGAGCTGCAAATGGAAGGCGCCATCGCCAAAGCGCGTGAAATCGCAGCGGCCACGCCGCTCTCGTTCATGCCGCAGCAATTCGAGAACCAAGCCAACCCCGAAGCCCATTTCGTGGCGACTTCACGGGAAATCGTACACGCGCTCGCCGGTGAACCGGTGCATGCGTTCGTGGCTGCGGTCGGCACCGGCGGCACCATCAGCGGCGTGGGTCGCGCGCTACGCGAGCTGTATCCGAGTTGCCTCGTGATCGCGGTCGAGCCCGAAACATGCGCCACCATCTCGCGCGGTGAACGCGGCCCATCCAAGATCCAAGGCATCGCCGCGGGCTTCGTGCCGCGCAACTACGATCCGAACGTGGTCTCGCAAGTGCGCACGGTAACGGACGAGCTCGCATACCTTACCAAGGTCGGCCTAGCGCGTCGCGAGGGCTTGTTGGCAGGCATTAGTTCTGGCGCGAATGTCGCGGTGGCGCTCGAGGTCGCGCGCGAGCTGGGCGAAGGCAAGAACGTGGTCACCATGTTGTGTGACACTGGCGAGCGCTACTTCAGTCTAGATGAGTACTTCAAGTCCTGAGCGCGACGCGCTCCAGCAGCGGTCGGCGCTCGTCGTCGGCGTCGGCGGCCTAGGCTGCCCGGTGGCGCTCGCCTTGGTGGAAGCCGGCGTGGGGCGCATCGTGCTTTGTGATGATGACGTCGTGGACGCCACGAACCTGCATCGTCAGATCCTCTTCACCGAAGCGGACGTCGGCACTGACAAGCTGACGGCAGCCGAGCGCGCGCTGTACCGCGTCGGCGCACACCCGGGCAGTATAACGCTCGTGCCTTCACGCTTGTTGCCGGAAAACGCCCGTGAACTCGTGGCGAGTGTGGACGTCGTGCTCGAAGGCGCCGACAACTTCGCGACCAAGTTCCTGTGCGCGGACGCTTGTTACCTCGAGCAGCGCGCGGTCGTGCACGGCGCTGCAGTGCGCTTGCGTGCCACCGTGCTCAGCGTCGCTGCGGAGGGCGCGCCTTGTTACCGCTGCTTGTTCGAGGATCTACCAAGCGGCGAAGCCGCGCCGAATTGCGCCGAGGCAGGCGTGCTCGGGCCGGTCACTGGTCTTGCGGGTGCGCTGATGGCGGACCGCGCGCTGTCGATCCTGCTGGGTGATCAATCCGTCTTCGGCTCGATCGTCAGCTACGACGCCAAGACGGACTGCGCGCGGGAATTCCGCGTCGCCGCGCGCGCCGACTGCGCGCTGTGTGGCCCGCAGCGCAGCATCCCCAATATCACTGTTAACCGCTACACGGCTGCAAGCTGTGCCGCCTAAGAAAAGAAGGAGCATTACATGGCAACTGTGCGTATCCCGACCCCCCTCCGCGTGCTGACCGGCGGCGAAGACCAAGTGCAAGCCGCGGGCGACACCGTCAAAGACGTGATCGAAACCCTGGAGAAGAATCACCCGGGCATCCGCGAGCGTCTGCTCGACGACAAGGGCGTGCGTCGCTTCGTCAACATCTACGTCGGCGACGAAGACATCCGCTTCCTGGACGGCCTCGCGACGGCGCTCAAGGCAACCGACGAAATCAGCATCGTTCCGGCCATCGCAGGCGGCTGATGTACGTCGAGCACCCGCTCACGCGCCAGATCCGATTGTCTGAAGTCGGGGAAGCAGGCCAAGCTCGGTTGTCCGCCGCCACTCTGGAAGTGTGCGGCACTGACGGCAGCTTGACCGAGTTCTTGTATCTGCACCGAGCGGGTATCGATCGGCTTTCAATACGGCCGAATCAGCCCGCGCTCGCATTTCCGCACGGCGGGTTGTTCCGGCACGAAAGCACGCGTCGTCAGGCCGCCGGCGCGTGGCGCGCAATCGCACAAATACGCTCTATTTTGGCCTTGGATACGGTTCGAAGATGAGCATTCGCCTGACACGTTCACGCCGCTTGTCCTCCGTCCTGGACGCGGTCGGCAACACACCCGTGATTCGCCTGGAGAAGGTGGCGCGCTCCGCGCCCGGCGTAGAGGTGTACGTCAAACTGGAGTTCATGAACCCGGGTGGCTCGGTCAAAGACCGCGCAGCCAAACGCATGATGCTCGACGCCATCCATGACGGCCGGCTGACTACGGATCGAATCTTGATCGATTCGACCAGCGGCAATACGGGCGTCGCGTACTCTTTGGTGGGCGCAGCACTCGGCTACAAGATCCAACTGGTGATGCCGAGCAACGTCACCAAAGCCCGCAAGGACATCACCCAGGCCTTCGGCACCGAGCTCATCTACAGCGATCCGCTGGAAGGGTCCGACGGCGCGATTCGCTTGGTGCGCAAGATTGTCGCGGAAAACCCGGACAAATACTTCTACCCGGACCAATACTCGAACCCGTCCAACCCCCTCGCCCACTACGACGGCACAGGCGTAGAAATCTTGGACGCGCTGGGCGACCGCATCACGCACTTCTGCGCCGGGTTGGGCACGACAGGCACCATGATGGGCACCACGCGCCGCTTGCACACACACTCCCGCCCCATTCACTGCGTGGCAATCGAACCCGATCAACCGCTGCACGGGCTCGAAGGGTTGAAGCACATCGCATCCAGCATCGTCCCGCCGATTTACGACTCACGCGTGCCGGACGAGATCATGCCCGTTTCGACCGAAGACGGCTGGGACATGTCCGACCGTGTCGCGCTCGAGGAGGGTTTGCACGTGGGGCACTCCACGGGCGCGAACATCTTCGGCGCACTCAAGCTCGCCGAGCGGCTGCACAAAGAGGGCAAGACTGGCTGCGTCGTGACCATCGCCTGTGATCGCGGGGACCGCTATTTTGCGCCCATGAAGTGGGAAAAACGCTACCTCTGGTAACGCCTGGAAGAGAGAACCAGATGACCGACACCGCTTGGATCAAAGGGGGCGTGAAGATCCCCCAAAACGCGCTGCGCGAAATCGAACGCGCTTGCATCGCCGCCTATGGCCGCGACGAAGAAGCCTGCGGCTACATCACTGGCCCCGCCGCGGACCCGCTCTTGGCGGATACCGCGGTTGAGCTCGAAAATTTGGCGAACAAGTATCACCAGGTCGATCCCGAAGGACACCCGCGCACCGGCCGCGAGTACTTCAAGATCAACTCGCTCAAGTTCGAGCGCGCGATCTCCGAAGGCGTGCAGGGGGGACGCCCCGTGAAGGTGTTCTTCCACTCGCACTTGGACTGCGGCGCGTATTTCAGCGCGGAAGACGCGGCCAGCATGACCATGGGCAACACGGGCGCGCCGAGCTACGCGCTCGCCTACCTGGTGACCGCCGTGGACAAGGGCGCAGTCAGCGCGCATCGCCTGTTTATCTGGGATAATTCGACGAACGCTTTCGTCGAAGCACCGTTTTCGAAGCTGGACTAAGCTTACCGCCACTCGCATGAAGTGGCATCGTTGGCTCGGAATCGTACTGGGCCTGCCATGTTGGCCGGTGCCTGCACAGGCCGAGCTCGGCGCGGATGTCCGGGCGCTGAGTATGGCGCGTGCCAGCTACGGGCGCGTGCTGCGGCTCAAGCCGCGCTTGCTCGAGCACGGCGACCGCCTGCCGTTTTCGGTCGCGCCCGAGCTGCTGGATGGCAAGGATTCGAGCTGCGTGACGGTCTCGATCTTGGGCGTCCCGGAAGCGCATTTCTTGATCCACTTCTCCAAGTTCGACCCTGCCGCGCCGAGTACGGCGTTTGCCGAATCGAGCGCAGCGGGCGCGCTGGAGATCACGCGCTGTGGTTCGAGCAAGCCGTTCCTCGCGGGCATGGTCGTGGAAATGCGTTCGCCGCGCGGGGTGATCGAGACCCTGCTCAGCATCGCCCCCGCTTTCGTACCGAAGCTGACAGAGGTGCTGCCCGGGCGCGATCCAGGAACCGAGCTGCCGCTCGGTGATCCGGGCGAACTACCCGCCGTGCCTCCGCTCAGCCAACGCCTGCGACGCCTGTCCGCACGCGCACGGCGCGACGGCGCGCAGAGCTTCGAGCGCGACACCGTGCTGGCAGGCGAAGATGGCTCGGGGGCAGCGCCCATTCAATTGGCCGCTGGGTGTCACGAGCTGACGTTGCTTGCCGAAGCAAAATCGGCTGGGTCGTCGCCGGCCATCGATCTGGATCTCGAACTGGCGGACCCGGTGACCAACACTCGCCTAGCCATCGACCGCGCGGATGACGCCGACGCGACGCTGAGCGTGTGCATCGGTGCGCCGGCGGCGCTGCAATTGCGCTTCGTCGGGGCCACGCCGCACCTACACCTGACGTTGACCCGTGCGCGCTGGGATTTGCCGACGGGCTTGCCCGGTTCATGGGGGCCCGAGGCGCGCGCGCGCCTCGCGCAGGTCGCGCGCGCGCTGCATCTGCCACTGCCGAGCAAGCCGCTGTACGAGTCGCTAGGCGTTCAAGGCACGACCTCATTGCCGATCGAAGTCGAGCCGGACGCTTGTTACACCGCGTTCTTGATCCCAGTGCGCGGCAACGCCGTACGCTTGTCGCTATTCGCGCTCGCGCATGCACCGGGCGAAGTAGCGCGCGGCTCCGCCGATAGCGAGGGCACCGGTGTGTCGTTCTGCGCGAACGGCGCCAGCAACGCAACGCTGGAGGTCGGCGGCGAGGGCTCGAATTTAGCTTGGCTACTCGCAATTTGGGAAACCGGACGCGCGCCGCTCGGGCAAGGAGCGCGCTGATGTCGCGGATGTTCTCGGTACTTCTGCTCGGGTTCGCCGCGCTGAGTGCTGTCGGTTGCACGCGCGCGAGCGCACCAGTCGCCGCGACACTAGCGCCCGCGTCTTTCGGCAAAGTGGCGGGCAAGCCCGATACCCGCAGCTGGTTTCGACCCGAACGTGAAAGCCAGGTGATCACCGTCGAAGCCGGCGTCGCCGGGGATCGCGTGGCTGCACTCGTCGATTTGCCGCTGGATTCCTGCGCTGTTTTCATCGCGCGCGGCACGGAGAGCATCGAGGATCTGGACCTAACGGCGTTCGGCGAAGATGGCGCGGTGCTCGGTATGGACGAAGGCCCAGACAAAACCCCGGCACTGTTGATCTGCCCACCGCACCCCGCACGCGTGTACATCGCCGCGCGCATTGCTTCCGGTCAGGGGCTCGTCGCGGTGGGCGTGGAACGTATGCCGCCCAAAGACGCCGAGCGCGCCGCCAACACCTATCACGCCCGCCACAGCCAAGGTGATGCGGACGCTCGACTCGCGACGTGGCCCGGGCTTGCCGAACGCATCGCCGAACACCGAAAGCGTCTGGGCGGCACTTGGCAAGACGTGCGGCGCGTCGCGGTGCCGCTCGACGCACGCATCGCCACTCGCGTCAGCGCCACGGTCGAAGGGAACCGGTGCCTCAGCGCGTTGGTCCTCGCAAGTGACGAGCTATCCCACCTCGAACTGTCCGCGCACGACGAAAACGGCCAGATCTTGGGGCGAGCGGCTGCCCTCGGCCGTGACCGCTCGCTGGTGGTGTGTTCGCCGTTGAGCAGCACGCTCACGTTCGAGCTTCGTCCGCAAGGTGGCCGCGGCGTGGCAGTGCTCGTCCTGTCGCAATCCGCACCCGGCACGGCCAACGACATCGACGACGCTTGGCGCATCGAGCGCTACGAAACGGGCACGCTCGACGACGCTCGCAAGAAGACCGCCGCTCGGCTCGAAGGCCTCGGTTACCCAAAAGCGAAAGTGCTCAAGACTGGCGCGCTCCAGCCAGGCCGCCTCGACAGCGCCTCCTTCGCGCTGCCCAAAGGCTGCGCACGCTTGGACATTCTATCGGCTTCGCCTGTGCGTGATGTCTCGGCGCGCTTGTGGAGCGCGGACGACTCGCTGATCGCAGAAAGCGGGCAACGCGCAAGCCCGGTGTTATTCGCCTGCTCTGGCGGGGGCCCAGCGCGCCTGGACACCGAAAGCTTGTCGCGTCCCGGGGCGTACAGTGTCGAGATGCGCGTCGAACCGGAAATTCCGCCTCTTTTGCAGAGTTCGCCGCTCGCCGCGGGGCGCCTACTCACGCGCATGCTGGAACACGGACTGATCCGCAGTGGCGCGCAAGTCGGCAAAATCACCATCCATGACCTGAGCCCAGAGCACCTGGGTCACGAAGATCTGCTGCTGCCGGTCGGGCGCTGTGTCGAGATCACACTCGCGCTCGGCGCGGGTAGCACGGGTGCAGAGGTTCGCGTGCTCAACAACGACTCGCGTGAAGAGCTCGCTCTCGCTCGTGGCACAGTCGTCACGAGCGCTCGAATCTGTGCCATCGAGGGTCGCGACGGCGGCAACCTCCACGCGCGCGCTGAATTCCGCGTGGCCGCGGGCCACGGCGAGGCGCTCTCCACCACCCGCATGTCGACGCCTTCGCGCTGAGCCACGACTCAGGGCCGGAGCAGCACGATGTCGCGCACCGTCGCGGAGTGCAACGTGTTGCTCGCGTCCACAAGTTTAATTTCGGTACCGTCCACGCGCAAGACTTGCCAGCGCGCCCACGGATCCGAACCCGCTTCTGGACGAAGCAGCACGAAGTCCCCGTGTCGAAGCTCTGCCGTGGACACCGTCGGGGGCCCGGCAGCGAGCGCGCCCATAGGCACCGTCGCTAGGCGCTGACCAGCGCCTAGCCTGATCACGGCGCTGTCCTCACCGAGTTCGTGCACGTACCCGGTGAACCAGTCCCCGCCGAGTTGAACCAACACTCGTTCGTGCAAGCCCGCATGCCAACCGGGCTCCGGGCGTGGGTTCCCGGCCAGCAGTGCGCTGCGCGCGAAACTGAGTTCCGATTCCTTACGCGCAAAGTAGCGTTTGAGGTTCAGCTCCGTGAGCGCGGAGGGCACGAGCACGCGCTCGCGCGGTAACTCGAAGCCCTCACCTGTCGCGTCACTCGCGGTGACCGTGCCTCCTGCCAGCGCCTGCACGCGGCAGGGCTGCCAAGCCTCAGCACGCCCGCAAATCACCAGCGCGTTCACGACCAGTTCCCGCGCTTCGGGCGGCAAGCGATACACGTCGCTCGGCTCGACATTCAGAGAGTCATTGCCGCCGCTCGCTTGAACGCGCAGCTGATCGCCCGCAAGGGCCAGCACACGGCCCTCGAAAAACTCGGCCGCCGCTTGCTCCACAACCACGCGGTCGCCGCGAGCGTACGCCTCGTGAACCGTCGGTTTGGAGGCCACGTCGTGTTTGGCGCAGGCCGCAAGACCGGCCGCCGGCAGCGCCAGCAGTAAGAACCCGTATGCGCGGCAAATACTTTGGAGCGGCACCAGACTTTTGTCCTACTCTCGCGCGTTGACGCGGGCGAGTCACCATTTCCAAGGACCAACGATGACGACTGCACACGACCCACGTCACACTCAAGGCGGCGGCTACCCGCCGCCAGGCGGTGGCGGCTATGGGCCGCCGCAGGGTCCCGGTCGCTACCCGCCCCCGCCCGGTGCGCCGGGAGGCTACGGTCCACCCGGTGGCTACCCGCCCCCGCCCGGTGCGCCGGGAGGCTACGGTCCACCCGGTGCGCCCTATGGCGCCCCAGCGCCTGGGTATCCCGGAGGCTACGGCCCCGGCGGGCGTCCGCCCGCGCCCGCCGTGAAGAAGGAAGCGCAAACCTGGTTGATCGTCGGCGGCGTGAGCTTCATGACGTGCGGCTGTTTGTTCGGCGTGATCGGCATCGTTTTTTGCTACATGGCTATGCAAGCCGCTGATGCGGGCAACATGTCAGACGCTGAAAACAAGCTCAAATGGGGCAAGGTCACCACAGTCGTGGGCTTCGCGGTCGGCGTCGTGCTGAGCATCATCGGCCTGTTCCAGGCGCGTGAGCTGTGGGGCACGATCATGTCTACGCTCGGCCCCGCGAGCTGAGCCGTCACTCCTGCGCGCGAAATGGGGCCAAAAACGAGGTCAGGATCTGATCGAACTCCGCGGGCTTGGTCAGGTTCACGACGTGACCTGCGCCTTCTAGCACGTGCAGTTCGCTATTGGGCAGCAGCTCAGCCAAGTCGCGACAGGGCGGCAAGCTCTCCGTGTCATCGGACCCGGCGATCACACAGGTCGGAATGTGCAGCGCGCCCAAGCGCTCTGCCATGCTGCACGGAGAAGGCGAAGGCGCCAGCACCTGGCGTAAGATCTGCGCGAGCGCAAACGGCGAGTGCTCCAACAAGCCTTGGCGAATCAGCGCCGCGCCTTTGGGATCGAAACGCGAGCGCTCGCCCCACACGAACTCGGCACCGGCTTCGTCCAAGCCGCGGGCTTCGATCGCGTTGGCGAACCCCGTCGCCCAGTCGCGTCGCTTCTCGACCTCCCCCGAGCTCGGATACGATGCCAACACTAACGCTCGCACCAGCTCGGGCTGCTCCAGCGCGTACTCGAGCACGAGCTTCGCGCCTAGGCTGAGCCCGCCGAGGATCACGGGGGTTTCGTCGCTCCGTACCAGCTCATCCAGGTCCGAGCGCAGCGCCTGGGCAGTGTAGGCCTCCGGCTCCGTGGGCGCCAAACTGCGCGAGTGACCGCGTAGGTCAAACAGCGTCACGCGAAAGTCGCCGCGCAGCGCCCGCGCCTGCATCCGCCAATTGCGCGCGCTGCCACCAAAGCCGTGACAAAGGAGAATTCGCGGGCCATTGCCCGAGGTTTCCGTGTGAAGCTTCACTCCTTCCCCAAGCCTGGATTTTTTGCCGTCGTCAAGCTTGATCCGGCAGCCCAAGCGCTCCTATGGAAACAACGTGAGCCGCCCTGATCTGAACCCCGCGCAGCACAGCGCAGTGATGACGCTGGCGGGGCCACTCCTGGTGCTCGCTGGAGCCGGCACTGGCAAAACGCGCGTGATCACCTTCCGCATCGCGGAGTTGATCAGGCGTGGTCAGGTGCAAGACCGCATCTTGGCCGTGACTTTCACGAACAAGGCCGCGCGCGAGATGCGCGAACGCGCGATCCACCTGCTCGGCAAGCGCCCGCGCAACGTGAAGCCGCCGGAGATCTCCACGTTCCACGCCTTGTGTGTGCGCATCTTGCGCCGCCACGCCGACCGCCTCGGCTATCCCAAGGAATTCGCCATCTACGATCGCAGTGACCAGGAAACCTTGGCACGCGGCGCGCTGCGCGATATCCGCGTCAGTTCGGACAAGCTACGTCCGGGTGACCTGCTGCACTTGATCAGTGGCTGGAAGAGCCAAGGCATTCGCCCTGACGCCGCAGAAGGCCTCGCCAATGGGGATCGCGAGCAACTCGCCGCTTCCGCGTACGCCAAATACCAAATCCAGCTACGCGCCTGCGGCTCGATGGACTTCGACGATCTGCTGCTGTCGACCGAGGAACTATTCGACAAGCACGCTGACGTGCGTCTGTCCGAAGCGGGTCGCTTCGATCATTTATTGATCGACGAGTACCAGGACACGAACGGCCCGCAGTACCGTATCGTGAAAGCGCTCGCGGATCGCCACCGCAACCTGTGCGTCGTGGGTGACGACGATCAGTCCATCTACGGTTGGCGCGGCGCGGACGTCTCGCACATCCTGAACTTTAAGAAGGATTGGCCGGACGCCAAAGTGGTGCGTCTGGAGGACAATTACCGCTCAAAATCCCCGATCTTGGAGGCCGCCAACACGCTCATTGCGCACAATAGCTCACGCCACGACAAGATCCTGCGCCCTTTCCGCGAGGGCGGCCTCCCGCCGCGCGTGCTGCGTATGGAGAACGAAACGCTCGAAGCAGAATCGGTGATCGCCGAAATGCGTCAGCGTATGGAAGGCGTGGATGAATCGCTGCGCTGGCGCCCGAGCGACATTGCGATCTTGTTCCGCACCAACGAGCAACCGCGCGCGTTCGAGCTCGAGCTCAGGCGTGCACGCATCCCCTACGTGCTCGTCGGCGGCATGTCCTTCTACGACCGCAAAGAGGTGCGGGATGTGCTCGCCTACCTGCGCGTGCTCGGCAATCCGTCGGACGAAGTGTCACTACTCCGCATCATCAATACGCCCGCGCGCGGCATCGGAGCCGGCACGATCGAGACGCTGATGAAAATCGCCGTCTCGCGCGGCTTGCCGCTGTGGCAAGTCCTGCCGGAAGCCACCGCGACCGGCGAAATTCCGCACATCGCTAGTCTGCGCATCGAGGAATTCCGCACTTTGATTGAGAAGCAGCGGGCCAAGCTGGCCGCCGCCACTACCCCCCTGTTCGACTTCGCGCAGGAGTTGCTGAGTACCGTGAACTACCGTGCTGAACTCGACCGCGTATACAAAACCGCCGGGGACATCGAGGCACGCCTGGCCTCGATTCAAGAGTTCCTGAACTCGATTGCACTGTATGAGCAGCGGACCGAAGGCGCCACGCTGCTCGGCTTCCTGGAAGAAGCCGCGTTGGCCGGGCGCGAAGATCAAAAAGACGACGACAAACGCGAGCGACGCGCCGTCACCTTGATGACCCTGCACAGCGCCAAGGGCCTGGAATTCCCGCACGTTTACATGGTGGGCATGGAAGAGGGCCTGATGCCCCATCAGCGCTCGATCGTCGACGGCAAGAGCATCGATGAAGAGCGGCGGCTGTGCTACGTGGGCGTGACGCGCGCACAGGATTCACTGACCATGACGTTCTGCAAGGAACGGATGAAGTGGGGCAAGCCGCGCGCGCAGATCCCGAGTCGGTTCTTGATGGAAATGCGCGGCGAAACCGAGCGTGCCAAGAAAGCCGCGGAGGCCGCCGTGGCGATGTTCCGCTCCCTGGATAAGCCTGTGGCAGCAAAGCCGGGCAAAAAGCCAGCCGCTCAAGCGAGTAGCGCGCGGCCGACAACGCAGAAGCCCGTGAAGCGCGGCTGACTCCCAGCGCGCTTACTCTTTGTCGAGATCCTTCAATTCGGCGTCGAGCTTGTCATCCCACTTGTCGCGCGCTTCGTCGCCGGGCGCCGGATCCTTAGCGCGAGCGGCCGCGGTTTGTTTGCGCCACCGGCCCAGCATCATCACCGCCGCGACGCCAGCGCCGCCCATCACGACCGACAAGCCAATGAAGACGTTCTTCAGTTGGCTGTTCGGCTGGACCGCCAGGATCTTCGGCCCGTAACGCTCGACGAACGAGGCTTCGATCGCGTCAGCGGATTCACCGTTGCGCAGGCGTCGACGGATCTCGTGACGCATGCTGAGCGAAATCTCCGAGTCGTGAATGTCGATCGTTTGCGTCCAGCAACACGGCGCCATCAGGCGGCCCTCGATCGCGCTGGCGCCGGGCACGTTGCCTTGGATGTCTTCCGCGAAGTCGTTTGCTGGGTCGATCGGCTGCTTCGGCGTATCCGCGTGCGCCCTCTCAGAAAGAGACAGGCCGAGCGGCAGCGCGACCGCCAGCGCCAGCGCCAGCGCCAAGATCGGTGCACGGGCGCCGCGCTTCATCAGTGAGCCAGTCATGAATGGGTTCTAGCGCAGCGCCGCACTCCCCGCAGAACTTTGCAAAAGCTTGTCGAGGTTCGCGCGACGACGCGTTTTCCCGCGGAGCCCGCAATCGGCGAAATCCGTCCGAAATGTCGGTCTTGCGGTAACGCTGTTGAGTTCTACGCACACGCGAAAGAAGCCCTTGCGGCCGGAACGACATTGGCCGACAAGCACCCACAATGGCCCTCGAAAACACCGAACCGACGTTCGATGCGCTCGCGCAGGACTCGAGCATGGGGCGAGTACCCGACTCGAGTCCCCTGCGTGTGAGCCTGAACACCCAGTTCGAAAGCGGCATCCCGCCGGCGCGACGGCGTGAGGATTTGTCACTCGAAGGGGGCGTCGAGCGCTTGGAGGTCGCTCTGGCCAATGTCACGCGCACCGAAGCCAACCTCGGTTTGTTGCGGCGTGGCCTGAAGCACCTCGCCGCGGGCGCGACCGCAGCGCGTGATGCGAATGCCGAGCTGACGCTCGAGCTCGACGAACTCCGCACGTATCTCACGCGCCGTCACGAAGAAGAGCACGCGCTGCGCTATCGCATGGGCCAACTAGAACAAATGTTGGACGTGATTCGGCACGACAGCGCACGCGAGCGCGAGTTTTTGATCGAGCAACAGGACCTGTTCTTGGCAGAGATCATCTCCGACCACGGTCGCCAGGTCGCCGATTTGCGCCACATGCTGCAGGAAACCGCAGCGCGCGGCACCCACAAGCGTCAGCACGAAATCGACGAATTGACCGCACAACGCGACCAAGCCCGCGAGTATGCGACGCGCTGTGAACGTGAGCGCGATGCGGCGTGGCAAGAACTCGCGAACAGCGAGATGACTCCGGTGCCGGCTACCATCGGGCGCCGCGCGTCTTCGGACGCAGTGAGCGTCCCGCGCAGCCCAACGCCCGCGTCCACCGTGATTGGTTCAATCAGCCTGCGCGCCGTGTCGGTCCCAGCGCCGCACGTGTCTGCATCCAAGCAGCCGGCCGTGGAAGCCGACGACGGGCATCGCTCGCCCACCAGCGACTCGCCCTCCCGCAAAGAAATCGCGGACTGAGCCTGCTACTTCACGCGCCTGCGCTTGACCAAACCGGACGCGGAGCCTAAAGTTTCACGAAGTTTTGAAAGCTCAAACAAGAAGCTGATGTCCGGACCCGCCGCAGAACCGGTGACCCCCGCGGAGCTCGAAGTCGCCGACACGATCGGGCGCTTGATGGAGTTTTGGGGATTCAAGCGACCGATGGGGCGAATGTGGACGCTGCTCTACTTGTCGCCCGCGCCGCTGGGTGCGGCTGAGTTGGGCGAGCAGCTCAAAATGAGCGCCGGCGCCGTCAGCATGACGTTGAACGAGCTGCTCAAGTGGGGCGCGGTCAAGAAATCTTGGCGCCCCGGCGAGCGACGCGACTTCTACGAAGCCGAAACCAGTATCGGCAAGCTCGTGCAGCGAGTGCTGCGCGAACGCGAGCTTGAGCTGGTGCGCCAATTTGGCGAGGCTCTGAGCAATGCCGAGGCTGCGTTACCACGCGCTGGCGCATCCGGCACCGCCCCAGATTTCAAGCGCGATCGCGTGCACGAGCTGCAGCGCTTGTCGAGGCTCGGCGAAACGCTGCTCACCGCACTGGTGGCCGGAAAAGTCGTCGACCCCACCCCTTTCTTGAAAGTTTACGGAGACACATGAGCGAACCTGTGACAGCCCTGGCCGCGCGTGATGGCTCGGGCGCAATGTTCGACGGCATCGCCGCCCGCTATGATTTGGTGAACCGCGTCATCTCGCTCGGTATCGACCAAAGCTGGCGGCGCAAGACCGTACGTGCGTTGAACCTAGCGGCCGGGCAGCGCGTCCTGGACCTAGCCACGGGCACGGCGGATTTAGCGATTCAAGTCGCACAGACCGAACCCGCCGTCAGCGTCGTGGGCTTGGATCCCTCGGGAAAAATGCTGGATGTGGGGCGCGTGAAGGTGGAACGCGCCAAGCTCGGGGCGCGCGTGGAGCTCGTGCAAGGCGACGCCCAAGCGCTGCCCTTCGAGGATGATTCGTTTGCCTCGGTGTGCATCGCGTTCGGTATCCGCAACGTACCAGACCGGGCCAAGGCGTTGCGCGAGATGGCGCGCGTCACCCGTCCGGGTGGGCGCATCGCAATCTTGGAGCTGTCCGAGCCGCGCTCGGGCGTCTTGGGTGCGCTGGCGCGGTTCCACATTCACACCGTGGTGCCGTACGTCGGCGCGCTGCTCTCGGGCGTGAAAGAGTATCAGTACTTACAACGGTCCATCGCGGCGTTCCCGCCTTCGGCTGAGTTTGCCGCCCTGATGCAGAGCTCGAACTTGAACGTGCTCGGGGTGCACCCGCTGACCTTCGGCGTGTGTCACTTGTATGTGGCGGAACCCGGACAGCCGGCATGACGACTCAGGGAGCCGAGCGGCCGTCTTACGAGCGCGCGGAGCTTGGTGCGCCGAGCCGCGCCTTGGATCACGCCAACGACCGCGAAGCGCTGCTCGAACGGATCGCTCGTGATTTGGGCCGGCTCAATAGTAGCGCGCCGTTCGTGGCACTTACTTGGCCCGTGCCCCACGTGCCGAGCGAACGCCTGCTTGCCGCCGAGAACGAGGGCGATGCCGTCCTTTGGGCGCCGCCCGGAGAAGACGAAGCGTGCGGCCTGGGCGCTGCCTTCACCCTTCGCGCAAGCGGGGTGGATCGCTTTCAGAGTATCCAAGCCCAAGCCCAAGACGTTTGGCAACAGCTCGATCCGAGCCTTGCGGACCCACTCGCGCCTGCGCCGTGTTTCTTCGGCGGCTTCGCCTTCCAAGCCGGGCAAGCGCAGAGTCCGTTGTGGCGTGAGTTCGGCGACGCGCGCTTCGTGCTCCCGCGGCTGACGTACTTGAAGACCCGTGACGGCGCGTGGCTGCGCCTCATCGTGACCGGCAAGGCTTGGAGTGGCTCGGAATTTCGCAGCGAGCTGGAACAACTCGTGGAGCGCGCCCTACGTGCCTTATTCACGCCCAGTCCCGCCGCCGAAGCGGCCCGGGAGATCGCGCGCGAGGAGGGCTCAGCCGAAGCGTGGGCCGAACTCGTGGCCCAGATCCAGAGCGAGATCGCCCACGGGCACGCGCAGAAGATCGTCGCGGCGCGGCGCTTGAGTCTGACTTTGGACCGCGCACTCTCGCCGGCCGCGGTGCACGCCCGCTTGCGTGAGGATGCGCCGGAGAGCACGCGCTTCGCGTTTCGGCGCGGAAACAGCACGTTTTTGGGGGCCACCCCGGAGCAGCTGATCCGCAAGCGCGGCCTGGAAATCAGCACTGAAGCGGTGGCCGGCTCAATCAGCGCGGACGACACCACCGCCGCGGCGCGCCTCCTGGAGAGCGACAAAGACATCCGCGAGCACGAGTTCGTCGTCCGCGAGATCCTGCATCTGCTCGAGCCACTGACGAGCGAGCTCTCCGCCGCAGCGCGGCGTGAAGTTCATCGGCTGCGTACGGTGCTGCACCTGCGGACGCCCATCGTCGGCAAACTACGCGAGGCCAGCCACGTGCTCGAAGTCGTCGGCAGGTTGCACCCGACGCCCGCGGTCGGCGGCGTTCCGACGCGCGCGGCGATCGATTTCATCACCCAGCACGAGCCGGACGAGCGTGGTTGGTATACCGGCCCCGTCGGTTGGTTCGATGCGGCGGGCGATGGGCGCTTCGTGGTGGCACTGCGCTCCGGGGTAGTCTCCGGTACGCGCGCCGACCTGTATGCCGGCGCGGGTGTGGTGCAGGCTTCGAATGCTCCGAGCGAATTTGCCGAAACGCGCTGGAAGTTGGCCGCGCTACTGGGAGCGCTCGGAGTCGCGGGGTGAGCTCCGCGCTGCTCACTGAGTGGTCCCGGCTGCTGCTCGGCAGCTTGGCTCGCGCAGGCGTCCGAGACGTGGTGTTGAGCCCTGGCTCGCGCTCCACGCCGTTCGCGTGGGCCGCGTTGAACGAGCCAAATTTCCGCTGCCACTCGCTGGTGGACGAGCGAGTGGCAGCGTTCTTCGCGCTCGGCCAAGCACGCCTCACCGGCCGCCCGAGCTTGCTGGTGTGCACTTCTGGCACGGCCGCCGCGAACTATTTCCCGGCCGTCGTCGAGGCCTCGCTTTCGCGCTTGCCGCTGCTCGTGCTCACCGCGGACCGCCCGTTCGAGCTGCAACACTCGGCGGCGCCGCAAGCCATCGATCAGATCAAGCTGTTCGGCGATTCGGTGCGCGCGTTTTTCGAGCTGGGTGCCCCGGACCCGGCCCCGAGCGCGCTTCAGGGCGTGCTGCGCAGCGTGGCCCACGCCGTACACCGCACGCACTTTCCGGAGCCGGGGCCCGTGCACCTGAACGCGCGCGCGCGCAAACCGCTCGAACCAGTACAGCCGATGGACGCGGGATCCGTCGCACTGCGTGCCAGCGTGGACCAACTGCTCCTGCGCGGCCCCAGCAGCGCGCCCGGCGCAACCCTTCAGGGTGATGTAACGCGCTTGGCTCGAGCCTGCGCCGAGACCGCCCGCGGGCTTATCATTGTGGGCCCACACTTAGCCACGGAAGCGCCGCTCGCCGTGCTTCGTTTGGCTGAGCGCACGGGCTTTCCGCTATTGTGCGAGGCCACCAGCCAAGTGCGCTGGCTTTCCGAAGCCGCGCCCCAGGCGTGCCTGATCGACGGCTTCGAGTGGTTGCTGCGCTCCGCGCACCTGGTTGATGCGCTGCGCCCGGACCTGATCCTCAGCTTCGGCGGCACGCCGACCTCGGGCGCGTATGAGCGATTACTGAGCGGCGGCTTCGCCGGACGGCGCTTCGTGGTCGCGCCGCACGGTTTTCCGGATCCGCACGGCCTGGCCAGCGAGCTCGTGAGTTCGGCCAGTGCGGACGCCGCCACAGCGACCGTCGCGCTTTTGCAACAGACCGAGTTGCGCGACGCGAGCACACGTTTCGCCTTCGCGAAGGCTTGGTCCAGCGCCAACCGCCTGGCCTGGCGGGTCGTCGAGCGGGAACTCGCACGCGAGACCCCAGCCTTGAACGAAGCCCGCGCGGTGCGCTCGCTGCTAGCCCAATTGCCCGAGCCGAGCGTGCTGATGCTGGGCAACAGCCTGCCGATCCGCGAGGTGGATGCCTATGTGCCGGGCGGCACACGGCGCGTGCGCGTGCTCTCGCAGCGTGGAGCCAACGGGATTGATGGTTTGATCTCGGGCGCGGCGGGTGCGGCAAGCACGACTGACGAGCCCACCATGCTGCTACTCGGTGACGTCAGTTTCAGTCATGATCTTGGCGGCTTAGCGGCGGCGCGAGCCAGTCGCGGGCCGTTTGCGATCGTCGTGCTCGACAATGGCGGCGGGCGAATTTTCGAGCAATTGCCCATTTTTGCCCAATTTACCGAACACGTCGAGGCCGCGCAGTTTTGGCTCACGCCGCAAGGGTTGAACCTCGCGCACGCGGCGCAATTGTTTGGCTACCGCTACGCGCGCGTGACGGCAGATGCCGAGATCGCGCCAGCACTGCAGCTGGCGACGAGCGAGCGCGGCGTCAGCATCGTGCACGTCATTGTCGAAGGCTCGAGTGCGCGCGAGACCGAGCAGCGCATCCGCGCCGAGTTCGAACGCGCGGCGGAGGCGGAAGCGTGACGGCGCTCCTGGCCTTGCATGGCTTCACTGGCAGCCCGCGAAGCTGGGACTTCCTCCCTGATCGCAAGGCGCTGACGCTCCTCGTCCCGGCACTCGTCGGGCACTCGGGCTCGGACGCGGGCAGCGAGGTACGCGGCTTCGAGGACGAGGTCGACCGCTTGGCAGCGCTCGCCCCCGCGGCGGGCGTCCACGTCGTCGGCTATTCCTTGGGCGCGCGCCTCGCGTTGGGCCTCGCGTTGCGACATCCCACGCGCGTCACACGGCTCACGTTGCTCAGTTGCCACCCTGGTCTGCAAAGCGCGGCTGAGCGCGCGGCTCGGCGCGCCTCCGACGCGACCTGGTGCGACACCCTGCTCACTCGCGGCGTGCCCGCATTCGTGGACGCTTGGCAGGCACAAGCCATGTGGGCGACGCAAGCCCAGCTGCCCGAAACGCAGAGACTGCAGCGTCGCGCCGAGCGGCTGAGCCACAGCGCGCACGGTTTGGCGCTCTCGCTACGGCTCACCGGCCTCGGGGAAATGCCAAACTACGGCGCGCGGCTGCCGGAGCTTCGCGTACCCGTGACCCTATTGGCCGGCGCTTTAGACACCAAATTCAGCGCGCTCGCGCGCGACATGGCCGGGCACCTGCCGCAGGCCACTACAGAAATAGTAGAGGGGGCCGGGCATGATCTGTTGCTCGAGCAACCCGAGTTCATTAGCGCAGTGATCCGTCGAGGAAATCAGACATGACCGATATCGAGTGGACCCGTGGCGAAGGCTTCGAAGACATCATTTACGAGAAGTCCAGCGAAGGCATCGCCAAGATCACCATCAATCGACCCGAAGTGCGCAATGCCTTCCGTCCGCAGACGATCCAAGAAATGGAGCACGCCTTCGGCGACGCGCGCGACGACAGCGACGTGGGCGTGATCATTCTGACCGGCGCCGGCAAGGACGCCTTTTGCTCGGGTGGCGACCAGA